>JAFURH010000077.1 GCA_017471945.1 Clostridia bacterium | reverse complement strand
CAATTTATTTCCTGCCTTCCAAGCATCTCCGTGTTCATTTCTCTTATTTTCTCTCCAAACAATATATTCGGTCAAACAGTCCACAAGAATTTTCGGTATTGAAAAAGTTCGTACCGACGTTTGATTTTTCGGCTCTTTTTCTATTAAGCCGAACCCATTAACCACTACTCTTGAACGACGTACGGTTATCGTTTGATTATTTAAATCTATATCGGATAATTCCAACCCACAAATTTCCCCACGTCGCAACCCTGTTAAAAGAACGATTAACGCTATCGTCCTTTTTTTTATATCTTTACACTCAACCAAAAACCTATAAAACGCTAACGAATTTTCTTCCGATAAATGTTCGGGAATATTTTTTATTTGTTCGGGATAATCAAGATATTCTCTCGTAGCGAAATTATGCTCTATTAACCTCAACTTCTTAGCATATGTTAAAATCCCTTGAACCGTCACTTTTATCTTTCGAATTGTTTGATATGCGTACTTTTGATAAATAATTTGAATATCAAACAATTCGTCCAACTTTTTTCCTGTATTTTTTGCGACTTTTTCTGCACTTTCCAATCTAACGTTTTTTCCTTCCAACATAGCCTTTAAACTCACATCGCTTACCCCGAGTGCTTTGGCTATTTTATATCTTGCAACTTTATATTTACTCAATAACTCGTTTAATCGTTTCTCTTTTACTTTCACTTTTACGATTTCTAATTTCTTTTCATCAAGTCTATCATAAAAATATTGCAAAATGCTAGGCGTAATATCTTTTAATTTATACCCACCGATTGCGGAATTGATATCTTTCAACGCCAATTTACTGTTTGCATAATGGCTTGCCGATTTATCCCTTTTTATCCTCTCCAACCATTTTTGCGAAAATTCTTCAAATGTTGTATCTGGCGTTCCATAAACATAGTTCGCAACACCGTACATTGATTTCATTTCTTTTTCGTACTCAACAGAAATTCGCTCCAATTCCTTTTCTCTTTGTCTTTTTGACAAGTTAGACGGCAACACTACTGTTTTTGATTTTCTTATCGTTTTTTTGCTACCAACCATATTTACACTTACCTGTATCATATAAGCCTTTGTCCCATCTACTCTTTCCCGTTCAACTATCGTAGCCATTATTTAATTCTCCTTACTTATTTTTCGCTAATAAATTTTAGCAAGTCATCGTAATTAACCATTATTTTCGTTCCCGATTTAATATGCCGAACTTTATTTTTCTTGCACAAATCTCGAATATAATAACTCGTCAAACAACTATTCGGGTCTTCTTCCTTTATCATTTCCAACGCTTGCCTAATACTTCTCATTCTCGGTAAATTCATTTCTTCTCCTCACATTATTATATAATATAAAAAAGAGAACGCACCGTGTTTCGATGCGCTCTCCTGTTTTTTATGTAGATTATTTTCGGATATTCTGCTTTAACGCTTCATATCCCGCATAAATCAGATCGACCTTAGAAATATTACGAGCCTTCAAAAAGTCGTCTATTTCCTCGCAAGCCTTTCTCGGAATGCTCGTACCGAATACCTTATTCGTCGCTTTCCGTTCTTCTTTATGCTTTTCCTCATATCTACGCCTCGTTTCGCGCATCGGGGTATTTGCTTTCCTTTCCATAACTTACCTCTCATAGTTTCGTTATGGAAAGTATAGCATATTTAATTGTCTTTGTCAATCGTATTGATACTATCCTTTCGTAATTGCGCCGAGAATAAGTCCAACGCCGTCCAAAACGATATTCGCAGCAATCAATCCTACGCCTAATACCACTCTTATAGCTTTGCCTAATCCTTTGAAAATTGCTCTCATAGTTGACCTCCCTTAACTTACATACACAAGTTGACTCAAGATTTCTTCTTCAATCCGACGTTTGATTTCTTCTTCCACGCGCAAATCGTGTAAAAACACTCCCGTCTTTTGGAACTGTTCAGATTTAGACAGTTTTTCGTACATAACCTTATACATTTCGTCCGCTTGCTCGTCAATACCGTGCAGGTATTCGGGCAAATCCCCCGCCAACGCCATATACTTAACGATATTATACTCTTGCAAGTATTTCTTGGCGAGCGTTCCGTATTTTCCGTACACGTGTACTTTCGGCTTAACAAGCTTTTCATACGCTTTGATTTCTTTAACGGTCATACCTTCGTTCTCTCTTGCTTTCCTTTTCAGTTCCGCTGTTTTCATAAATCAATCTCCTTTCTTTTTTACGAATATCGTATTATTACGATTATCGTATTCATACGATAGCACAATTTTTTATGTTTGTCAACTGTTTTGAGCAATTTTCACCCTACAAATTTTAAGAATTTTTTTATTAGCTCACTAACGCGGCGATTCCGCGCGCAAGATACGGCGCAGCGACTAAAAGTCCAAAGATAATTATTAGCCCGATGCCATAGTTTACAAGCATTTTCTTTGCTTTTGCTTTATCCTCGTTCTTGTGGGCGATTATAATAGCAATACCCATTCCGATCGACCATACGCCCGCTGTAGCTAAGAATACCCACATCATATACGGGCTGTACTTGTCGAAAAGATATTCCACGTAGTTGGATACCTTTTCATACTGCACGCCCATATCTTGCGTATAAGAATCAGTACAAATAGAACAAATATATAATCTTGTAATCACTCCCTCCGAATTTTTTTCTTCCGTAAGTTCATAACTATGCCCACGCGCAGGAATTTCGTCGATTCTTTCATATTCACATTTACTGCACCCGTAATATCTTTCGCCTTTTTCTTCGCACGTGGAAGCAAGCAATACTTGCGTTGCCAAAGAATGTCCGCTTGATTTTATAATATCCGTTTTATATTCGTACCCACAAGTCAAACAAATATGCAAAACGCAACCATCTTCCGTGCAGCTCACTTCCACGTACGTTTCCACGTAATCGTGTCCGTTCGCTTTCAAAATTTGCGTTTTATACGTATCCGAACAACGGGAACAGCATTGTCCTACGTACCCTTCTTCCGTACAAGTAGGCTCTACTTGCATCGGCTGATAATCGTGCCCGAGTGCATCCACGAACGTATCGTTATACCCCGTTCCGCAACGCATACAAATATGTGTCGTATAGCCTTTGTCCACGCAAGTCGGCTCTACCACTTCCGCTTCGTAGCCGTGCCCAAGCGCGGGGATTGATTCATTATATTGATAACCGCAAGTTCCACACGTTTTATACCGTAAACCGTTTTCAAGACAAGTTGCTTCGCTTGCAATACTCCAAGCTCCGTATGCGTGTCCGTTTGCGTCCACATAATCTTCTACGTAATTATCACCGCACCGAGAACACGTTTGCGTGGTATAGCCCCGTTCCGTACAAGTCGGTTCAGTCACGGTTGCTACGTAATTATGCCCCACTGCTTGCGTATAGCTATCCGTATAAGTATTATCACATCTACTACATACGTTCGTCGTATAGCCTTGCTCAATACACGTCGGCGCGGTCAATATTGGAATATACTCGTGTCCCTTTTCTTCTATCGTTTCCGTTTCATACGCGCCGCAACTGATACAATCCCGTCGCCTTGTTCCCGTTTCTATGCACGTGGAATCTTTTACGATATACCAAGAATTAAAATCGTGTCCGTTTGCCGATACGATATCGTCGTTATAAAAATCCTCGCAACGGGTACAAACGTAAACCGAATATCCCTCTTCCGTACACGTCGATTCCACTTCTTTCGTCACAATGTAATTATGACCGAGCGCACTTATATAATTTGCGTAATAGCTGTGATGACAATTCTCACACTTATAAGTCTTATATCCCATTTTCGTACAGCTTGGCTCGACTACTCCATAAACAATATAATAATGTTCAATCGAAAAAGTGTACGTAGTAGAACGGTTTGCGTCGTTCGTCAACACAAGCGTATGCTCTCCCTCCGCGCTAATCCACGTGCCGTTTACGTAGCTTTCTCCGTCGAGCAACGCCGAACAATTATTATCCGTCCAAATCACGCAAATTTTATTGCCGTCGCTTGCTTGCACAACCTGCGCTACGGGCGCAGGAATACTCAATACCACCGAATACGTTGCCGACGTATTCCCATAGCCGTCCGTTGCATAAAACTGATACGTTCCGTCGGGCTGTGTTTTGGCAATACTAACACTCGTACCCGTTGACTGCACGAACGAACCACTTGGCGTTTTATAGTACAGCTTCGTACCGCCGATATTATCCGTTGCGCTTACCGTAAAACTTTCGCTTAACGTATCGCCCCAATCTCCTTTGGATAACGTTAAAACGGGCGGTGTATTATCCAACGAAATCGTCATTACGTCCGACGAATTTCCTGCATTATCTACTCCGTAAAACGAATAACTCCCATTCGCCGTCAGTTGCGCGCCGTTTGTATAAGTGGTATAACTACTTGCGTTAGGCTTCTTTACGTACACCGTTTTTATTCCCGACAAAGCGTCCGAACCAACGTATTTAATATAACTCGCCGTCGATTTTATTCCCGTGCTTACCGCCGTCGCTCCGCTATACAATACGCCAACGGGTTTTGTCGCATCAAGATATATTGTAGCCGTATCGGAAATATTCCCCGCTTTATCCACCGCGCGGAATTGATACGTTCCGTTTGTTGCCGTCAGCGTAATCGTCGTTCCAGACGTATAGCTCGCCCAACTTGACGAACTCGGCGTCATATACTGTAAATAACTGATACCGCTTCCGCCGTCGCTTGCCGTATAATAAAACGCTCCGTTCGTATAAGCGGAAGTCAACGTTGTGCCACTCGAATTTTTGATAACGCCCGTCGGCTTTACGTTATCATAATACACGTAATAGGTCGCCGATTGATTCCCGGCGTTATCTATAGCATAAAACGAATACAACCCGTTCGCACTTCCCGCACCAAAGCTTTTCGACGTTTCAACGGAAGTATAACTTCCACTCGGCGCTTTCATATATAAAGCGCTCACGCCGCTACCGCTATCGCTTGCCGAAACCGTAAACGCCGTATTTTTATAATACGTTGTAGACGTTGACGCACCGACAATGGTCGGTTTATTGGCGTCTACGTAAAAATACGTCTCTACGTTTACTATGCTCGTCCACATTGAATAACCTGAACCGCCTGAACGGGAAATAATAAATCGTACTTTATATTTCCCGTCGGGAAGCGTTGTGGAGATCGAGGAAGTTCCCGTCGCGACTTCGTCGCCAAGACTTCCATAAATAGTTATATTACAATCCGAAACCGACGCGCTTATCGTCACGTCTGAAAACGTTATGTAGCTGTTATTTACCAACGTCCCCGTACCTGATACCGAGCTACCGCTTAAATAGAAACTAACCGTATCGTATTTATTCCCCGTACCCTTTTGTACTTTCACCGTCGTAACGTCCGTAAGCTCATAGGTTGAGCTACCGCCCCAACCACCGGCTAACTGCTCGCCCGAAACTGTCAAGGTATATTTCGGCGTCGTACTTGCACTTGCCGTGTGCGTTTCTGGTTTATTTATACAAACAAGTCCAATCACCGCAAATATACCGCATACAATCGCCAACATACCTTTTACCGTGCTTAGTTTTTTAAGCTTCATTGTTCTCCTCCTTTCTTTTATTTTCATCAAAAAGCCGTTTTGCGTAATCCCCCGCAATAATCCTCACACAAGCTCGAAGCTCCGTTGAGCCGATAAAGAACGCCTGCCCCGTTCCCGCTGAAATTATCATTCTTTGTTCGTCGTTGTTAAAACTCTCCCCGACCTTATACACGTCTAATACGTCTTTCATATCAGGTGCAGACAGCTTAAAAATAAACGTGTACTGACTGTTTTTGATAATCGCGCTCGTCTTGCCGCGCAATTCTTCGTTCGCGTTCCAATCCGCTATATTTTGCGTTGCGGGAATAAAGCTCCCGCCGTATTTTCGGATACGCTTTGACATTGAGAAGAAAAAGTCAAGCGCAATCGGGAATTTCGCGTCGATAAACAAATGCGCTTCGTCACAAACGATCATTGTATGAAGATTTTTACCGTTCTTGTTTAACTCTCTGGCATTGATAATTTCCTGTTCGATAAAGCGGAACACCAAAAGCATTTGCGCGTTTGCAACGGTATTGTTCTTATTCGCAAAGAGCGACTGAAAGTTGAAATCTATTAAATCCGCATCTACTTGTAGCGTGGACGGCGCGTTCCAAATATCGCTATACCGACCGTTGACGAATTTTTGTAAATACAGCTCTGCCGTTCGCATATCCCGAAGCGTTAATGCGTCCATTTGTTCTTTATCCTTTACTTTGAGCGTTTCCAGCATATCCGAAAAAATCGGGAACTGTTCGGGCGAAAAATCCGTACAGTCCGTCGTCTCCGTAATTCCTTTTCGTTCATACGTTTCCACCGCCAAGTTATTGATAAGCTCAATAACGTCTACCGAAGCTCCGACAAAAACAATCTTAAAAAACGATTCCAACATTTTCAAATGCGTATTAAAAGTAATAATCGGGTCTGCAGCCGAACCGTCTTCCGTTAACACTTTATAAATATGGAAAGGATTGATTCTTCCCTCTTTCGCATTCCCTACGTCAAGGATATTCCCGTAAAGAGACCTCGTTAAATTCAAATATTCCGCTTCGGGATCTAATACGATAATTCTCGTATTGTTCGCCCACTCGTTAAGAATTAAATTTTTCAAGAAATACGATTTCCCACTACCCGACTTGCCAATTACAAACCCGTTAGAGTTTTGATACAAATTCCCGCGTTTCCAAAGGTTGAAAATAAACGGATAACGGTTATTCTTATTCTCGCCGAGCATATATCCGCCCTTATCCATAACGAACGTTCTCACAAACGGGAACACCGCCGCAAGTGACGAGCTGTTTATTCCGCGCTCAAAGTTAGAAAGCGTAGATACGGGAGAAATGCTTGCGCTCTTAAATCCTTCCACCTGCAACCCGTATAGCATAGACGGTTTGAAATTACCCGTGAGCATTGAACGGCGTACTTTTTTCTTGTAATTCGGATCTTCCAAGTAGTTATACGCCGTCACCGTCAAGGTGACGTCCAAAAGCCATTCGTTTTCCGTTTGCAAGCTATCCAAGAGCGCGTGCATCGTTGCCCTATGCGTTTCCGCGCTATTCGCTTCACTTGCCTTTTCCGAAAGGATTTGTTTGGTTTCCATTTCCCCGATTACCTTATCTATGCGCTTAATCGCCTTATACCTATCTACGGGCTTTACGTGCATAACGACTTTTGTGTTCGGAATATTGAAAAGGTCTGCACCCCAAGCGTTCTTTACCCGCAAAGGATAATCCGCAATCGTCAATACCGTCGCTTTCGTGCCGTCTATCACATAGCAATTAGCTTTAAACTCTATCTCGTTCGGCTTTACCCAGTCTAAAAGCGCAGTATCTTCCACCTTGTTCACTTCCCGTTCGTCAAAATTACGGGAATAGCTGTACTTTAAGAACACCGCCGTATCCCTGCGCGCTAAAATCTTCGTTTCAAGCCCGCATTTATTGATTTCAGAAGCGATATTGATAGCGTTGTTTTCAAGATCGAGTTCACTCTTCCCATACACCACGATATAATAATCGGATATATATTGTTTGCGGATATTGTTCAGCCTGTCTATTTTGTCTATCCTTTCTTGTAAAAGATTTATCTTAATTTTCTTGATTTCTTCCTCGTCCAAACCGTCTTTTACGTCCGTTAGCCGTTCAAACACCTCATAAGAAAATTCGTCAAGGTTTACGGGACGGTCTATCTTCACGATATCCGCCGTTTGCGTTCCGTCCAAAAGCTTGAAAGCGTTGGCAAAATAGCCGATATCAATGTTTTGCTGAACAACGTCCTCTATCCCGAAGTTCTTTTGTCCTACCTTTATCACGCGCCCGA
This sequence comes from Clostridia bacterium, assembly GCA_017471945.1. Classification (GTDB taxonomy): domain Bacteria; phylum Bacillota; class Clostridia; order Christensenellales; family Borkfalkiaceae; genus Scatosoma. The sequence continues at coordinate 39,864 of JAFURH010000077.1, read as the reverse complement.
AATACCCGTTTGCGTATTCCAATAAGCCGTTCTCTTTAATACCTTTCAGCCCGATAAGCGTATCAATACGCGCCTTTTCTTTTATCGCGTCTTTGCTATATTTCTTTTTGGAAAATAGGAATTTCAAGTTCTCAAAAATACACGAATAAAAAATCCCATCTGACGTCGGCATAAACATAATCACTGAAATGAAACCCATAAAGATTGCTACGCCCCAATTCCCTGCCGTTATCGAAATGAATATAATCGAAAACACGACCAGCGCAACGAGAATATCTGGCATAGAATAGCATTTCCAAACCGTATTCTTTACTTTGATTTTTTTAGGAATAATACGCATTATTCACTACCTCCTTCTAACGTTTTCAAAGCCTGAGTTTCCGAGAACTTATCCGAGTTGTTCTTTGCTTCGGTTTCGCCGTTTTCGTCGTTATTTTCTTTTTTTACTTTTCTTGAAATACTTTTGCCTACCCCAACGCCACTTCTAATCAGCTTATACGCCGCGCCAAACGTCAACGCACCCATAATTCGCCCGCCGTAGAACGCGCTGTGCAAAAAACTTCCGCCCGCGTGCATATCGTCCGCTTGTCCGAATAATCTTGCAAACAGGTTTTGCCCTGCGGGGATTACCATTGCTCCGCCGATGATCATAAAAATTAGGAACATAGCGTTTCCAAACTCACCGACCCCGTCTACTTGCATTTTTGAAACGATCGGTAAAAGCAATACGTATATATTTACCGAAAACACCGTACCGTAGGCAAGAAGAATTTTCGTCACGAACGTTTCTCGCCAAACCTTAAATCTTGCCCCGTCGTCCAAAGGTAGCGTTGCCATAGATACGGGCATTACGATATACATAAGCACTATTTCATACACGCGCTTGGCAAGGTTTATAATCGCAACCACCATCGCAATCATTATGGCAATCGAAGCAATCATTGCGGGCAAATACAAAAACGAATTGGGATTTACGATTCCGTTGCATTTCCAAGACGTGGGCCATATTCCAAACGCCGTTGTAGCATAATCTCCCATAATAGCCGAAACGCTACAACTCGTTATATCCACTTCCGCTATCGTGTAGCCGTTGAGCCATTTACCTGCGCACGCATTAAATAAGGCGTTAGATAATTTCGTTGTGTTCCCGATTTGGAAAATTTCCGCTACAAGCGTTAATATCGAATTAGAAATAAGGATTCCCAAGATAACTACCGTTAGCATTGCCATTGTGCCAAGCAACGAAAGCCCTATTTTCCCGATTATCGACGATACGTTTCGATTATTGGCAATCATATTTTTGACAAGGGCAACGATCCCGAATATACAAGTTAATCCCACCGCCAAAATGAACACACACCAAAAGATTGTACTTACCGTAGAATCCCCGACGAGGAACTCGATTATATTCACGTCTTCGCCTTTTATACGCACGTCCGTGACACCTGCCATTGCGGAAAATATATCCATAATCCCGTCAATCAACCGCAAAAGCCATAGGAAGATAAGCATTATAAGTTCTTGAAAAAATATAAGCATATTAACCCTCTCTTTGTTTTATTTTTGAAAAGGCGACAAGCTCTCTTGCCGCCTTTCCTTTCAGTATTTGCGGTTATGCCCCGATACCTACCCAAGCCGACAAGCCTTCAATCAAAAGCGGTGCGCCCATCGCTACGACGAAAATAATTACGATACCGATAATAAGGTTTTTCACCATATCACGAGCGTTGATTTTTTCTTCGTTCTTATGCGCAATCGCAATCTTGATGCCGATATACGCGCCCCACACTACGATTACCGCCGCAAGCGCAAGCACGATATACATCCAAAAACTGTCCATAAGTACGTTCAGCTTTTCCACGATTTGTGCAAGGCTACCATCCAGCGTAGCCGCTAAAAATAAATTATTCATAAAAAATTTCTCCTTTTTCTTCTTATTTTTCTTGACTTTTTTAATAATATCGTTTATAATATACTTACGATTATAATAATCAAGATTATAAATTAAGGATGGTGTGTATATGATTGGTCGTCAAAAAGAAATGTCCTTGTTAGAAGAACTGTATAATTCCACTAACTTTGAGTTCCTAAACTTTTATGGGCGTAGACGTGTAGGCAAATCTACTTTGCTCACAACCTTTTCTGAAAAACATCGCTGTATTTTCTTCACCGGACAAGAGAAAAATAATCCGCTTAATCAAAGCGATTTCGTAAAAACCGTTTGCGAATACTTTCATTGCCCTTTTGTTCCGCAGTTCAAGGAATGGAAACCGATTTTTGAATTTCTTACCGACTTGATTGAAAGGGACGATTCCAATCAAAAAATCGTTATCATTATTGACGAGTTTCCGTATATTGCAAAGGAAGATCCGTCCATTAAAAGTGCTTTACAGACTGTCATTGACCATAAATGGAAAAATATGTCTAATCTGCTGCTTATTTTATGCGGTAGCAGTGTTTCCTTTATGGTTAACGACGTAATGGGTTCTTCTTCCCCGCTTCACGGACGAGCAACTCACGAATACGAGTTGCTTCCTTTTGATTATACAATAACCAAAGACTTCTATCCCAAAATGTCTAATATCGACAGAGTGATTACTTACGGCATTTTAGGAGGTATTCCACTTTATCTTTTAAGTTTTTCGGATAAATATTCCGTCACGGAAAACATTGAAAAAGGGTTATTGTCGCCTATGTCCGTTATGCGGAGAGAACCGATGAACCTACTTAGAATGGAATTACGTGAGCCACTCTTCTACAATTCTATTCTTTTGTCCGTGTCTGATGGAGCGACAAAAATCGGTGAAATTTCAGGTAAAGTATATGAAGAAACGACAAAAGTTTCTAAATATATCGACACCTTAAAAGAACTTCGTATCATTATAAAATCCGTGCCCTACGGAGAAAAAGACGGCTCAAAGAAAAGCATTTATCTTATCAAGGATAACTACTTCAAGTTTTGGTACCGTTTTGTCTTTCCTAATGAAAACAAAATCAATCTTCTCGGTGAACGTAAACTCGCCGAAAGCATTTCCAATTCCCTTTCCGATTATATGGGACTCGTCTTTGAAGATATTTGCCGCGAATATATGATCAATCAAGCTCGAAATGACAAACTGCCATTTATCCCTAATGGGTTCGGCAAATGGTGGGGCAACAACCCCGTTAAAAAGAAACAAGATGATATTGATATAATCGGTATTGATGGGAATAAAGGTATTTTCTGCGAATGTAAATTCAAAAATGAGTTATTCGACTTATCCGAATTAAATGACCTCATTGATGCAAGCGCATTGTTTAAGAACGTTTCTGAAAAGTATTACTATCTCTTCTCAAAAAGTGGCTTTACACAGGCTGTTAAAGAAGAAGCCTCAAAACACAACATCACATTAATTACTATAAACGATTTGTTTGCTTAATTCTTTCCTGCCCTTTACGGTTAAAGGGCAGGTTTTCTTTTTTCCTTTTATACCGTAGGTACGACTGCCGCAGCAGAACTCGTACCAACCCAAGCCGACAAGCCTTCGATAAGAAGCGGTGCGCCGACTGCGATTACGAACATAATCACGATGCCGATAATAAGGTTTTTCACCATATCTCTTGCGTTGATTTTATCTTCGTTTCTATGCGCGATTGCTACTTTGATCCCGATATACGCGCCCCATACTACAACGACTGCCGCCATCGCAAGTACAATGTAAATCCAAAAACTGTTCATAAGCTCGTTGAGCTTCGTTACGATGCCTTGTAAGCTATCGTTAAAGGTGGTTGCTAATAAATTTGTCATAATTATTTTTCTCCTTTCTTCGTTTTATTTTTATTATTTTTTTTGTTTCTCTTAATGAAAATAAAGGTTATTACACCGCCTACGCCAAGCACGACAAGTACGCCTAAAAGCACGGGAAGCAATACGTTATTCTCTTGCTTTTCTTCGCTTTCCGTATCGTCCGTTTCGGGCGTTGTAGGCTCGTTAGGTTCACTTGGTTCTTGCGGCTCTTGCGGTTGTTCGGGCTTGTCCGTATCATTCGGCTCGTCGGGAACATCGGGAAGTACCGTTTCTACGTTTTCCTTATTCTCAACGCCAAACACGCCGACTACCGTTCCCGTTTCGTCGATTGCAATAATCGTGTAATCGTCTTTTCTTTCCGTAAAATCAATACTCGCGTTGCCGTTTACCACTTCCACCGTTGTATTCTCCGCGCTATCCGTAATAAACAACTGCAAGTTCCTTGCATAAATCTCTCCACACTCGCAAGCGTACGCAATCGTCAAAAGTTTGCTTTCTTCGTCAAACGACGGACTAAATATATACTCGTGCTGTTCCGTATCTTCGCTCGGCTCGTCAGGCTGTTCAGGCTCTACGGGCGTTTCAGGCTCGGTAGGTTCGCTCGGCGTATCGGGTTCTTCAGGCTCAACGGGGGTGTCGGGCTGAACAGGTTCGCTCGGTTCTTCTTCCGTCGGTTCGTCGGGGATTTGCGTATAGCCGTTATCCCCACTCGTTACGAAATCGGAAAGATAACTGTAATCGCATACCGTACATTGATGTTTGGTATATCCAATACTTTCCAGCGTTGCTTCAAATACGGTATCTTCAAAACTATGCCCAACGGGTTTTTCATAGTTCGTCACGTACCTGTCCCCACAATCCGCGCATAAATGTACCGTAAACCCGTAGGATACGCACGTCGGTTTTACTACGCTTTCTTGATGGGTATGTCCCTTTGCTTCTACTACGTTATCTTGATACGTGTACTCACAGACCTTGCAAGTGTACGTCGTATAACCGCCTTCCATACAATTCACTTCCTTGATTTCTTCTTCAAAATCGTGTCCGTTGGCTTGCACTACGCTATCCACGTAGAAATAATTACACTCAATACACGTATGCGTCGTATATCCTTGTTCTACGCACGTCGGCTCTACGATTACGTCGTCGTAGGTATGCCCCGTCGCGTCCAAATACGTATCCGTATATTCGTACCCGCAATCCTGACAAAAATGCGTCGTATAACCTTTATGCGTACAAGTAGGTTCTACAATTACGTCTGTAAACCCGTGCCCTTTTTCTTGCGTGTAGTTATCTTGATAACTGTCCCCACAAACCGTACACGCATATAGCATATAGCCCCGTTCCGTGCAGGTTGCTTCTACTTGCGCCGTTTGGTAGTCGTGTTCACACTCGTCTGCGCTTGCCGATACGTTTCCTACCAATAACGGCATTGTCATTGCCATCAGCGCCGCCGCGCCGATTAGCATTAGTCGTTTGTTTTTATTTTTTTTCAATTTCTATCCTCCTTTTGCTTTGTCTGCTTGCTTTTGTATTTTATCTAACAAAAGCAATCTTGACGAAATATAATCCGCCATTCCCATCATCCGCTCTGCCGTTGATTGCGAATAATTATCCATTAGCGTATACAATAAAGTCGCTTTGTTTTCGAGCTTTGCCGCAAGCACTACTCGGCTATCCCTGCCGTCAAGGTAAACGACGAATTTACGAAGTTTTTGTTCTATATCATTTACAATACTGTCCCACTTCGCACGTAGTTCTCTTATATGCGTTGCTCGCTCTTGCTCTTGCTCTCGCTCTTGTTTTTCGTCCTCTTTTTCCAATTCTTCGAGATCGTCTAAACACTTATCGCGGATCTTTTCTTCTTCGCTTTCTAATTGCTCTTTGTATATATCGAATACGTAATCTTGCTTCTTAAACAGTACGGCTTCGCGCTTGGATAAATCCGCTTTTCCGTCTTTGAAATAGATATGTTGTAGCTTATACGACGGCGTGAACTTCGTCCATATCGGCTCATAACCACGTACCGAAACAATCGCGTCGCCCTTTTCGTCGCCGTTTAGCCGTTCCAACATACCTACCGTAATAAGCGGTTGATTTCCTGCGCCCGTCGTGGAACTTGCGGAATGTTCCACGCTCGTGTTTACGGAAAAGCTCTTAATCTTCTTTTGTCCGCATAGCTCGGAAAATTCTTTTCGCGTGTCGCTATCGTCCGTACCGATAAAGATTTTCACGTTGCAATTCGTTTTGATAACGTCGCCTATGTCGCGCCCGTATTTGACCGTCAGTTGCGAAAAACTTTGTAATACGAACAGGAATCGAATCCCACGCGAACGCGCTACCGTTACCATTCCTTCCATATTTTCAAACTTCGGCAAATTTCCGAACTCATCTAAAACAAAATACGTATTCCGTTTCAATATCGCCGTTTCCGTTTGAGACTTACGCAAATTCAAATTCGCTTTTTCTACAAGCTCTTTATACATCTGCGTAATAAACAACGTTACGAAACGGTGTCTTGTGAAACGTTCGTCCGGCACGATAATAAATACCGCGTTCGCTGCTTCGTCCATATTCACTATATCCAAATCGTTCTCACTCGTTAAGGATAATATCCCGTCGTCTGCGAGCTGTTGCATATAGCTGTTCACTTCCGAAAGATAGCTCGTCAAAGTCTTTTCCGTCGTAATCAGTACCGTATTCACAAGCCCACGTACTTTTGAAAATTCGTCGCGTCCTTCCAATAAATACTTTTTAAGCGCCGTCGTGTCTTCCGAACAATACTTCGTGATATTGTGATACACGTTGAAAAGCAATAACTGTTTTTCTTCAATTTTGCCTTTTAGACAATCTTCGCAAAGCGCAAGCACTAACCCAAAGATTAAGTTTCGCGCACCCATTTCCCAATTCGGCTGTTCGTGATTTTGTACCGGACAAAGCGTATATACCAAATCCATTGCGTTTTCGTATATCTCGTCTTTTAATTCCTGTATTCGCGTTCTCGCATCACGGTGGGAAAGGAACATTTCGCCTAACGCCAAACTGTTCAAGCGCGGAATACATACCTTCTATCACTTCTTTCGGCGTATAGTACGCGCTCAATACGCTTGCTCTTGCGTTTGCGTAATCGTCCGTTGAAAGCGTTTCTTTGAGTTCTTTGTATTCCTTTTGCCAATTCTCGTCCTTTTCATCAAAGGCTTTCGCAAGTCCGCCCCAGCCTACGTATTTTGCAAGCGTGAGCTTTTCCATATTCGTCGGCGCACGGTTTTCTACGTAAAGCCGTTCCATTAAACGTATCGCTTCGATATTGCTTCTGAACTTCGATTTTGCCCCGCCAAACGGCGTTTGGTCTAATCCGATTTCGTTTAGGGTCGTGAGTTCAGGGTTCTCTTTATCCGTTTGCGTGGTATTGACTGTTTCAACGGATTTTATTTGCTCGTTTCTTTCCTCCAAATACCAATTATATTTTTCTTTTTCTTCTTCCGTTAGATAATCTCCGTCGTCTATTAAATCTGCCACGCGTACTGCTACTTCGTTCCATTTTAAGAAGGCATCGGCTATCAAATCGCGGGTTTCTTCTTTTCGCCACGACATTTTAATGCCTTTTGCATCGTGACTTTGACTATCTCCATAGCTACCATAACCGCCTACGCCGTATTCCTTTTTCAACAACTCGGCAAACTCATTGATAGACGGATTTGTTTGATACTTCTCATAAATACGGAACTTCCCGTGTTGAAAACCGCTACCGCGCTTTAACTGCCGTTTTATCATTTGCTCTTGCAAATCTTTATAGCTTGCCTCTTTCGTTTCCGCCTGTTCCATAAAATCAAACAACGATATTTGCGATTTTTCTTTGCGTTTACGTTCTTTAATCGATTTACCCTTTTTCTCTTGTAGCTGTTGATTGCCCTCCTGCTCGTTCGAAGCTTCTTCGTCATACTCTCCGTCATAAACGTCAGTAAGTTCTCCGTCATCGAATGCGTTGCCAAGCTCTGTGGCGTCCTCGTCCGATAACTCGATCAAGCGCGGTTTTTCGCTTTCATCTCGTACCTGCTTATGCGAAAGTATGTATTTCGGTTCTTCGCCTTGCTCTACCACCACAATAGAATGCTTTTTAAGAATTTTTTCTATATATTGATCCGCAACGTGATACGGAAATCCAACCATTGGTACACGCTCTTCAAGTCCTACGTCGCGACCCGTCAACGTCAAGTCAAGCTCGTCCGCAATTACTTTTGCGTTCTCACCCATTATCTCGTAAAAATCGCCAAGACGAATAATCACGATGGCATTTGGATATTCTTCCTGCGCGTCCATATATGAATTATATAAAGCGTTTGTTGATTTTTCCTTTTTAGGAAAAGGTTGCTTTTCTTCTTCAACAATCTTTACGGGTATAGTGGGCTCGTCCGATACCGTTTCTTCTTCCGTATCGTCTATGACGGGTATTTCCTTTAACGATTCTCGATATGCTTCGTCTATGGAATCAAACAAATTTTCCGCGTCGATATACATTTCCTTAAATAATTCCGCGTTTTCATATAAGCCATACGGCATACCGCGCAAGGAAATACCCGTATTTTTCGGAAAACCTGTCTTACAATATAAAGAGTAGGTGATACCCTCTATAATTAAGCGGTTTCTTTCTTCGTCTTCTTCCGAAAACAGTTCGTTCTGATTGAGATAGTTCACAACCCCAACCTTTATTTTTCGATAATCGCCCTGTACTTCGTTTACTTCCGCACCTGTCAAAGCACGTAAGCCTTTCAAAAGCCTACTCATAGGATAAATACTGCGTTTATATTTTTCCTTGCCGTGCGTATCCCGCACGTCGAATACGAATTTCTTATTCCCGTTTTCGTCGTAGTACGGTATTCCCTTTCTCCCTGCGATAATTCGGCGTTCCAAAGCTTCGCCGTTCCATTCCTCATAAGAAAAGCATATCGAAGCATCAGGACGTTTGATGACGATCTGACAAGCGTCGTGAAGATTTATATGCGGATTTTGCGCCGTAAAACGGTAGAAATTCCTCAATTTATCGCCGTCCGACAACATTTCTTGTATTGCCGAATTTCTATCTCTTACTCTTTTCGTTTTGCCCACCTATTTCTCCTAAATGCTTTTTTCTTAATTTCTTCCTTTTCTTTCCGTGTAGGAAAGAAAATTATATCATACGCCGCTTTTGCACCGACAAATTCTACAAGCCGTTCTATTTCTTCTGCGTTAAAATAATCCCAATCGTCTAAACGCTCTTGCAATTCTCTTTCGCTTATTTCTATCTTTGCAGCTATATCCTCCAATGTAAAATTATTCTTTTTTAGAAAACGTATTAGCCGACCTTTCCGTAAAGAATAACCCTCTCTTTTTTGTTCCATTTATGTACTTACCCGTTCCCTAACATCCTTTCAATTTTTTCTTTTACTCTTTGCGCCTTTACGTTTTCAATATTACAATCAAGACTTCGCAGTAGCACTTCTATTTCGCCTTTTTCAAAAAGTATTTTTAATAAAAAGTTCTTTTGCAAAATAACTCCTCCACCGCCACGTATACCCTTTCTACTTCCTTTGTATATCTCAATCGGTAAATAAATAGATAATTCTTGAATATGCCGTCGTATCGTTGACTCCCATACCCCGTTTTATTCTGTATTTCAGAAATTGTATGACTTTTGCAATCAAACAAACACAGCAAAATCTCTATTTGTGTATATCTCGTTCTCATCTTTCTTTCCTTTCGTGTATTTTCGATTATACAGTTTTTGATAGTTCAACGCCTGAACGAACAAAAAAAGTTTTTTAATTTTTTTGAAATTTTTTTATAACTTTTTTCTTAAAATCTGACAAAGATTTTAAGGAGAATGCGAACGAGTGCAAATGAAGCGTTTCAATAACAAAAAAAACATCTACCAAGCGATAAGTTCGCTTGATAGATGCTATATTTTGCATTTTCTTATATTCAGTTTATTACGCCTTTCTTGATGATAATATTTGCATAAACCGCTTCTTCACTGGTAGCAATTACTGCGTAAGCGTTTTTCGCCCGTTCGTAAAAGGCAAAACGTTCTAATTCCCCAATACGAACGTTATCGTCTTTCTCGTTTGCCACCGCAAAATATTCCTCCCAAATGGTAGGCGTAGGGTCGCCTTGCGTCGTTTGCATAAGCATAAAATTCTCGTTAGCATAGGTATCCAACGGAATTAAAGAGAGAACCGCTTTCAACATTTCCACGCCGCCTATTCCGTCTGCGCGTACCACCCTCTTGCCATTCGTTTCGCTCGGAAAATTACCGTCCGCTATTACGATTTCATCCCCGTGTCCCATTTCACTTAAAATTTTTAATAACGACGGCGAAATAATTTTAGATATTCCTTTTAACATATTTTCTCCTTAATTTTATATAATATTTGCCGATTGTAAAATTCAAAAAAGTCAATTGGCAAAAGGCTTTTCTGACTATATAAACAACTGTTTTTTTCTCCGTTTTTGTAGTATAATTATATTGCCTAAACAATAAAAACGAAGAAAAAAATCATGCGAAATAGATTTGTGCAAATGTACTTGGAAGTCATCTACAACAACGTTACTCTCTCCTTCGAAATTCTTTTTATAAAAAGTTTATGATTGCCAACGCGCCTACGCACAAAATTATCCCGACGATATTTTTCCACGAAATCTTTTCTTTATAATATATCGCCACCATAAACAGCAGCAGCCCTAACCATTGCCACACGCTCATCGGCTCGTCAAACAACGCGCACGCAAGTCCGCGATAATCGAACCCGTAAATTTGAATTTTATTCTCGGAAACTACGATTCTTCTGCCCTTATACGCGTTGACTTCTTTTAAGTCCCCGCCAAGACTAAGAGAAATTTCCACGCCGTCTTCGTTAAACGGCTTTTCTATTCCGCAAGAAACGCTTAAAAATTCGAGAAAATCCGTTTTCGCCACCGCTATTTCCGTACTCTCTTCGCTCGTGAAAAACACGCCGCAAGCAAGGGAAAGCTCCTCTTTCTTCGCTACGATATTTTTATCGCAAACGTTTGGCTCGTTTTCGCGCAATAATTCTTTTCTAAAACCGTAATTTTCTTCTTTTTCTCCAAACATAGCGGACCTCACATTGTCAAATTAAAATACTTGATTTTTATTTGCAGGTCTTTTTTTCACGTTTCACTACGAAATTTTATCAAGTTTCTAAAAATTCTGTTTTAATATCCACAATGCGTTTTTCTTTCCTGCTTAATTCTGCGGCATAGCATATCAAATGGCTATTGATAGAATCTTTAATAACCGTTGTAGAAACCGAAGTCTTCTCTCCATTTAAGAAACGCACTAAATCTTTAACTATATAGTAATCGCCGCCGTAATGTCCTGTCACCGAATTGTCTTTACCGGAGAAATCTTCACCGATTTTGATTATGGTGTCCGTATGCGTCATATCGTCGCTTAAATACTTAGTATCCGACAACCCTTTATTGTATTCTCTGTAAATGATTTTATTATCCTCTATGTAGCCGATGATTTCGCCGTACTCACAAATAACGTGGATATGTCTACCCGCCTTACTTGTCCCGCCGACCATATTCAGCGTACCGATAGAACCGTTGGCAAAATTGACAGAAACGCACTGTCTGTCAACGATATCCATACCCGTGTTATACATGCATTTTCCGTATACGTCCTTTTTCAAAAAGGCTATTTTTTCCTCTTCCGTAATTTCGGCAATTGGCTTTTTCAAATTCACCCAAGTGTATTGCGGACAACAGTCCATTACGAGCTCGAAACGCATAGCGTCGAATACACAGCTATCCTTATGGGGACAATCATAACAATATTCCGTCGCCCCCTTAGGTGCGTTTTCGGGACAATAGGTAGCGCGCGCTCCGAAGCTTGAAACCTCAGTGGGCACGGTTGCGTTGTTTAACCAACACATCAAATCGGTATCATGACAGCATTTTGCCAGTAAAAAGCCCGAACCGCATTCCTTTTCACTGCGCCATTTCCCTCGCACGTACGAGTTGACGAAATGCCCGTGCCATACGTGCTCGTTGAGCTGCATATCAACCACCTTACCTATTTTCCCGCTATCAATGATTTCCTTGATTTTTCTATAAAAAGGCGTATATCGCAACACGTGGCAAACTACCACTTTGCAGTTTTTCTCTTCCGCTATCTTTTCTAACGACAACAGCTCTTTTGCATTGCCTGTAATCGGTTTCTCTAATAAAATATTATAACCGTTTTGAAGAAGCTGCATAGAAGTTGCATAATGCATTTCGTCCATAGTGCTGTTGATAACAACGTCGCAAGGAACTTTTTTTGATAAAAATTCATCTAACGACGAATACAAACAATCGGTTGACAAGCTAAAAAGTTGTTGCGCTTGCGCCAATTTATAGGGCAATATATCAATCGCCCCCACAATTTCAAACTCATCAGGATGTTTTAAGGCATAACTTTTCTTTTTTACGACATCTTTAATTATTAAAATTTTACCAAGTCAAAAAATCATTACCCTTCAATTTAAAAATAGCCTCCGCAAAGAAATAATCTCCATAAATGATCGGCTCATGAATTCTGCTTCCATAACGTTCACTTCCCATTTGTAAAATGCAATCTTCATTTTCTTCCCAATTGCACCAATTTTTTTCCATATTTTTCAAAATATTCAACGCAGGAACAAGGAACTTTTCGCTTTCCTCTACGTTTTTTGCCAACTCTATTAACCCGCAAGCAGCAATTGCACCTGCGGTTGAATCGTAATATAACGGCGTTTCGGGTTGACAAAAATCCAATCTCGGCAACCAATTCGTTTTTGCCGTTTCCGCAATAAAATAGTCCGCCACTTTAACTGCCGTATCTATATAACGTTGCTCTTTCGTATGGATATAGGAAAGCACAAAACCGTATAACGCCCACGCGCAACCTCGAGACCAACACGAAGTTTTAGAATAGCCTTGCCTCGCCTTTACTTCCAACACGGTATCCGCCTTTTTCGTATCGTGAACAACAATATGATTTACCGAACCATCTGCACGAACGTGATCGCGCATTGACATATCGGCTTGCCGCATAGCCACTTTCTTAAAACGAGTGTCTCCAATTTCGCGGCTAGCCCAATAGAGCAATGGAAGATTCAACATACTGTCAATAATCGTCCACCCGGATACGTCTTCATCAGCTCCACCATTCCAACAGCGAATAAAATTACCCTCAATGTTATAGCGACTCATCAGCGACATTGCCGCGATAAGATTACGGTTTTTTGAATCCAAATTACCCGTAATTCGATAATTCACACCGCTTGTTATATGCCACATAAAGCCAACGTCGTGATTCAATCCGTCCATATAATTAAATGCTTTATCCATCAACCGCTCAGAATGTTCTGCCGTTGCTTTATAAACGTCCTTTCCTGTCCCAAGATACATTAACCACATCAAGCCGCCCCAAAAACCGTTCGTCCACTGCAACGGAGCATTCTTCCAGTCGTCGTGTACGCCGCATACAGTAGAATACGGCAACTTATTTTTAGAGCGCAAAGCTACTTTTGACAGCTTTTCGTCTAATTTATTCCAAGTTTTTTCAACCCATTGTTGATTTTCGCTACTTAAATGCTTATTCATAGCAGCACCTCCTGTTCATTACTTCTCTTTTCTTATTTAGGTTGCTTACCAATATACGCCAAAATACCGCCGTCTACGTATAAAACGTGTCCGTTGACAAAGTTAGACGCTTCGCTTGCAAGGAATACCGCAGGTCCTGCCAAATCTTCGGGTTTGCCCCAACGCGCAGCAGGCGTTTTTGCGATAATAAAGCTATCAAACGGGTGTCTGCTTCCGTCCGCTTGTCTTTCTCTAAGCGGTGCCGTTTGAGGGGTAGCGATATATCCAGGTCCAATGCCGTTGCATTGAATGTTGTATTCGCCGTATTCGCTTGCAATATTTCTCGTCAGCATTTTTAATCCGCCCTTTGCCGCCGCGTATGCAGATACGGTTTCTCTACCAAGCTCGCTCATCATTGAGCAGATATTGATAATCTTGCCGCCGCCCTTTTTCATCATCGAGGGAATTACCGCTTTCGCACAAATAAACGGTGCGTTCAAGTCTACGTCGATAACCTGTCTGAATTCTGCCGCGCTCATTTCGTGCATGGGAATACGCTTGATAATGCCCGCGTTATTCACGAGAATATCAATAACACCCACTTCCTTTTCAATCGTAGCAACGAGGGCGTTTACGGCGTCCTCGTCCGTCACGTCGCATACATACCCTTTTGCTTTAATACCTTCCGCTTCGTATCCCGCAAGACCTTTATCCACAAATTCTTGCTTAATATCGTTAAAAACAATCGTTGCACCTGCGTTTGCAAAAGCCTTTGCAATCGCAAAACCAATCCCGTAGCTCGCGCCCGTCACAAGAGCGACTTTTCCTTTTAAATTAAACATATTTTCCATTTTTCTATTCTCCTTCTTCCGCTTTGAACGGATATATTTTTATTCTAACGCTCACCTTTCCTTTCCCCGTCGCAATATATCCTTTATATATACCATTGCGATTCGCAAATTCTTTTTGTAAATTGGAAATATTTTGCGCCGAGTATTCGCAGCTCCATCCTTCATATTCTACGATTATTCGATTATTGCTTTCGTTAATCTTAGTGTGGTTTTTGCCATCGAAAGCAAAAATCGGCAACGCAATTCCAACTTCTTCGTTTACGTTTCCTTGCGCTTTCAACAAAACGCCGTCTTCGTCTACCGAACAAAGAAAACAGAGCTTTTCGCCGTTCTCGAAACTGCAATTAAAGTTTATTTGTGCATCTTTCGAACCAATTTCGCCGAAGCCTAACGTATATTTCGTACTTACTCCTGCCCCGAAAATCCAACCGTCTTCCTTTTTAATCGACGGACAAACAGAAAAATTACACTCGTTTTTGTAATCTCCTGTGCTATAATGACACCCTTCTTGCGAAAATGGGAACGGAACGGAAATACAAATCGCGCTCGGCGCGCCTTTTTTTTGAATACGTCCTAACCCGTTCGCATCAAGATACGCAGATGCGTTCATCTCAAACTCTAACGAATACTCCCCCGCTCTGACAAAGGTTTTGTGGAAATATTTTGAAGTACTCCAAATCATAGGAGAAAAATCCGTTTCCAAAGAAGTAATAGCGTCATCGCAAAATAAACTCGCCGTATATAAGTTAGAAGCCGTTGTAATCATATATTTATCAAAATAAGCATATTTTTCACAGCCAAACTTCGAATTTATAGAGAATTTATTTTTAACGTGGGAAATGGGATTTTGAGAAAGCCAAAACTCGATGACCTTTAACGCTTGTAGCGCAGCAGCCTTAAATTTTTTAGCAAGAGTATAGTTTTCCTCTCTTTGATAACGAGAAGACTCATACTCAAAAATTGCCGCCAGCCACGCTTCATTATGTACAAACTGATTGCTTCTTCCTCCAAATGCACACTCTCCTGTAGCAGACTGCATATTCAACGTCAACAAGCCCGCTTTCCTCAAAATATCGTCTAATACCTTGTAATATTTCCCGCGATAACCGGCAAACAGCAAAAGTGCAACTAGACCGCGCGAAACGAGATCGTATACGAGTGGGTGATGAAATTCATCCATTGCATCCATATACATTCCGTTTTCGTCAAACCATTGTAATTGCTGCGCGATTTGAAGATCTACAAACTCAGAGGCGTCACAAAGCCCTATACTTTGTCTAAAATATTCACTACACCCAGTGAATAACGCCCAATTCTTTACGGAATCCGTCAGTGTTTTTGCATATTGGTCATAGCAACTTTCTGGTTTTATCTTCGCAAGATACCCTTTCCAGCGCGTTATATGCTCTTTCTTGACAACCTCGTTTTTCTCCAATTCCATAATACACGAAACCATTTCTCTCACCGAAAAATCGTTCGCTGCCTTAACGGTAGGAATCGTTTTACAACAAAATTCCATCATTTCAAGAAAAAGCGGTAGTAAGTCGCATCGTCTACCATAGGAAATAAGTATCCCTATATTCGCCGTCAATCTCGGAAACCCGTGCTCCGTCAACCCGTTTCGTTTTACGTCGTTGAAATAACGCAGAATATGTTCGTCCGTATAAGCCGAAAGCGTTTTTTCCATCAAGGATAAATACTTATCGTTCATTTTTTATGTTTTTCCTCTTTAAGGTTATAACAAATCCTTCGTTTCGATATGGTCCATATCGGTAAATTCTTGATTTTCGCCGCACATTGCCCAAATGAACGAGTAGTTCTTCGTGCCTACGCCAGAGTGAATAGACCAAGACGGCGAAATCACCGCCTCTTCGTTGTGCATAATAATATGTCTGGTTTGCGTGGGTTCGCCCATCATATGGAATACGACGTCGTTTTCGCCCATATCCAAATACATATACACTTCCATTCTTCTATCGTGCGTATGGCAAGGCATTGTGTTCCAATTCGAGCCTACTTCCAAATTCGTCAAGCCCATCGAAAGCTGACAGCTTTTCATTACTTCGGGGTGTATGTATTGATTGATGACGCGTTTATTACATTCTTCTACGCTGCCGCAAGGCACTTTCTTTGCTTTCGTAATGTCGATTTTCACGATGGGATAACTCGTATGCGCAGAGCAGGAGCTGACGTAGAATTTCGCAGGAGCGTTTTCGTCTACGCTCTTAAAGGTAATTTCTTTATTCCCCATACCGATATAAATACCGTCGCGGGGGTTCATTTCGTATTCTACGCCGTCCACCGTGATAATACCCTTACCGCCGATATTGATACAACCCATTTCACGGCGTTGTAAGAAATAATCCGCAGCAAGTTCTTTGCCTGCTTCCAATTTTAATACTTGACGAACGGGCATTAGTCCCGCCGTGATGATACGGTCGATATGGCTATATACCATACGCACGTTGTCTTTCGTGAAAAGATTTGCGATATGAAATTCCTCTCTCAATCTTTCCGTCGTGTAGTTCTTTACGTCCTTTGCGTTGCTTGCCTGTCTTACTTCCATTTTACTGAAATCCTCCTTAATGTATTGTCCGTAAACTTCCATTTGCGTGAGTGCCGCAAAACCTAAAATTTCCGTAGCTTGTGTAAAATTGAAAAGTTTTATTTTTTTTGTTTTCTTTTTCTTTTCTATAACTATTTCTTGACCTTTTTCGTTTTCGGGATTTAAATCGGTATTATCCAACTTAAAGCTCCCTTTTATAATTTCTCCGTCGTCAAATTGAATATCTATATTTTTCCAATAGCTATCGTGAGGAACGCCCTTGCTATCGTGCTTGAAATCCGCCCGAAGATAAAAGGTCAATTTCTCTACTTCCACCTCTCTGCCGAAATCAAGCGTATATTCCAAATCGTTTCTCGCCCCGCCTGCCCACGAGTGATAGGGATATGGTCCGTGCCCTTGATTATTCTTTTCACCGTCTATGGCGTTGCGCTCATAAAAGCAAGGCTCTTCACGAGTGACGAAGTTTGCGCTTGCATGCGGAAATCCACCCGTTTTACGCCGTAAATCGTGGGAATTTAACGCAATATTTCGCGATTTATAAAATTCCTCGTCCTCGACTTCTCTCGCGCAAATTAGATGCGTATCGCCTTGAAATGCCTGTGGGTTATAGCCCATTTGCAATTCTCGTGCGTTTGGTATCGTGAAAGTAAAGCTTTTATTGGGGCAATACACATAGCTTTCTTGCAACGTTTCGTCGAATTGCATTGCAAGAACGTTCGTTCCGTCCAAGCGAATAGAAACCTCGTCGCCTTCCTTCCATTCGCCATAATAAATCGCTCTAATCTCACTGCCTTTTGCTTCAAATTTCACATTGTTGCATTTGTCAAAAATTTTTAGATACAACATTTTATTTAACCCTTTGTTTGTATTGCGTTCACTTCTTTGCATTCTTATACAGCAACGATACTTTACCTTTTACGATAAGGGTGAAGTTTTGTCCCGTTTCACAGCAAATCTCCCTCCCGTCGGAAAAGCGCAAATTCTTTTGTCCGAACACGTTTTTAATCGTCAATTCCGTTTGCTTTTGCGAAGAAATCGTAAACGTTGTCACTTTACCGTTTTCATAACTAGCTCCAATCCGTACGCCGTTATACGTAAGAAAATTTCTAAAAGAGAGTTTTTTATTTTTCCACGTATCCGGCACGCAAGGAAAAAGCGATAGATATCCCAAATGATCCTGTACGAGCATATTTTGTATTGCGTCGCAATAAGCATAGTTAGCTTCCAAAGTAAACGGACGATAATGAGCAAGGGAAACACCGTAATATTTGAAATCACCATTCAAATGGAAACCATTATCCCCCAAAAAACATCTGCAAAACGTTTTTAAGGCAAAATAGGCTCTATTCGCACTTGCTATCATTGAACAAATAGAAGCAAACCACGGAAACGAGAATCCAACCCAAAGCCCAGTGCCCAGTTCTTCCAGCCTTTTAATGTTTTCTTCTATTATTTTTCTATTCCGTTCGCCGTCGGCTTTTAACGTTTGCAAAGGATATATACACATCAAATTTGAGTGATGCCTATGCGTCTTTTCCACTCGCGAAGTAGCGTCCAATAGCAAAATGTCGTCCTTGTCTATATAAAAATCGTCGAGTTTATTTAATTTGTCTTGATACTCTGTATTTTCTTTCCCCGTAATTACACAATATTCCGTCAACTTTTCGTATAAATAACGTACAAGCTGTAAATCATTGTTTGACCATTCTAAAAATGCCTCGCGGGTACAGTCGCCGTATTCGGGCGAAGACGAAAGAGGTAGATATAATTTGCCGTTCCGTTCCTGCAACAAACTTGATATCGCCTTCCCCACTCCCTCGAAAAATGGTTCTGCTTTATTCAGCAGAAAACTCTCATCTCCCGTATACCGATAATAATCGTCAAAGCTTTTTGCTAGCCAAATGCTCATCGTGGGCGACAACGTATACATAGGCCAACCGCCTATGGGTTTTCCGTCCGCCGTCGAAGTCGCAGGAACAAGTATTCCCTCCACGCCGAAAAAATCCTTAGCAAAACGCTCGTAAACGGACTTATTATCCCAAAGATATTCCACGAAACATTTTCCCGTCTCAACGTGATTTGCTCGTAAATAAGAGATATAAGTAAATTGCGTATTCGTATCGTGATGATAATCCCCCTTCCACGGAGGTAATTCACCGTCACACGCAGTCCAAAGCCCTTGTAAGGGCATAGGATAACTCCCCGATCGATTTCCGCTACCAAAAAAATAATAAGAAAGATAATACGCACGTTCCATTTCCTTATCGGGCAAGCACACGTTGGACTCTGCCCAAAAGCTTCGCCACCATTTTTTATGCTGTTGAAAAAGCGCAGCGTAGCTTACGTCGCCTATTGCAAACGTAGCTTCTATATCCTTTATAGCAAGTTCCTCGTTTTTTTCGTCAAACACATAATATAGAATCTGCGTGCCATTTTTTTCTCGGCGAATACGGTACGCAACGCCAAAGACACAATTAACGTTTTTGTGCGCGTATACCGTCGTTTCTCCTACCTTGAACACCTTCGGCTTTGCATAACCGAGCGTTTGGTAATAATAGGGGGGAAACTCTATGCGTAAGGACACGTCTCCGTCCGCAAAAGCGACTCCCAGCTTTCCGTCAGCAACGGCAAAGCTTCGTAATGTCCGTCCGTCACTTTCTACGCATACCTCGCCCGTACGGATATTCAGAAAAAATTCCGTATTTTCATTGACCGCTATATCGAAAATAAGTTTGCCTGCGTTGATTTTCGTCGGAGTAGAAAAAACGCTACACTCGTCAAACAAGCGCAAAAATTCAGACCAGTCCTCCTCTTTCCCGCTCTTTACAAGCCTAACCATATTTGCGTACGTAAAGCCTTTCTCCATTGTCTGGGGTGCGGCTCTATTATCCCATAAACCCGCGCGGTCCAAAGAAAAACATACGCTTTCATCTCCGTAGACAAGCGCGCCTAATTTACCGTTTCCAATAGAAAACCCCTCGTCCCAACACGCGATTGGTCCTTTTTTATGTAAATCATATCCCTTGCTTATCATAAATCAAAATTCCTCTTGCCACTCCGGTTTATCTACAAACTCCACGATCGGCTGTTTGGTTTCGTCGGATTCAAACACGATGATTTCGTTTTTCCCTTGCTTTACTATCGGAGCGGGAACGTACAGCGTATTCTGCGGTCCTGCCGAATTAAAATACCGTCCTATATTAAATCCGTTGATAACGACGAAGCCTTTTTCAAATCCAGTCGTTTTCAAGAAGGTGTCCGCAACCTCGTCCACGTAAAATTCCCCTTTGAAGAACGTAGGTTTATCCGTATTTTCTTTTTGTACGGGCTGAAATTCAAGCTTCTCTAAATTATCCATCGGCAAGCTGGTATTCGTCCAATGATAAAACTTTTGGAGCGAAAGCCGAACCGCGCCAATGCCTTTCTTTTCCCCAAGATACGGTCCGTAATTGATACGCCCCATATTTTCCACGAAAACGTCTAACCGCAAAGGCTTTCCGCCGTTTTCTTCAAGAACGATAGGCGTAATTTCTCTGCCGCGCTCGTATACGCCTTTCTTTTTCCCGTCAACAAAGATAATCGCTCTATCCGCCAACCCGTCGATACGCAAAGCATATTCATACTCCGGCGCAGTTTGTTCTATCTCGGTGGAATAAAGGATATACCCGTAATTTTGCCCGCAATCTTCCATACGCAAAGGCGTAATGCTTTCCTGCGCTGTTCCGATATTTTTTAAGCTTTCAAATAAATCCGCCGATTGCGTAAGACGCACTTGCCCATACGCAATTTTTTTACTTTCTTTTGCCGTCAACTTAGGGACTTCCAAGCCGTTTTCAATAAACGCATTTCGAACGGCATAATAGTTTTCCGTTCTATCGCCTGCTTCGTTTAAAAGCGCATAATCGTCGTAAGACGTCGTGACGGCTTTAAATTTCCCGTCGTCTAAAACGAGCGCTCCGTTCATAAACCCAAAATTCGTGCCGCCGTGAAACATATAATAATTCAGCCCGTAGCCGTTTTTCAAAAATTGAGAAATTTCTTCCTTAATTTCCTTTTCAGCTCTCGTCACTCGTTTATTATACCAAGCCGTAAACCAACCGCCCCAAAATTCCGCGCATACAAGCGGCTGAGAAGGGCGGTATTCCTTTAATAGCTCCATCCTTTGTTCCGTTTGGCTGCCAAAATTGACAAAGCACAAACAATCTTCCAACGTTCCCGCTTTCATTAAACTTAAAACGATCCCGTCGGAGGTAAAATATAAACAATCTGCTCCAAGCTCTTTATACGTATCCGCTAACGCGCGCATATAGTTATGGTCGTTTCCGTAAGAACCGTATTCGTTTTCCACCTGCAACATAATTACGTTGCCGCCGTTTGAAAGCAAGCGGGGACGAATAATCTCAAACGCTTTCTTGAAAAAATTTCTCGTTTTTTCAAGGAATATCGCATTGTAGCAACGGAGCTGAATATCCTTATAGGCAAGCAGCCAAGCAGGCAACCCGCCGTTTTCCCATTCCGCACAAATAAACGGACCGGGACGCACGATTGCTTTCAAACCAAGCTCGGCGGCGATATCTAAAAATCGACCGAAATCCAACTCGCCCGAAAAATCAAACTCACCCTCTTTGGGTTCGTGCAAATTCCAAGCAAGATAGGTTTCCACCGTGTTAAACCCGCACTCTTTTAACTTCAAAAGACGATCGTACCAATAGGCAGACGGACATCTGAAATAATGTATCGCGCCCGAATAGAGAGTAAACTTTTTTCCGTCTATATAAAATTGTTGATCTTTGTAAGTAAGCTCTGCCATAATAATATTCCTCTCAATCCTTTTTAACATTAATCGTAGCCAAATTGTCAATAGAACAGGATACGATAGTAAGCCTTATCAAAATTAACTCTTTACTTCTTTGTCCGACGTACCGTCTAACCAAGCGAGAATTTTATCATTCCAAATTCCGTCCTCAGCTATTTTCAACTCTTCACCAAACAATTCCTTTAGGTTAACGAAAAGTTCGTCCCTTTTCGCTTTATGAGTTTCTAACATTTCTTTGGAATCGAAATGGAGGTAATTATTCTCATCGTCGCCCACATGCACGTCGCAATATGTTAACAATCGGTTGTATTCTATCGCCAAGCCTTCCGCCTTAATACGTTTTCTTACAAGCGGATTTTCAGCCAATCGTAAAGCTTCGTTTATATATCCGCCCCATTCCGCATATTCTTGCTCTGTAAACGCGTCGTGATTGTGACAGGCATAAATGTATCCGTTATATTTCTTTTGATAATGTCCCGGTACGGCATACTCTTTTTTCCTTTCGGCGGAAGCGGAAAGAAAAGCGTCGAAATAGCGTTTCATCGGCTCTGCCGCTTCCTTGAACCAATGCTTGAAAAAATCGTTTAAAATTTCATCGTATTCACGCTCGCTCATATCCGTCTTCCAAGAAAGCTTTGCGTGTAAATACATTTTCAAGGAATCAAAACGAGATAAAACCTTTGTTCCGCCTCCCTCGTTAAACATAAACACGGCATTATTTTCTTTCGCGTATTTATAAACCTTCTTCATCGGCTCAAAGGAATCAAACCAAGACAATCTGTGAATAAAATTCCCGCCGTACGTCCACAAATACAGCTTATCGCTCAGTGCGCCCCATTTTTTTATCATCTGCAAGTAATATGCGTTAGAATGTTTCTCCGACCCATATTTTTCACTGTCAAAATCATAGAAAAAGTTCGCTTCTATCGGCGCATACATTACCCCTACATTATCGCGCGGACGAACGCTCTCGTCAAGAGGCTCCCAACCGCCTTTTCCATCCTCTTTGACTGGCGCGTTGACCGTTGCCGTATACGCGAAAAACACAATCGTCATAGGTCTATTAGGGTACCTATTTGCCATCCATTCTTTGAGCTTATCCGCTACGGGATTGATAAAACGAATAATCGCAGCCGCATCCGTACCGTATTTTTTTCGATCGGCTCGGCACGCCTCGCATTGGCACCAGCCGCCGCCGTCTGTTTGCTCGAATAATAACGTTTCAACGTATACCCCTGCGTCAAAGCGCTTGGTTATAAGTCGCTTGGCATGCGTCAGCATACGGTCTTGCATTTTTTCAAGCTCATCCGCATCACCGTGCGCATTGTAGCAAAGCTGATTCAGGGCGCGTTTTTTTCTTTGCGTTGCAACCGCGTCCGTATCGGTATAGTCAACAGCACGCTCAATTCCGTTTTCTTTCGAAATCGTAAACCATTTATCCGTTCCGATCTTTCTATAAACTTTCTCTCCAGCGATATTTACGCAGCAACTTGCGCCAAACGCGTTGCTTGCGTACCATTTCTCGTGTCCGTCTAAATGCGTCTTACCACCGCACACGCAATTTTTAATCTCGCACGAATCCTGCTCCCTAAAATAATCCAACGAGTTATGAAACCAACCAGCAAACGTCGTCAATTCCGTAAAGAACCGCATTCTTTGCGCTAATAGCGATACTTCTCTCACCTTCGCCTCGCTCATTTGCCCTTCGTAGTACATAACGGGGTGATAGTTTCCAAAACGATATAAAATATCCGGTTTATCGGAAAGAGTAAACGGCGCTAAAATCTTCTCCGTCACGCCTTCGTCTATATAGCATTCGTCTACGCCGTACGTTTCGTATCCAAAAGTATAGTGTAAAAACGCATATACGCCGTACAATACGCCCCAGTCGTCACCAGCGATCAAAATATTATCCCCGTCGCAAACAACCTTATATTCCTGTGTCGAAAAACAGTATTTTCCGATAACGCTTTCAACTAAGCTCCCGTTACCCAGCACTATGTATTTACTGTTTTTTTCATACGAAACGGACGCTAAGGGAATCACGTCAAGCGTAATTCCCGTTGCTTTTTTAAAAAAGTATACCAGTTCATCCGCAGCGTTTCGCAACGCCTTGCTCGGTTCGAAAACGACAACAGTATACGAGCTTGTAGCCTTTTCAACAATTCTCAGTTGCATCTTGCTTTCTCCTAACTTCCATTCTTTACGAGCTTGTTTGGTCCTTCAAGCAATCTGCGCTTATATAGCGGAAATCGCAATAATATGCCGTTCTCGGATCGATCGTATACACAGCCATACCATCCTGCGTCGCTCCCGTTGCCACGTCGTCGCTATCAGGCAAATCTCCAGCACCGAGCTCAAGAATCGTATCACTTTGCAATTTTATATGTGAAAGAGTTTCGTTATTCATATCAATGCACACCGTATTCCAAGCATTTTTTTGCATCGTAATCGTTTGCATATTCGCGTCTACGAAACTTATCCAGCTTTGGTTAAACTGTCCGTCAATAATGTATGACTTCTTGCATTTAGCATACTCGCTCTCGTTGCCTATTTTTATAACGGGCGTAAAGCTATATTCCAGCTCAGGGACATATACGTTGAAAAGGATATATCCTCTCGTTTCCGTTGTCAAATTCAACGACGTTCGAACCCCGCAATAATATGGATCTGCCGCCTGAGCAGACGTCTTTACCGTCACGTTTGTTGTAATCGCAAGCACGTCTTTTTCGTCAAACGTGGTCTGCGTTAACGTATTTTTCGCATTTCTCGTCCCCGCTCGATAACTCGGCGACATCGTCCACCATTCTCTTTGCACGTTTGCAGTGATAACGTACGCTTTTTTATCAAGAGCAACGATTCTCATCTTCCATTCCCCCTCTTTCAAGGCGGCGGTAGGAAGCGCCAACGAACGCGACAAGAGTTCGTTGTTTTCATCGTAAATACCGTACATTTCCGATTGCTCTATTGGTAATTTCGACAACCATTCCACAGTATACGTTTCGGCAAACGGAGCATCGTTTAAGTTAATCGTTAACGTCTCGTCTATAAACACTTCCTCCAAAGTCGTTTCTTTTTCGTAATATTCATTCAACCAAAAACGGAAGTTGCCATAATACGCCGTTCTGGGATCGATTTTATATACAGCAGCCCCATCTTGCGTCGCTCCCGTCGCCACATCGTTGCTATCGGGCAAATCCGCTACGCCGAGTTCAATAAATGCGTCGTTTTGCAATTTTATATTTTTCAGCGCTTCGTCGTTCATATCAATACGCACCGTATTCCAAGCGTCTGTCTTCATTGTAGTCGGTAAAAGCATCTCGTCCACGAATTTTATCCACGTTGCATCGTACTGCCCGTCAACCACCGTCGCTCTTTCACTTTTCCCATACTCGGATATTAAGCCAAACGTAATATTCGGGGTATTGCTATAATCCGTCTTAGGAATGTACATGTCGAAAAATATATAGCCTTTTTGATCCGTTTCGAGATTCAATGCCAATCGACAGCCGGAATAATACGGCGCTGGATGCGAGGTAATTTTAGAAACAAGCTTTAAGACGTTTTTACCATCAAAAACAGCCGAAGAAAGCGTATTTTTATTCTCTGCGCTTTCGTTCATCGAACTATTTATTGCTCCCTCCTTATAGTTAGGCTCAAAGGAAAAATGCGAATGCAACAACAATACCTTAAACGAATAACGCCATTTCGCCGTTTCCATAACCATTTCGTTTTCGCCCCTGACAAGATGGCTCGACAGCAAATTCAAATTGGTCGAGATCAACTCGTTCTCCCCGTTATATAAACCAATTACGTTATTCACGGGTTCCGAGTACTCTTCCGAAGGCGTTATCGTCACCTCCTCTATTTTATCGGGGTCGATCACTATTACCGTTTCTTCCGATAAGGTTTTAAGTCCTTTTTGTACTTCCACCGCCACTTCAAAGCTTGCCGTCGTTCCGTTGTTCGTCGTATATTTTGCAAACACTGAGGTCGTACCCGCTTGTT
Source organism: Clostridia bacterium (assembly GCA_017471945.1). Taxonomy (GTDB): domain Bacteria; phylum Bacillota; class Clostridia; order Christensenellales; family Borkfalkiaceae; genus Scatosoma. The sequence continues at coordinate 14,230 of JAFURH010000077.1, read as the reverse complement.
TCGCGCTAATTTCGCCGTTCGACACCTCTACGATGGAAGAATCGGCACTTTCCCATACGACGGACGTTTTGTCAAGCGTATTTTCTCCATACCACAGTTGCGTTATGTTTGCAGTCACGCTTGTCGGTAAACCCGTTTCACTTCCGTCCACAACGCAAAGCGTTGCCTCACGGATATCCAGCTCCAAAATAACATTTTCCACAACCGAAACGTCAATCGTAATAACGTCCGTAAAATCCAAGTACGAATACTCCACGAACACCGTAGACGTTCCAATCGCCAAAGCTTCCAATTCGCCTTTTTCGCTCACGCGTACGACGTTTTCATCTGCGGTGAAAAAACGTACTTTTCCCGTTATTTCTTCACCTTGATACGTCAAAGCATAAGAAAAATTATAATGATCGCCCACGTTCATCGTTTTATTCGTCGCGTCTATGCGTAATACGGGGACGTATTGCGCCGTCACGGAAACCTTACAGGAAGCGCTCTGCTCGCTCGCTTTTACAGTAATTTCCGCTTCTCCAAACGCTCTCGCCGTTACGAGCCCGTCGTTATCTACCGTCGCTATCTTTTCGTCGGATGAACTCCACGTTAAATTTTCGCCGTCGGCTGTAAGACGCTTTTGTTCTCCTACCATCAACACGAAATCACTCTCGTTGAATACAAGCAAACTTTTTACGCTTGGTTCCGTTTGAGCACCGGCGCAACCGATTAAAGCAAAACAAATCCAGCTTATCAGCGTTAAAAAAACAACGTTAGTAAATCTAAATATAGTTCTTTTCTTCACGATACGCCCCTCCTGTTAATTAATACCCCAGTCCGAATAAAGCTTGTTCAACGTCCAACTACTTACCGAACTCCAACTTGTAAAGCCAAGGCTCGCTAAATCCTTCTTAAACGCGTATTTCATTTCCAATGCCTTTTCTTCCGGATAACTGCTTGAATGGATCTGAATAAGTTGATATCGTATAGCTATACTCTCCGCCGTGATTCTATCTTTCAACGCACAATATAACGTATAATCCTCATTTTTCAGGTATTCGATTGCAACGTAAGCGCTTTCTATGCAATCCATCCATTCAAGTAATACGTCTTTCGGGAACAGTCGTTCCTCCGAAAGATTTGCGTAAATATCACCGCTTGCATTCTCGTAGTTCTTTATGTATTCCGACCAAGCCCGATATCCTTCATAATAACGCAGCATCGACTCCGACGCGTCTTCAAAGTAATTTTTAAAAAACGCCTTCGTAAGCGCTGCGACGTCCGCGTCCACGTTCCAAGCAAGTTTACAGTTGAGATAGTGTTTTAAATGCCCGAACGCGGTAAACGTCGTCCTACTTCCCTCATTCGCTTGATCAAATAACCATATTGCGCCGCTTTCCTTGGCTTTCCGATAAACGGCTTGCATTGAGTTAAACGAATCGTACCAAGTGAAATAATAATTGAAATTCGCGCTGTACGTCCAAAACAAAAAGTTCTTTGTGAATTTAGACCAATTCTGCAAAAGCTCTAAAGATTCTTTATTGACTTCGTGGTCAAAATCGTAATTAAAATTCATTTTTATCGGCGCATAAATCATTGCCACATTGTCTTCCAAATAGCAAGTTTCATCCAAATCAGAATATGCCGGCTCTTGTTTTGCTCCGGGCGGATCTATAGACCAGCTATACGCAAAAATTGCAATCGTCAGTTTACGCGTAGGATATGTCGTCTCCATCCAAGCTTTCATTTCACGGGCTACTGGATTGATAAAATTGATGATTGCCCACGACTTGGCTCCATATTTCTTTTCTGCGGCTTTGCACGCGTCACACTCGCAATAACCACCCCCGTCAGTTTGCGTAAACGAAATAAGCTCCGCATAATTTCCGCGCGCATAATTCACCTCTACAACCTCTTTCATACGCTTTACAACTTGCGCTTGCATCGCTTTCAATTCGTCCGCATCCCCGTGTGCCGTATAACAAAGCTGTTCTCCGGATTCCGCATACCAAACGTCCTTTTTCTCTTCATAGCACCAAGAGTCGAAAAATTCGTGTATCGCATTATGTGCAAACTGGTATCTGTCCGTAAGCCACGGCTCGTACGTCATTCTGAACTTATCCGCACGCTCTTCGGAACCCGTCGACATACCATAGTTGGAATTTCTATACAAGATGTCGGGACTGTCGCAAAAATTATCAAACAGTTCAAGCTCCACAGTTTGCATTTTATCCAACGAATACACTTCCGTCGAATAATATTCGTAATTCAGCGTTTGATTCAAATATTCGTACACGCCATATAACGTTCCGATTGGGTCTTTTGACTGTATAAACACGTTTTTCCCAACCGTGTTAATAACAAACCCTTGCGAAGGAATCTCCGCCACCTTCACGTCGGTTTTATCCGAGAACTTTGTATCGCCAAGTATAAAATATTTCCCCTCGTCCGAATAAGATACCTCCTCGTCCGTCTTGGTCGGCAATGCTACACCTGTGGCCTCTTTAAAAAGATCTGTAAGTTCTTCACTTGCCCGTAATATTTTCTTATCCGCTTCTTTAGGCACAACGATCGTATAATCGCTATGTCCGTTTTCGACAAGATAATACCCCGTACCCGTTTGATCCGTATTCGACGGGTCATTCCCCGACGGATTGCTTCCCGACGTGGCTCCCGCACAGCTGCAACCGAACGAAAAAACCAAAGCCAACGACAAGCATATAGCGCTAAAAACACCTTTCTTACTCTTTTTCATCTCATTGTCTCCTTATTCTACAACGCATTCTATCATACGGAGAGTGACGTTATTCGAGCTATCCATAACTACAAACGTTATTTTATAAACGCCCTTCTGCGTCGGTGTAAATTTAGAACCCTCGATAACGCCCGCCGTATAATCAGGCGCAAGATAGGTCTTTTTCAAAATTATCGCGTCGGCAGAGTCAATATTATCCGTACATACAATCTTAGGCAACTTAATCGCCGAGTTCACTTTTCCTTTTAGTTGTACCGACGACAATACAAGTTCGGGCGCCTCCGTATCGTATACGTTGATTTTATACGAAAACTTTTCTTTTGTTCCGTCTCCTACCTCATACGAATAGGTGACAGTATACGCGCCGTAGTCATCCGCAATAAACTTGTAAACCTTGTCCGAAGGGACGTTTTCAATCGGCAATTTATCAACGCCTGCAACAACCGTCTTCCCCGTCTCCGTTTCCTTCGTAAGCGTAAGCGTTGCCTTCGTATACGGATTCAACACGTCGAATACCTTCACCGCGCAAAGTTCTACTTCCTCTCCTATTTCCGCTGTATGCCGTACCGTGCCCATATACATAATCTGCGGTTTAATTCTATCGCGTTTCGCGTTCGTCATCGTGTGGCCGTTTAATTCAACTAATTGTATTTCGGCCTTTTGTTCCCCTTCGGTCGCAGCCAAAGCTTCCGTATCTACGCCCTCGATGATGACGTCTAAATATACGAAATCGGCAAAGCCGTCAAAAGACGTTCCGTCCGTATACGTAGGCACGCTTATTCTTGTCGTTCCCAAATATAATACATCCGTAAGCTGAAAGAAGATCTCTTTTATATCGCCGCCAAATAAATAACTCGTAATAAACGGTGTGCCGCCGTTCACGCTCGCGGCAAGCATATTGGTTTCATTGGTAGCGTTGTACTTTCCTTCCAACGCGATCTCCACTTTCTTGCTTTCGTCGCGATAATCACTTACAACAAAGCGAATTCTTTCAAAATTTACACTGTTTTTCGCCAAAAGGAATCTAGCCGTCAACGATCTGCCGTTGAGCTCGCGTATAGGTGAAAAACGTGCGTTATCGGCAGTTGCCGTCAATAAAATATTATCGTCCGTTGCCTTTACGCTACCGTTTTCAGCGGAATAAAATTTACCCAAAGAAAGCGTACCGGAAAGTCCGATATCCGAAACGGATACCGTATACGATTTTTCGTTCTTGCGTGTCAACGCGTCCGTTGCCGTATAAGTTAACGTGATAGCGCCCTCGCCCATAACGGTAAAATATCCGCCCTTTACCGTTGGTTGCGTAGCCCCGTCAGCCGAAACGACGCATTGCGTTTCGATTTCCTTGCAAGAACCGTCCGAAAAATCTTCGGCTTTCAATTCAGGCACGGGATATTTACCGCCAACCAAATACATTCTCGGCAAAAGCGGATCATAAATCATAGACGGTTTTTGCGAGTCTTCAATACTCGTCGCCACCTCCACCGTTTCCGTATTGCCTGCGTAATCGGTAGCCGTATATACCACTTTCGCATCACCTTTTTTCAATACGCGGATTGACTTATCTTCGATTTCGCATTTCGTTCCATCCGAATATACCAACGCCGCCGAAAGAGTCACCCTGCCGTTGCCTCCCGATTCCACCGTAGCTTGGGGCACGGTGAGATATTCGCCGAGCGTACACGAAAGCGCATTCGTATCCACCTTTAAGACGATCGGTTCCGCCGTTTTCTCTACGTCTATCTTCACACATTCCGTTTTCGTATACCCGAACGCGTCCGTCACCTTATATTCAATCGTATGAGGAACCGCAAGCAACGGAACAAAACGGCCGTTGACAATATTTACGTTTTTTTGTATATTCGAACCATACCCCGTGTATACGTTCACGGTAATCGTTTCGGGCGTATACAACTCTTCGGAGGTAGCTTCAAAAATTTTATAAGGGCTTCCAACCGTCGCCTTAGGCAAAGAATCTTTGGAATATTCACCAAAATCCACCTTTAAATCCGAAGGTTCGTTAATATTCAAATACTCTTTCGATAAATCCACGCCTGCGATATGCGTAATGGTGACGCCCGCCGTTTCTTGATTCGCCGAATATCTGTCCGCCCACATAGAAACCTTGACGATATTACTCGAAAAGCCGTTCCAACCAGTTTTAAAAACACCGTTATTAAAATCAATCACGTAATCCTGACCATTCGCCGATCTTCTGCCGTAAAGCGTCATCGTCTCCTCGTCATAACGCAAACCGACCTGATAATTGGGATCGCCGAAACAATCCCCCTTAAAAGACGCTGGCGCGCCCAGTCCATAAATGCTGCTAAGGATCGGTCCGTCCGGTGTTCCCTTTTGCGCGCCGTAGAATTGCTCGCTCTCCTGCGCGTCCGCCTTTGCCGCAATATACACGACGGTGGAAGAATCGGAAGTATAATAAATACGCGCCGTGAAGTAATTCGTGGGATCGTAATAATCCTCAAAGCGAACGTAAAATATTCTACAATCGAATGTACCGACCGTCTCCGGCGTGATAAAAAACGAGATCAAATCCTCTTCCTTCGAATATTTCGTCAAGTCGATTAACTGATTGCAAGTATACGTACTACCGTAAGAAAGACGTATATTTAACCCCGTCGCCGTACCGCCGTTCAGAGTGACGTCTTCGTACGCTATATAATCTTTTTTGTTGGTTATCGTGTTGAGCTTATCGCTTACTACAACTGAATACGATTTTTTGTAAACCGTTCCGTTTGCCGTCGCCCTATAAACGATCTCATACCGTCCTATATCAAGCAAAGAAATGGAATATGCCATTTTCGCCGTACCGTCGGGGCAGTATATGATAGGTTCGCCTTTCACAGCTCCCTCTGGCGTGTCTACCGACATTTCGGGCAATTTTAAACAATCCCCGACTGTATACATTTCTTCAAAAGGCTCTTCCTCTTGCGCCTCAGCGCGCGCACCGAGCGCAAAAAATATCGCCCCGAAGATCAGAAAGCACAAGCATACGACGAGTGCTACCAAGCCCCATTTTTTTCTCAAATTTATACAACTTCTTATCATCATCAAACCTCTATTTGCTAACGCTTACAGTCACACCGCCGATTATCTTTTTGCTGAATACCGCAAAAATCGCAAGTACGGGAACCAACAACATCATACCGCCCGCCAACTGAATAGTAGGCCAGCTCGCGCCCGTCGCCGTACTCGTAGTAAACTTATACACGCCGTACGAAATACCAGGATAAGAAGGCAACCAATACAGCATTGTTTCGTAGTCGTTCCAACGGCTCAAAAAGGCAGTTAACACCTGCAATCCGATCAGCGGCATAGACAAGGGTAAATAGATACGCAACATAATATCTAAATTATTCGCCCCGTCGATCTTCGCCGCCTCGCTCATTTCGGAGGACAATCCCGACAAATATGCGTGCGTCAAAATAAATCCGTCGCCAAAGGAAAAGTAAGCAAAGATAACGTACCACCAGCTATCGTACATTCCCAGCTTTTTATAGAGAAGAAATGCGCTCGCCATAGCGCCGTACGTGGGAATGAACATCATAACGTAAAGGAACGTGTATATAAATCTCGCAAGCTTAAACTTTTTCCAAAAAACCACCGAAACGTACATAACCGGCCAATTGGCAAGTCTTGACATAAAAATAGAAAGAAACGCATAGAGGAGCTGATTCCCGATCATTTCCACAACGGTCACTTTCGTCAGAATGCCGTCTCTCAAAACCTTCATATTAAACAATTCGAAGGCTTTTTTGTAGTTTTCCCACGCCCAGTCCCAAGGCAACCCCTCAGGATAGCCTACCATATCCTTCATAAACTCATAATTCGTTTTTACCGAAGCCCCAAAGCCCCAAGAAAAATATAGTATGATTGCAACGCAATGTATAAGTAAATATGCAAATAAAAACCATCCGATAAACGGGACTTTTTCCCTTCCCGTCTTTCTCGATCTTCTTCTTTTCGTCGTGTCCATTTTCCTATTACTCCTTTAATCTTCCGAAGGTCCAACTTTATTCATCAACGCCCTCAATCCGTTCGATAAAGGCACTAATACGATCGCCTGCACAACCCCGAACGCCGCATAATAAGGATACTTGCTCGGCTCCGCTTCCAAAATACCTATCTGCGTATAATAGCCAATGCCCCACAAATCGGTAGGTGCATTCGTACCGTAGTAGGGTATCAAACCACCCTCGCTAGTGAAAATAGAGCCGATACCCGAAATTATACCGAGAAAAATAAATTTATAGCTTTTCGGTAAAACGATATGCCAAAGCTCTCCGAAAAAGCCCACGCCGTCAAGTTGCCCTGCCTCCAACGTGCTTTGGTCGGTAGAATTCATAACGGCAAGCTGCCCTAAAATAGAGCCTCCTAAGGCAAATAGCTTGCCATAGATTAACAACGTCCAAAAAGCCGACGTCGTATCGTTCAGCAAACCTTCCTTCAAGCCTAATATAGAAGGAAGAGTAAAACTCACAAAAAACTTCGACATCAAAACCGACGCCATCGCGCCCGTCATCATCGGGATATACATAATCGTTCGGAAAACGGAAGTACCCGGAAATTTACGAAACATATAATAAGTGATAATAATCTCGAAAAAAGTCAAGGGCAACGGCACTATCCAACGCAGAAAGTTGTTTTTAAGCATCAGCAAGAATAGAGAATCGTTAAACATAAAGTCCAACACTTCTTTGATATTATAAAATCCTGCAAACGTTCTGTACCCGTCGTCGATATCGCCCGTATAGTTATTAAAGGCAAGGATAATGGTGTCGATTTTTATCCAAACCGTTTCTATTGCATATTGGATTGCCGGCAATATGAATATGGCGAGCATAAACAAAAAATCACGCCTTGTCGCCGCCGACATACCACCCTTTTTTTTCTTGTTTTCTATCATATTTTCACCTCTAACGTTTTTTATGCTTTCAAGGGCGACGAAAAGCACTCGTCGCCCTTTCCTGAAACGCCTTTCTGTTTTTATTTATTTTTTATTGTAGTTGACAACAGCTTCAAAATATTCCCGCGCACTAAGACCGGCGTCTAACCCGAAAATCGCGTTATAATAGATCGAATTTCCTTTTCGCGCACGATACAGCCACAGCTTACTTTTATTCGCTGCATACCAACCGGATATTTGCGGCGACAACAAGTCGCTGTAAGCAATGGTCGCACTCTTTTTGTTGTCGTATAATTGCAACGCCGAATACGATAACATATCCAAATCCAAGCTTGTCAATTCGTAGGAATAAGCGCGCCCTACGCCCGTCATCGTGTGGAATTTTCTCAAATTCTCGTCAGTGGAAATAAACTTGATAAATGCCTTCGCCGCTTTTAATTGCGCCGCCGAAGACGCTTTATTAACCACCATCTCCGACGAACCTCCAATCAACGTGGTTTGACCGATTTTCGATTCGTCTACCTTCGGCAACGTCATAAGCCCGAAGCGTCTATCCGTTCTTCCCGCACCGTCATAGTTTTCTGCCATCTCCTTAAACGTGGAAGAAGCTTCTTCTTCCCACCACGTGCCTTCCAACATCATTGCGATCGGCTTATCCACAATGGCGGAATCATAACGCGAATACAAAAACAGATATTGCGTCATCTCGTGAGAATGTACGTCGCTAAAAGAGTACGAGTGGTAATAATTCCCTTTTAATATGCTTTCCAAAAAGCTCATTGAATAATAAGTTCCGGCAAGCTTATAAAGCTCCTCGTAATTGCTCTGCGAAACTGCCTTCGTTTCCACGATCGGTTTCCCATTGCCGTCAAAGCCCGTCACGATCGATGCGTCCGCAGGCGTTTCCGATAAAGCATATCTCACCTTAGAGCCTGCCACGCCTTCGTAGTCGGCAGCAAGCGCTTCTAACAAGCTTTGGGTATAAGAATCACGGTATTGTCCCGTCCAGATGATAGGATACACCCCGTCGTTCTTAATAAACTTACAAAGTGCGAAAAACTGTTCGTAGGTTGCGGGAAGCCCGTCGTCCAACGTATTTTCTTTCCCGTCAGGGCCCGCCGAAAGAATCGTTTCTTCCGTCAGCGGTACGCCGAGTATTTCGCCGTCGCCGTCGAAATAGTAGCCACGTTCGTCGAACAAATCCACGTCGTACACGATACCTTTATAAGATTCGTAGTGAGGCAAAGCATAGTATTTTCCCTCTACCTGATATCCTGCCTTTTGATCTGCCGACAATTTGTCTTCTATCGTTTTCGCTTCTCCGGGCAACGTTTCTTTCACGACGTCAGTAATATCGGCGAGCCAGCCCTCTTGCTGGAATTTATAAACGTCAACGTTGTCGCAAAAATACAAATTGATATCGCCCGTCGTCATCGATTCGTTGTTGTACAGCGCATCGCCCGTGTACATCGATTTATCCTTAGAAACGATAACCTGTACGCCTTTCTTCCCTGTTTCGAAAGACTCGCCCGCATAGGCTTTTTCAAACGCTGCCTCGTAATCGTCCAGCCACCGCGAGCCCAGACCCGCCTCATAGTTCGCTATGTAAAGCTGCGTTTTCTTTTTGTCGATAGCTTCAACGTCACTCGAACAGGCGCCGAACCCGCTCCCCGCCACAATCGTCGCTGCGCAGAGTAATGCTATTTTTTGTTTTGCTTTCATAATAATTATTCTCCAACATTTTTTCGCTTATTTGCGCGCCGTCGTTATTCGCGCACGCCTAAGCTTTCTTATTCTTTGTTCTTGATCCGAACGTCGTAATAGTAAGCCACAAGCTCCTTTCCGTCCGCATTGCCGCCGTCCGGCAATTCGATTTCAATGTGCAAGTATAACGTTCCGTTAAGATAATTAGTAGCCAGACTTGAACTTTGGCTCGGGTCGATACATACGGTATTCCAGCCTTTCTTCAATACCGTCTTATTCATATTTTCGTCAACGAAAAACGCCCAAGCTTTGTCAAAGCCGAATCCACCTAACGTAGCGTCCCACGCATATGCCGGTTTAGCCCAACCACTCATACTCGATTTTTTCAGTTCGAAATTAGGGAGATACTTATACACAGACGTTTGCGTTAACTCCCCTTCCCATGCATCGTCGGGAACGAATATATCAAACAATAAATATTTATTGGATACGTCAATATCGGTTAAGTCAAACGATAAGCATCTTCCGTAGTAATAAGCCTCATTTCCGTAAGTCCTCGCTTCTTCCGTCAAGGAAGTCGAAAACTTGACAACGTTTTTATCCCCCAAAACGGTGGTAAACGTCGCCGTTGAGCCGTTCCCAGTGTGCTGAGTGTGCAGTTCCTTATTGTAGGTATGCATTGTCAAACGCGTGCAACCGTCGTCCGCCGCGTAGTATTTTCCGTCGCTTTCGTAGTCCAAAAGCTCAGGCGTTATATAGCGGTAGTTATCGATATACAAATTCACGTAGGATGCGTCTGCCGTAAAATCGGTAAAATTACAGAAGGAAATCGTAGCGTCCGTCAAGCCCAGCTTGTGATATTCCACAAGATTGATTACGACGGTGTTCCAATCCGAAAAATCAAACGTCGTGGTCGCCCAACCGTTCTCCGTATCCACGACTCTCACCAAATCCGTAACGGCTACGTTTTTCGATTCATATATACTCGTTTCGTTCGTGAATACGCCCAAATTGTAATCGTAGCGGAAGCCGACGTTGTGCGTGACCCCCGACGCGTCGCTCCCCGTGAGAACAAAGCCGAAATAGCTCTTTCCTTCTGAATTCAGCGTTCCGTCCGCTTGGAAGTGTTCCAACTTAACGTCCGCCACAGCGTAGTAATTCAAATTTTGCACTGCGCCCGTCGAAGGGGCAACCGCAATTCGTCCCATAGCATTCCCTTGAACGGCAGTGTTTTCATCATACGTCGTGCCGTTTCCCGTCATTTTTTGGATAACCACGTTATCACGGTCGCCCACCGTCTGCTTGACTTGTAGATTACTAGCGCTTGCACCAGTTTTATCGAGTACGTCGCGATTAAACTCAAACGAGTTATGCTCGTAATTCACGTCACGAACCAAAGCTTGTTCCACAGTGTTATACCCTACGGCGTGCGATCTGATCGCATTCAATGCCTTTATCGCCTCTTCATCGTCCTCCGTGCCGCCTGCATAGTCCGGCAGCGCAGCGTCCGCTACGCGCAAAATAGATTTTTCGATATCGGAAGAAACGTACGTACGCGCCGTTTCTGCGCCGTAGAAGGCGATTGCCGTATAGTCGTCGAGATAATGGTCTGCAAGCATTTTATAAATGCCGCCCTTCACCTCATAGGTTCCCGTCGTCGTCGTTTCCCAGATATCCTCCGCTTCGAACGTTCCGCCAACCTCGTCAAGCGTGACGTCGTTCTCGCTCAGCCAGCCGATTAAGTCCTTTGCCGTTTCGCTTGCCGTTTGCTGAGCTTCTACGTAATCGTTATACATATCTACGATATCGCAAGGCAATATAAGCATACCGAGTCCGTTATCTTTCACGCTTTCGTGAACGTAAGCCGTAAAACGGATACCGGACTCCGATTTGTCCACCGTCGTATTAACCGTGTCAATACGAATCGCCGCGCCCGCTTTAAACTCCACCGGGTTCTCTTCTGTAAGCGTGGGAATCGTCGATTCCGTTGCGCTTGCCGAAGCGCTAACGTTGAGATTGCTGACGCCGAACGCACCCGTTGCTACACACGCCAATGCTAATACACTCAAAAGAATTTTACGATCTCTTTTCATTAGATATCACCTCCTTGCCCAAAACCGCTCCAATCCCTGTCCTTTGTCACTACGCCGTTCTCGGTTGACACCAGCAAAAACACGTCGTTGCTCGTTAAACGCGTAATGCGTACAACCGCCAATTCGTAAGTTTTTTTGTTTTGCTTCATTTTATAGCCTCCTTGAAAATATAATTTTTTTGCCGATTGTGTAAGTCGAAAAAGTCCATCGGCTAAAGGCTTTTCCGACTGTTTAAATAACTATCTTTTCTACGTTTTTCGGGTGGGTGCGTTATATCGTCGAAAACTACGAACACGGAGAAAAAAATAATGCGAAATAAAAACGTTTATTTAGAAGACTAATCCTCGAAAGAAAAGAAAAACTCCGTTTCTTTCTCCGCATCTTCCACGACGTAATCGATTAGATATAAACTCGTCGCAAATTGCGGACAAAATATTTTCCAAATCCTCCAAATAACGGTCGTCGGTCAACGCCAATGCTTGCAATAAGCGCAACCTACGTCTGCGGTCAAAATACTGTGACTGAAAAGAGTCCCTGTCCCCGTCAATATAAAAACGCTTAAATTGAGAATATTCCAATGCGTAAATCGGCTTACCCGCATAAGCCGTTTCGTATGCTTCCTTTATTCGTTGCATAAAACTTTTGCCCGACTATCCTCGTGCAATGCGGCTTAAATTTTCATAATTATACGCGAACATAAAATCATCCCCGATCAGTTTTTACAACTATATTATATCATACATCTCCCGTCCCCGTCATCCGTTTGCCGTTGGAGAAAATAGTGATAATTTTGGACTTTTTAGATATGCCATAAAAAAGATTTGCCAAATTTTCCTTATTTTGGTATAATACCTTCGTCGATGATTTAAAATAATTTGTACGGGGATTGGTTATGGCTATTATCAACTACATTGAAAAACATTTAAAAACTTTTACAGTTAAACCGCACAAGCATTACGATTGGGAAATAATCTATGTGACGGAAGGTGTGGGAACGATTGAAACTGCGGACAAGCATATCATTGAATACAAAAAAGGAGAAACGATTTGTATTCCTCCCAACCTTCAACACGTTAATAATTCTTCTCTGGGTTTTAAAAATATCCATTTGACAATCGAAGATTGGAATCCGCCAATCAAAGAACCGCTTTTAATTCCCTCTTCCGATTTGAGTAAGGATTTTTGTTCGGTTCTAAAATTGACCTATCGTTATTTTCACCAATTTTCGGCAGAACATCCGATAAATCTTGCCTACACAAACACCGTCGAAGCTTTTTTGAACACGCTGATCAAGCAATCGGATTCAGCAAACATTACCCAAATCATCATTCACGAAATTATTAACCATTACACGGACTCGAAATTCGATTTGGAAAAAGCTTATCAATTAGTTCCCTTATCCAAAGAGCATATACGAAAATTGTTTATCAAGGAACACGGCATATCTCCTTCCAAGTTTTTATTCCAAAAACGCTTAACGCTCGCCAAACAATTATTATCCAAAAAAGAAGACGGATATCTTCGAATCAACGAAATTGCCGAAACCTGTGGCTTTGACGACCACGCCTATTTTTGTCGGGTATTTAAAAAGGAAACGGGATTTACGCCAAATGAATTTCAGTTAAAATTACTCGAAAACAACAAAATCTACACCCCCCCCCCTTCGAAAAATGAATGATTTTTAAAGCCGTATAAACTTAAAGCCTAAAAAACGGCGGTATTTCGCGCTGCCCCTTTTGCGAAATACCGCCGTTTTCTTTTTTTTGGAAATAATCTTTAAGAAATTGTATTTATACGTTGACGTTTCTACCGTTTTTCGTAGAAGACTTAAAATACGAAAAGCCTTTGTGTTCTGTTGATTGCCGTTCAAATCATTGCAGGTATTTTCAAGCAATAATAGGGTCGAAAACTTAAAAACCGATAGCCGATTTTCTTTTACTTGCCGCCTTTGCCCAAACAGTTCGTAGGTTTTCCAATCGGTGGAGCTTTCGACTTTACGTTATATCTACTCGTCGTATCACGCACCGCTTTACTCGCCGTTCCCTCATAATACCCGTCCGATTTTTCGGGGAGGTAAAGTCCGCTCGTAGCAAAAATACGAAGTATTTGTTCTTTGTCGTCATTACACCAAAACGAAAGTCTATTTTTATTCATTTTTATATTCAACAAACTCCTGTAAAATAAAAAAAAGCGCAACAAGTTGCACTCAAAAAAAGTTGCAAAAAAGTTGCACTATTGCGAAAAAAGTTATAAAAGTTATTTACCGTTTTGCATAAAAGGAAAATTATTTTTGGATTTTAGAAAGGATACGTGTTATATTATACAAAACACAGGTTATTTGAAAGAAAAAAAGCAACTGCTAAGGGAGTAGTATGGGAAACCGTAGCACGAGTTCGAATCTCGTCTTCTGCGCCAAAAGTGTTAGTTTTGCAAAAACTAACACTTTTTTGTTGCCTGTTTCCCCGTTTTTCGAGAATTTTGTTTGATTTTTTACGTGAATTTTTACATACATTTATGCAAAATGAGCCAATGTTGCACTTTTGTTGCACTAATCGTCTAAAAGCCTTTATTTTAAAGGAAAAAATGAAGTAGTATTTTTTCATAAATCACGAAAAGTACTTTGATTTACTCACGCCAATTCAATTTACGCAAGTAAGTATCCCCCACTAAAATGGGGGCTTTACTTTGCCCTAAAAGGCATTATACTGGCAGGTACTTAAGTACCGTCCAAAACCGCCTACCGCACACAAGCAAGCCTTTTAATTATTTTTT
>JAFURH010000076.1 GCA_017471945.1 Clostridia bacterium | reverse complement strand
TTTTGCAATTCCCCGCTCGACGGATTGGAGGTTTTCACGAGCACGAAAATACCTTTATCGTTCTTCTCGCATTGTTCGACGAACGGCGCGATCCCGTCCGTACCCAAATACCCGTTTACGGTCACGTAGTCTGCGGGGAAAGGCTTATAAGCAGCTTCTCCCACCGCCGTTTCCCCGAGGAAAGTCTTTGCGTAACACGAAGCCGTAGAGCCGATGTCGTTGCGCTTTGCGTCCGCGATCACGACGAGCCCTTTCTCCGTCGCGTATTTAAGCGTTTCTTCGAACGCTTTCATTCCCGCCACGCCGTACATTTCGTAGTACGCGATCTGCACCTTCACGGACGGAATAAGATCTTTTAAAGTATCGATAAGTTTTTTATTGAAATCGAAAATTCGCTCCGCCGCCCCTTCGAAGGTGGTAACTCCCGCCTTCATATCGTCGGGCAGGTAGTCGAACAAGGTGTCGAGCCCCACGCAGGTGGGATTTTGCAACGCGATAATTTTTTCGATAAGTTGATCGGTAATCATAATCATTTCTCCTCTTTCGTTTATTCTTTATCCTTCATTTTTACGCCGCAAACGCGAATGGTCTTGGTTTTCGAGCCTTCCTTTTGCGCGAGCGCGCTTTCGCCGTATTTCACTTCGCCGTCCACGACCGTATATTTTACGACTCCGTTTAATTTATAGCCGTTGAACGGAGTATTTTTGCCTTTGGAAAGGAATTTCGAGTTGTCCACCGTCCATTCCTCGTCGAGGGAAGCGATCGCGAAGTCCGCGACCTCGCCTTCCTTGATCTCGCCGCCTTCTAATCCTAAGATCTTCGCGGGATTATACGACATTCTTTCCGCAAGTTCGGGCAGGGTCAACACGCCCGCCTTATATAAATACGTGATCGCGAAACCGAACGAGGTTTCGATCCCGCTGATCCCGAACGCAGCGAGATTATACTCGACGTTTTTATCGTCCGCGTGGTGCGGCGCGTGGTCGGTGACGATACAATCGAGCGTGCCGTCCTTCAAGCCTTCCAAGATCGCCTGTTTGTCGATCTCTTCGCGGATAGGCGGGTTGACCTTCGTGTTCGTGTCGTACCCCAAAATGATCTCGTCAGTCGCCGCGAAATAATGCGGACAGGTTTCCGCCGTGACCTTGATTCCCGCTTTTTTCGCGTCGCGGATCATTCTCACGCCGCTGTACGTCGAAACGTGACAGATATGCACGGGCGTATCCAACGTTTCCGCAAGGGAAATTTCACGGGCGATGATCACGTCCTCCGCCGCGCGGGGAATCCCTTTCAAGCCCGCGATCGTCGCGCTCAGTCCCTCGTGTACCACCCCGCCGTCTACGAGGTCTTTATCCTCACAATGGCAAAGGCATTTGATACCGAAGCCCTTCGCATATTCCATCGCAAGGCGCATCAACCGTGCGTTTTTCACCGCTACGCCGTCGTCGGAGATCGCGACCGCGCCAGCCTTTTTCATACTCGCGATCGCCGCCATTTCTTCTCCCTTTTCGCCTTTCGTGATCGCGCCGATAGGGTGAATTTTGCAAAGCCCCACTTCCTTGCCGCGGTATTTCACGTAGCTCACCGCCACTTTATTATCGAGCACGGGGTTGGTGTTGGGCATACAGCAGATCTGCGTAAACCCGCCCTTGACCGCCGCTTTCGCGCCGCTTTCGATTTCTTCCTTTCTCTCAAAACCCGGCTCGCGCAAATGCACGTGCATATCGATCAGACCGGGGAACACGTGCAAGCCCTCGGCGTTGATCTCCTCGCCGCCGTCCGCGGGGATATAGTCCGCGATCTTTTGAATTTTGCCGTTCTTGACTAAAATATCCTTTTTTTCTACGCCGTTTTTAAAAACGACGTTACCGCCTCTTATAATCATTTCGTCGCCTCCCCGTTATTTCTCGCTTCGTTCAATAAGGTGAGCGCCGCCATACGCACCGCAACGCCCGAAAGCACCTGATCTTCAATGCGGCTTCTTTCGTGATCGATAATCCCGCTCGTAAGCTCCACGCCCCTGTTCACGGGACCGGGGTGGAGAATGATCGCGTTGGGCTTGGCAAGCGCGAACACCTTTTCGTCCACGCCGTAGTTCGCCGCGTATTCGCCCAGCGACGGGAAATTCCCCGCCTGTTGGCGTTCGAGCTGAATTCTAAGCCCCATCACGACGTCCGCGCCCTTCACCGCCTCTTCTCTCGACGAGCAAATTTTTGCGCCGAGCTTGTCCATTCCCTTAGGGATCAGCGTTTCGGGTGCGAACATTCTCACTTCCGCGCCCATCGTCTTTAACCCGAACAGGTTGGACTTCGCCACGCGCGAGTGCTTGATATCCCCGAGGATCGCGACTTTGAGTCCTTCCAAACGCCCGAAAGTTTCCCGCATCGTAAGCATATCCAAAAGCGCTTGCGTAGGGTGCTCGTTCATACCGTCGCCCGCGTTCAGAACGCCCGCTTTTACCGTCTTTGCCAAAAGATACGGCGCGCCGCCCATCGGATGGCGCATTACGATAAAATCGTTTTTCTGCGCGTCCAGCGTTTTGCCCGTATCGACGAGCGTTTCGCCCTTAGCCACCGACGAAGTGCCCGCGGCGATATTGATCGTCGTCGCGCCGAGGTATTTCGCCGCCTGCTCGAAGCTCGTGCGCGTACGCGTACTGTTCTCGTAAAAGAGAACGGTCACCGTTTTCCCCGACAGTCTGTCAAGCTTTTTTTCGCCGCGCTTTATGCGCTGTTTGAACTCTTCGGCAAGATCGAGGATCTCGGTGATCTCCTCTTTGCTCGCGTCGATAAGCCCTAATAGATCTTTTCTGTTCAGCATTGATTATCTCCCGTACGTAATTTTCGTTTTTTCAACTTTAAATTATACCATATTTCGAAATCCTTGTAAAGGATTCCGCAGCGTATTTAGTAAATCCGTCAATAAATTTTTACGAGCTTGAATTGAAGCTTATCGCAGGAAGCGAGGATATATTCCACGCCGTTTTTTTGCGTTTTGAGCGGAAAGTACGGCGCGCCGTGAATATGCCCGAACACCGCCTTTTCCACTCCGTTTTTTTCGAAAAGCTCGGTAAAGAGCGTATCCTCGCCCTTCACCGTAAACGGCGGGTAGTGTATCATCGCGATCAGCTTATCCCCTTCTCGTTTCAGCCGTTCGCCGTCCTTGAAGGCAAGGCGGAAGCGTTCCGCTTCGCGCGCGTAGAGTTTTTTGTCCTGCTCGGAAAAATCGGGCGAACCGGGGCACGACCAACCGCGCGAGCCCACGATCACGAACCCGTCCAACCGCACAGCGTCCGTCTGCAAGAAATAAAAATTTCCATCGGGCGCGTTGTCGCGAAGCTTGGTGATCCCGTTCCACCAATAATCGTGATTTCCGCGGATAAACACCTTGCGCCCGGGAAGCGGGGCAAGCTCCTTCAAATCTTCGAGCGCGGCGTCCATTTTCATAGCCCAACTGATATCCCCCGAAATGAGCACGATATCCTCGGGCTGTACTTTTTCCAGCCAGTCGCATTTAATTTTTTCGAAATGCCCTTCCCAGTTACCGCCGAACACGTCCATAGGCTTGTTGGAGTTGGTGGATAAGTGCAGATCGCTGATAGCGTAAACGTTCATAAGACGATTATAGCAAACTCCCGCGAAAAAAGCAAGTAAAAAACGAGCCTTTTCCTTTTTAAGGAAAAGACCCGTTCGGATTTTACAAGTTATCCCTTACAGTTACAGCCGCGCCCCTGCGGATACAGCGGAAGTTCGAAGAATCCCGAACAAACCTCTTGCGAGAATTCCTGCGCAGGCGGGATCGCGCAATAGCCGTAGGACGGCACGAGCAGTTCGACGAGCATCGCGATCTTCAAGATCACCGTGGCGCACAGGCTCACGACGAAGGTGTTGTTCGTAGGATCGAACGTACCCTCGGGCGCTACCGCGCTGACCACGCCTTTCACCGTAAACGGCATAATGGAGGGGGCAGGTACGAAAAGAAGCACGTCTTCGACGATGGAAACGCTTGCCGTCGCCGTGCCTTCCACGCCGTTCGCGTCGGTGTAGAGCACCTCGACGGGAATGGTGAGCGTAGCTTGCACGCGAGCACAATGCTTATCTGCTTGACGGTCGATATTGAGGTTGGAAACCGTCGCTTCTGCGGTGAGCGACCTTGCGCTGATAAAAGTTAAAGGATATGTAGGGTTGGCGGGCGTAAGGTCGGTAAGAGTGAGGACGTAGTTATCAATTTGCGTTTGACGGATACAAGCGTCGAAAATTTTCTCCGCCTGAATACAAACCTTTTCCGTCAAACCGTTTATCGGGTTGCCCGTAAACTGACCGGGGCATTTATCCGATTGGAAATTGGAAAAAAAGGACATTTTTACCTCCTGTTGCAAGGTCGGTTTTTGACTTTGCGCAAATTCAATTACTTAGTATATTGTATGCGAAAAGCCCGCCTTTTGTGTACGCCCTTTTTTCATAAAATCACGCGCATACCGGGGTATAAAAGCTTCGTGCCGTTCCGCTTTTCGAAATTCTCCTCGCTTCCGCAAAGGAGCGACTTTCCCTCCCCCGCTTTTGCGACGTATAAATTCCCTCTGACCGTAGGAATTTTTAAAATCTGCCCGTCGTGCACCTCTTGGGTAAGGCGATTTTCTTTGATCAAAAGGGCGGGAGTTAAGGAAAAGGCGCGCGCGATCTCTTCAAGCTTTTGCCCGCATTTTACTTTATAAAATTTTGGAATTA
>JAFURH010000075.1 GCA_017471945.1 Clostridia bacterium | reverse complement strand
GGTGGCGGTCACTTACGGCGCGGGGCTGTTGGGCGCGCTTTTGGTGGGCGTTTCGTTTGCAAAGGCGTTTGCTTACGCGCTGAAAAAGCCTTTGATCGCGGTCAATCATATCCGCGGACATCTGGCGGCGGCGTACCTCGATTGTCCGAGCTTGCGCCCGCCTTTTATCACTTTGCTCGCGAGCGGGGGGCATACGGCGATCTTACACGCGAAATCGGAAGAAGAATTTGAAATTCTCGGCGCGACGCTCGACGACGCGGCGGGCGAAGCGTTCGACAAGGTGGCGCGGGTGCTGGGGTTGCCTTATCCCGGCGGGCCGCACGTGGAGCGGTGCGCAAAAGACGGAAAACCTAACGTGCCGATGCCGAAAATGCTCAAAGGCGGCGGGGGATATAATTTTTCGTACAGCGGGCTGAAAACGGCGGTGATCAATTATTGCCACACCAAAGAGCAGAAGGGCGAGCCTTTTGAAAAAGCGGACGTTGCGGCTTCTTTCCAGAGCGCGGCGGTGGATATCTTGGTCGAAAAAGCCGTGGAAGCGGCAAAGGAAAAGGGCGTGGATACCGTGACGGCGGGCGGCGGCGTGGCGGCGAACGGGTATCTTCGCGAGGAACTTAAAAAAGCTTGCGAGAAAAACGGGTTGAAGCTCGTGCTTCCCGAACGGAGATATTGCACCGATAACGCGGCAATGATCGCCTCGGAAGGACTCGTGCAATACCGCTTGGGGAATTTTGCCGATCTTTCGCTGACGGCGAAGGCGTCCATTCCGCTCGCGGCGACCTTGAAAACGGTCGTGCCCAATCCGCCGAAAAAGAAAGCGGGAAAGGAGTAACGCCGAATGACAGAATTTTTGGAAATTCTCCACCACGCTTTTGAGGATACCTATCCCTTATTTTTGTGGATTTTTCTCATTTATATCGTGATAGAGCTGTTGGAGAGTAAAACGGATTTAGCCAAATCCGAACGCTTTCGCGGGCAGTTAGGTCCGCTCGTCGGCGCGGCGACGGGGCTGATCCCGCAATGCGGGTTTTCGGTGATGGCGTCTAAGCTGTACGAAAAGAAATACATCACGGTCGGTACGTTGCTCGCCATCTTTCTTTCGACGAGCGACGAGGCGTTCGTTATTTTATTGACTTCGGGAAACAGTCTTGCTCTTTTAAAGCTTTTGGCGGTGAAATTGATCGTCGGCGTACTGTTCGGATATCTGATCGACTGGACGCTCAAACTCGCAGGGCGGGGGCAGGTATGCGTTGAGCCTTATCAAAAGCCCGAAAAAACGCCGTCCACCGTGCACGAGATCTTTATGCAGGCGTACTTGGAGGAAAAGGAAGTTTCTTCCGTTTGCTCGTGCGGAAAAGAGCACGAAAAGGGACGTAATTTTAAAAATTATTTTCTTTCGCCGCTTCTGCACGCGTTGCAGGTGATCTTCTTTATTTTTCTCGTCAATTTCGTTTTGACGGCGATCATTCACGGGAACGGCGAACAGGCGCTCGAACGGTTTATGAAACAGAGCCGGTTCGTGCAACCTCTTATCACCTGCGCGATCGGGTTGATTCCCAACTGCGCCTCCTCCGTCGTGATCACGGAAACGTATTTGAGCGGCGGGATCGCGTTCGGCTCGTGCGTGGCGGGGCTTTGCGCAAACGCGGGTATGGGGTTCGTTATCCTTCTGAAAAATACGAAGGCTTGGAAACGCAATCTCGCGCTGATCGGCTTGACCTACGGGATTTCCGTATTCGTGGGGATCGTTTGCAATTTGTTTGCATTTTTGTAAAAAACCGTTTAAAAAGCACCGCTTTTGCGGTACATATAAAATAAGGGATAAAAAATCCGAAAGGAGTTTTGGTTATGGAAGAAGTGAAAGTGTTCGGCGTAAAAGACGGAAAGCTGGAAATCGGGTTGTTTGAAGAGATTCATTCGGGGAATGCGGACGAGTTTTATAAAACCGTTCTCGCAGCGTATCGAGAAACACCCGCCGATATCCTGTTCGACGGGGAAAAACTCGAATTTATCGACAGCACCGCCCTCGGCGCGTTCGTCAAGATCTTGAAAACGGTGAAAACGGACGGCAGAACGATGGGACTCAAAAATTTGCAGACGAAGATCAAAAAACTGTTTTTGATCTGCTCGCTCGATACGATTATGGAGATTGCGTAAAATGGATAAATTTTCCGTAGTATTGCCCTTGACGGGCGAATATTTCACGACGGTACGCTTAACGGTGGGCGGGCTTTGCGCGCTTGCCGATTTTGACGTAGACAGCGCGGAGGATTTTAAAGTCTGCGTCACGGAAAGTCTGTTGATCTTAAAGCGTAACGGATTTTTAAGCGCGGCGATCGAATTTTCCGTAGGGGAAACGCTCGCTTGCGAAGTGATCGGCAAAGAACAGGGCGGCGAGGCGGAGGAAAGCCTTGACGACGAGATCTCTTTCGCGCTTTTGGGCGCGCTCGTCGGGAACGCCGAATTTAAGAAAAACGAAGAGGACAGGGTCGTGGCGATCGCTTTCGAGGGCTGAGCGACTTTTAATGCGGTTAGAGTATGGCAGAATTGGAAAAGGAGGACTTGTTCCTTCAATACAAAGCGACGGGGGATATCGCCCTGCGCAATAAAATAGCCGAAAAATATCTGTACATAGCGGATATTCTCGCCAAAAAATTCGCGCACAGGGGCGTGGAGTACGACGATTTGAAACAAGTCGCGTCGTACGCGCTTTTGCGTGGTATCGACCGTTTCGACCCCTCGCTTGGTATGCAGTTTACTACCTTTATCACGCCCACGATCACGGGCGAGATCAAGAACTATTTCCGCGATAAATCGCGGACGGTAAAGCTGCCCCGTCGGCTTGGGGAACAGAACGCCGCGGTGCGCGCGTTCGTCGAAAAATTTGAGTCGGAAAAGGGCGTAAAACCGAGCATTAAGGAGATCGCCGAAGGGCTTGAAATGGCGGAAGAAGACGTCGTGCGCGCCCTTGAAGTGGGGGGTACGCTGTCGCTGGATAGAATGGCGGCGAGCGAGGACGACGATAACCGTTCTTTGCACGATCTGATCCCGAGTGCAAAGGACGAATACGACGATTTCGAAACGCGGGAGACCCTGCGCGCGGCGATGAAGGATTTTACCGACGTAGAGCGGAAAGTGATCAAATACCGTTTCGTCGATCAGCTTTCGCAAAGCGACACGGCAAAACGGCTCGGCGTTTCGCAGATGTTCGTATCGCGTATGGAGCGAAAATTGCTCGCGCGGCTTCGGGATCGATTAAAAGATTCCGTATAAGAAACGGATAAGGAGGGAAAAGATGTTTTTCGAAGTAAAAGATTCGGACGCGTTGCAGAGCGCTTTAAGCGAGCTGTGTTCCTTCCTTGCGGAAAACAGCATACCCGAAGACTGCGTGTTCGATTCCAAGTTGGTTTTATACGAGCTGGTGGGAAATATTCTTCGCCATTCCGGTGGAGTTGCGACGGTACACGGCGCGATTTCGGGTGAGTTCGTGGAGTTGAAAGTTTTTTCTTCTTCGCCGTTCGTGCCACCTGAAAAAAGCGTTTGTTCGGAGGTTTACGCCGAGAGCGGACGGGGATTATTTATCGTGGATAAGGTTTGCGCGGAGCGGAGCTACACGCCCGACGGCGCGATTAAAGTGAAGATAAAAATACGCTAAAAAAAAAACGGTTGCCGATCGGCAACCGTTTTCGTATAGGTCGATTTTAAATTCTCGTCGAGAAGGAGTAGATCTTCGCCATAAGTCCGTCGGGCACTCTGTCGCGATACTGCCCAAGATAGATGAAGAATTTATTGAAGAAGGCTTTGTTGTCGCCGCCGACCACGTATTCGGGCAGTTCGGGGAACGTACCCTTGACTTTGAGGATAAACAGTTCGGTGAACTGATTTCTTTCTTCACCTTCCAGCGTTGCGATAAACGGATCGAACGCTTTGGAATTATAGTAGTCGTATTCCGCTGTCTGCACCGTAGGCGCGGGAAGCGCGGGAGCGGGCGCAGGAGCAGGAGCGGGTTCTTCCACTTCTTCTACCGTTTCTTCCACGGGTTCTGCCACTTCCTCTTCTTCGATTTCCGCCGTTTCTACGGGGATAGGACCGCCGTCGTAAACGACTGCTTCGAGTTCTTCTTCGGGCTCTTCGACCGTTTCTTCGACTTCTTCGATTTCTTCGGGCGTTTCTTCGGCTTCCGCCGCTTTCTTAGCCTTTCTCGCTTTCTTCTTTGAAGCGCCGATCACGATCGCCGTGATAATAACTTGCAGAAGGGCAACGCCCGCCGCTACGATCGCAAACAGAAGTTTTGCGTCGGTGAGCTTTTTGATCGCGAGGAACACGATCGCGCCGCCTGCGATAAGTTCAAAGATAAACACGACCATTTCGAACGCACGACCTTTCTTAACGGGCATACGAATGAGAACGATCAAAAGCGCGAGTACTGCGATCGCTGCGGGTATAAGCGTCATAAGCTTATAAAGCAAATTTTCCGCTACGATCAATTTCACTTCGCCTGCGTTGCTGCAAAGAACGCACGCCGTCGCGCCGACGAAAACCGCCGTAAGAACCGCGTTCAAAAGGTTATACCAAGCTCTCTTGGTTTTGATCACGCAAAGAATGAAATAGAGAAGGAGCGCGATTCCGAAACCGCCGATAAGGTAGTAATCAAGCTTTGCCGACGCCAATTCGAACGCGCTGACCACGTAGATCGCGAGCGCGTAGCAAGCGAGCCCGACGGTGATAAAGAACGCCGAAACTTTCGCCAAGCGACTTCTGCCCATAAACAGATTGACGAGCGACAGAATCGCCGCGACCACGAGGCTGAGCAGGACGAAATAGGTAATAAGCCCGAACGCGAGTTGAACGGATTCGTTGCCCGCAACGAGGGGGATCGCGTCCATAAATTTGGAAGAGCCGCCTTTGATAAGGTCGAGAACGACGTTATATAAAGCTTTGGATTCAAGCGTACCCGTGAATACGGAGATGGGCAAAACGACCGCCGTCACGACGAGCGCGAGCAAGAGCAAGGAAACGATGCGATAGCCCCATTTGCCTTTTTTGGGCTTTTTCTGTTTGGGGGCTTTTTCCGCCGTTTCCGTTTCGGGTTCGTCCGTGATCACGGGTTCCGTTTCGAGTGCGGGTTCTTCGGGAAGTTCGGTTTCGATTTCTTCGTTGTAGTTTTCCGCTGTGTTATTCATAACAACTCTCCTGAAGGTTATTTATATTCAAATTTTTTCTTTCTTTTGGAAAAAACTTAAACTTCGGATTTTATAGTATTATACCACTTTTAGAAAGATATGTCAATACATAACAAAAAATTTTTTGGGAATTTTATGCCGATAACTATATTTTTAGTAAAATTTCTCGTTTTTATCACTTTTGCCGAAGTAAAATTCGTTGAAAAAAAATCCCGTTTGCGGTATAATAGAAGAAAATAAATTTACGTAAAGAAAATCGCAACCGTTTTTGACGGGGGAAAAGGAGGATCAATGAGCGAAATCGAAAAGATCGCGGCGGAGATCACGCAAAAATTGCATATCCCGTTTACCTATTATAAAGAGAGCGTAAAGCCCGTTTCGGGACCCGTGTGCGACAAGCAGTTCGAGGGCGTGACCGACGACGGAAGTCATACGTTTTTCCGTTTTCTGTTTAAAAATATCGGCTATATCGGCGTAGTGGACGGCGCGGGCGAGATCCAACGCGCGTACGCGGCGATGTTGCCTTCGTATATCGAAAGCTTTTCGGAAAAGGAATCCGAGCTGTCCAAAACGGAATATTTAAAGCGTATCTTGCAGGGCGAATGTTCTTTAAACGGTATTTACAAATATATGACGAAATTTTCCGTCCGCGCCGCTGCGTGCTTTACACTCGTCATTCGCGTGAACGGGAAAATGGACGAAGTTCTTTCGCTCGTTTCGCAGTACGGCGGGAACAGCCTCGACACGATCGTGAAAATGGACGAAAAGCATTGCGTGCTCGTCAAGTACCTTTCCGACGAGGAAAACGACTACCGTTCCACGGTGGATTACGCGGAATTTTTGGTGCAGTCCTTGCGCGAGGAGCTCGGGATGGAAGTGACCGTCGGGGTCGGCGGGAAGGTGAGAGAACTCAAAGATATCGCGTTTTCTTACGAACAGGCTTCGGCGGCGCTCCGGTATGCGGAAACCTTCGGTGGGAAAGGAAACGTTCATTCTTATCGGGAATTTATGCTCGTGAAAATGATCGAAGGGATCCCGGAAACCAAGCTTTCGGAGTATCTTGCCGAATTGATGGACGAATCGACGGAGGAGATCTTCGAGGACGAAGAAATGCTGAACACCGCCGAGGAATTTTTGGAAAGCAGCTTGAACGTAAGCGAAACCTCCCGCAATTTGTATATGCACAGAAACACCCTTTTATACCGCCTCGACAAGATCGAAAAGGCGACGGGTCTGAATATTCGTCTGTTTTCTGACGCGGTTTGCTTCCGCGTGTTGACGGCGATCTATAAATTGCTCGGAAAATAATTAAAAACGGTATGGAAAATCCGACTGTCGGGTATATTTAATAGCGACGGTTGGATTTTATTTTTCAAACGGAAAAGGAGAGAAGATGTCAAACGACTACGAATTTGATTTCGGCGAAAGCGAAAGCGAAAATAAAAACGGGGAAAACGAGGCTGCGGAAAATGCTGCGCCCCCGTTGCCCGAGGAATCGGCGCAACCGCCTAAAAAGCAGGGAAAAGGGAAAAAGATCGCCCTTCGAATCCTCGCGCTCGTCGGCGCGTTTTTGGTCGGCGTTCTGACCTGTTATTTTTCCTTCGACAGCGAGTTCCGCGCTCTTTCAAGGCTGAAAAAAGCCGTGCAGGAAAACTACTACGAAAAGATCTCCGACGACGAGTTCTACGACGTGCTGTTTCAAGCCGTGAACGAGAATCTGCTCGACCCGTATTCCGCGTATATGAATCCCGACGAATTCGAGGAATATCAGACGGAGGCGACGGGACAATGGAGCGGGATCGGCATCACTTTCCTTATCCAAGACGCAGAGGGGAAGGATTGCTTGCAGGTGGCGAACGTATCGGGTAATTCTCCCGCCGAACGCGCGGGGATCAAGGTCGGCGAGTATATCGTAGGTTTTGGCGCGACGGAGGAAAGTATCGTGCCGAGCGTTAGCTTTAAGGAATTTTCCGTGTTTTTGGAAGGCTACGGAGCGAACCAAGCTTTTCTCGTTCGCTTAAAAGACGGCGAGAACGAGCGCACGGTCGAGCTTGCGCGTTCCGCGTTTGTGGAAAATTACGTTTTCTATCGCACGAAAACGACGGCGTACCGTTTCACGGGAAACTCCGCGACGACGCTCGAAGCGTACGAGGGGTATCTTCCCGAACTTGCCGAAGATACGGCGTATATCCGCTTAACGCAGTTCAACGGCAACGCGAGCGAGCAGTTCCGTCAGGCGATGAACCTGTTCAAATCGGAGAACAAGAAAAACCTCGTTCTCGACCTTCGCGAAAACGGCGGCGGGTATATGGATATTTTGCAGCGCATTTCGGCGTATTTTTGCAAAGATTCCGCTTCTTCGAAACCGCTTATTGCAATCGCGCGGGAGCGCGACGGCGACGAACAGAAATTCTACGCTTCGGGAAATTCTTACGGCAGTTATTTCTCGGCAGATTCGAAAATCCGAGTGCTTGCCGATGCGGGTACGGCTTCGGCTTCCGAATGTTTGATCGGGGCGATGGTCGATTACGGTGCGATCGGTTATGCGGACATCTGTCTTGCCGAGCGGAACGGCATCGCGAAAACGTACGGCAAGGGAATAATGCAGACGACGTATCCGCTTTCGATCGTCAACCCCGACGCGGTGAAACTGACGACGGCGAAAATTTTATGGCCGAAATCGGAAAATTGTATCCACGACCGCGGGGTATTGCCCGAGGACGGTTGCAAGACGGTGACGGAATCGTACGTCGGCGACGGAGAGATCCTCGCGGCGTTGCAAGCATTTCAAGGCTGAGAATTGCTTATAGGGAAGATCGAAACTTAGTAAGGGTCGAGGGGATTATTCCCTCGCGGTGACGGGAAGTCCAGAAACTCAGTTTCTGGCGGGTGTGGGCAGAGCCCGCGAAAACAATGCCCAAAATAAGCAACCGATAGGTTGCGCCTTTCGCCGTGAGGCGATCACGCGGCACAGCCGCGGAGACGAAAAGCTCGCGCTTTTCTTTTAAGGGTACTTGATTCCGCCTGACGGTGGCTCTTGACAGAGGGTCGTAAAGGCTCTTCTCGGGCAAAGTGCGGAAGGCTTTGCCCTCGGTCACCGTTCGGGCGGGCAAATGCCCTCACTCATCTCGCCCCTAAAAAGCATTATCAATGCTTTTCTTGACGGGTAGCTCGTCCTTCCCGATCCGCAAGGAACTGAGTTCCTTGACTTCCTAAATAGAATACGCAACACAAAAACGCATACCGAGGGTATGCGTTTTTGCGTTTTTGATGTGGAGGTTCATCTGAAGATGAAACGTTTTGTAGCTTGATTATACCGCATTATTTTGAGAGAATTATTGCAAAAAAGTGATAGTTCGTTGAAAATTCTTCTCTTTTTACGGTTATTTGCTCTGTTCGATGGATTTAAGAGCCTTCGCTACTACGTTTTCTGCCGTGAAGCCGAAGTGGGGGAACAACACGCCCGCAGGTCCGGACGCGCCGAACGTCGTCATACCGATCACTTCGCCGTAGCTTCCCGCGTATTTATACCAACTGTAAGGCGAACCCGCTTCTACGCAAACTCTCGCTTTAACGGCTTTGGGCAATACGCTTTCTTTATAGTCTTCGGGCTGTTTTTCAAATTCTTCGATACAAGGCATCGAAACCACTCTCGCTTTCACGCCCTGTTCTGCAAGCGCCGCTTTCGCCTTTACGCAAAGCTCGATCTCCGAACCCGTACCCATCAAAAGTACGTCGGGCGTGCCTTCGCAGTCTTCGAGGATATAACCGCCCTTCAACGCTTGCTTGCCGCTACCTTCGTATTGAGGCAGGTTCTGACGGGTGAGCACGAGCACGGTGGGTTCGTTTCCGCTCATTGCCGAAACCCAAGCCGCCGCCGTTTCCTTGCCGTCCGCAGGGCGGTAAACCTTGACGCCGGGAATGGAGCGGAGCATAATCAGCTGTTCGACGGGCTGGTGGGTAGGGCCGTCCTCGCCTACGCCGATAGAGTCGTGCGTCATAACGTAGGTGACGGGTTGTTTCATTAACGCGGAAAGACGGAGAGCGGGCTTCAAATAGTCCGCAAAGACGAAGAAGGTCGCGCAGTACGCTTTCAAGCCGCCGTGGAGCTGCATACCGTTCGCGATCGCCGCCATCGCGTGCTCGCGGATACCGTAGTGCAGGTTTCTGCCCTCTCGCGTTTCGGGACAGAACGTGCCGTATTTGATCTCGTTCGTGTCCTTCATTTCCGTGAGGTTAGAAGGGCCGAGGTCAGCCGAACCGCCGATAAGAGAAGGGATCTTCGCCGCGAGCTGGTTGAGAACTTTCGCGGAGGTCTGACGGGTCGCCATCGGTTTTTCAAACTGATAGAGTTCTTCCATTTCGTCGAAATCGGGCAGTTCGCCTGCCATTACCGACTTATACGCCGCCGCGAGTTCGGGATAATTGAATTCGTATTCCGCGAACATCTTTTTCCAGTTCATTTCCTTTTCCGCGCCCGCTTTTCCCGCGATCGCGCAATGGTCGAATACTTCCTGAGGACAGTCGAACGCCTCTTCGCAGGGCCAGCCGAGTTTTTCCTTCGTCTTTTGAAGGTTGTCTGCACCGAGGGGCGCGCCGTGGCATTTCGCGCTGCCTTCCAAGGGCGAGCCGTAGCCGATACGCGTATGGCAGATGATGATCGAGGGCTTATCCGTTTTTGCTTTCGCCTGTTCGATCGCCGCGGAAAGGGCTTCTACGTCGTCGGGGTTGGAGATAAGGTCTACGTGTAAAACCTGCCAGTTCTGCGCCGCAAAACGCGCGCCGATATTTTCTTTGAACGCTACGTCCGTATCCCCTTCGATCGTGATATCGTTATCGTCGTAAAGCAGGATCAATTTGCCAAGCCCCTGCGTGCCCGCAAAGGAGCAAGCCTCGTAGGAGATACCTTCTTCCAAGCACCCGTCGCCGCAGATCGCGTAGGTGTAGTGATCGACTACGGGGAAGCCGGGGCGGTTGAATTTTGCCGCAAGATGCGTTTCCGCAAGCGCCATACCCACGGCGTTCGCGATGCCTTGACCCAAAGGACCCGTCGTCGTTTCCACGCCGACCGTGTGACCGTATTCGGGATGACCGGGAGTTTTCGAGCCGAGCTGACGGAAGTTCATCAGATCTTTCTTTTCAAGCCCCATACCGTAGAGATAGAAAAGGGAATAATCGAGCATAGAGCCGTGACCCGCGGAGAGGATAAATCTGTCGCGGTCGTCCCATTTCGCGTTTTTGGGATTGAATTTCAAGAAATTCTGGAAAAGCGTGTAAGCGATCGGCGCGCAACCTAAGGGAAGTCCGGGGTGGCCCGATTTTGCTTTTTCGATCGCTTCTGCGGATAAGATTCTTACCGCGTTGATAGTGGTTTTCGTTACGTCCATTTGAGTATCTCCTGTTTTATTATTTTCTTTTTTGGGTTGGGGTTGCACGCGCTCGGCGGGCTTTGCTTTCGCCTTCGGCGCGCTTTCGATCGCCTTTTGCATAGGCGTGAGATCGAAACAATCGTAGTTTTTCAAGAATTCGTAGAGATTTTCGAGGATCAGCCGCACGCCGCCTTCCGAATCGCTCTCCGCGTTGATCGGCATAATCGGCTCGTGTAAGCTCATTCGAAGAAGAGCCCAGCCGTCGCCGTGCGTATCGTCGTAGGAAAGGCGGAAGCCTTCGTAGTTATCCGACGCGGGGGTAGCGTAGGGGAGCTTTTTCGCGTTCTCCTCAAACGCCGCGATCACTTCTTTCCCGACCGTTTTGAAATCCACGCCGTCCTTAAAGCGGATACGCACTTCTTTCGCCTCTTTCGGCATCGGCATAGACTTTATGAGGTCGGTGAGGTTTTTGCCTTGCTTCGACATCTTCGCAAGCGCGATCAAAAGCCGTGTGATCAGGTACGCGCCGTCGTCGAGGAAATAGTTTTCTTTTAAAGCGGCGTGTCCGCTCGTTTCGATCGCGAGAGGGGCGTATTCGCCTTCGTTATTCAAACGGATCGCCTCGTTGATCACGTTTTTATATCCGCGCTTGAAACGGTGATGTCTGCCGCCCTTTTCTTTGATAAAGCTCGCCAAGCCTTCCGAGGTCACCGAGTCGGTGACGATCGTACCTTTTTTCTCTTCCAAAAGTACCGCGGAGATCAGCGCGATCAGACGGTTTCGGTTAATTTCTTCGCCGCCTTTGTCCACCGCGCCCGCACGGTCTACGTCCGTGTCGAAAATGATACCGAAATCGGCGTTCGTGCGCTTGACCTGTTCGCAAACGGATTGCATCGCCGTAGCGTTTTCGGGGTTGGGGATATGGTTGGGGAACGTGCCGTCGGGTTCTAAGAACTGCGAACCCGTCGTATCCGCGCCGAGGGGCGCAAGTACTTTATCCGCGTAAAACCCGCCCGCGCCGTTGCCTGCGTCTACGATGATCTTTTTGCCTTTTAAAGGGGCCTTACTTCCCGTCGCCTTCCTTACCGTTTCCACGAGGTTTGCCGCGTAGTCGTGAAGGTAGGGCTTAAATTCGATGGTCGCGGGCTTTTTAGGCGTTTGGAATTCGCCTTCCGCGGCTAAGATAAGAATTTGTCTGATATCTTCGCCTTCTAAGCCTCCGTCCTTGGAGAAAAATTTAAGACCGTTGCGGTTGAACGGGAGATGGCTGGCGGTGATCATTACCGACCCGTCGCAGGGCGTTTTCGCAAGGCGTTTTTCGTCCTTTAACAGCATAAACATAGAGGGGGTCGTGGAAAGCCCCGTCACGATCGCGACGTTGCCCGTTTTGGTGATCCCTTCGGTGACGGCGGCGCGAAGAGAATCCGCCGAAACGCGGGAATCGTGCCCGACCGCCACGCGTACGCAATCTTTTCCCGTTTTGTGTTTCAACCATTCGCAGAACGCTTTTGCGACGTTGACGACTTTTTCATAAGTCAAATTGACCGCTTCGCCTTCTACGCCCTCGACGGCGATCCCGCGCACGTCCGAGCCGTTTTTGAGTTCTAAATATTCGTTGAGGTCGCTCATTTGCACCTTCCTTTTCCCGCGCGCTTGCGCGCACAAGTTATTACGCTATTATTATAGCGTTTTTTTCTCCGTTTTTCAAGTCTTTTACCTTCCAAACGCAAAAATTTTTTCGCTCTATTCCGTTTTTCTTGTTTTGCAAGAAAAAAAATACGAAATTTGTCAAAAAAAGTCTGTTCGTACTATTGACAGATTTTTTTGAGTATGTTATAATAGTTTTATCATAGAAAAGTATGACAAATCTAAAAACGGAGAATGTAAAACTATGCATTTATTCGACGTATCGACCGATTCGACGGGCGATTTGAAAAAAGCGTACAGAGAAGAACGCAACATTTGGTTCGTGCCTTTGACCTTTACGATGGAAAAGAACGGGGAAATCGAAGAGGGCTTGGATAATTTTCAAACGGAAGAGGAATATTTTCAATTCTACGAAAAGGTTTCGGACGGGTATTTCCCCCGTACGGCGAAGCTGAACTACGAAGCGCATATGGCGCACTTTACGAAAATGGCGGAAGCGGGCGTGAAGGACGTCGTGCATTTTATGATCTCCTCGGGTCTTGCCGATACCATTAACATAACCCGTCAAGCGGCGGCGGACGTAAAAAAACAATATCCCGATTTCAACGTGTACGCGTTAGACCCTCTGACGGCGACGGTCGGGCAGGGAATGCTCGCTTCGGTTGCCGCGGATTGCCGTGATAAGGGAATGACGGCGAAGGAAACCTTCGAGTATTTGACGGAGCTTCGTCAGCGGATCCAACATTGTATTATCCCGAACGATCTTTTCTATCTCAAAAAGGGCGGGCGCGTTTCGGGCGCAAGCGCGGCGATCGGCACGATGCTGAATATCAAGCCTATGCTCGCGTTCGATCCCGAAGGAAAACTTAAAACGCTGGAAAAATGCAAGGGAATGAAAAAGGCGTTTGCGCGCGTGCTCGACACGATGGAAAAAGCGCCCCTCGATCCCGCGCTGAATCTTGCGGTGGTCGTGCATACCAATAACGAAAAAGGCGCGAACGAACTCGCCGCGCTCATTGAGGCAAAGACGGGCGTAAAACCCTTGATTACGATTATGGGTCCCGTGATCGGTTCGCACGTAGGTCCTGGCTCTGTGTCGTGCGGTTGGATCTCTACGATCACGAGAGAAGAACTTCTCAATTCGGATTATTAAAGAATAAGCGCAATAAAAAAAGCGGCGGTGAGCCGCTTTTTTAGTTGCGTTTTTTTAAAAGACGTTGTATAATAGCGATAGTAAATGTTTGTTTTATTATATTTTTTTGTTGATTTAGTCATATCAAATCGTTAAAAAATATTATAAAATAGAATCAATAAAAACGCTACGGTACGCTTTTTTTAATGGAAAAGCGTTTAAAAGGGAAGGGAGATCGCCTTCGGGTTTTGCTCCGCTGCCCCCGCAACCGTAAGAGCGTCTGCGACTTTTCACTGCGAAAGCGGGAAGGAAAGCCGCGCGGGAAGGACGAAGCTTTCCCAAGGGCGCTGTAAGCCGAAAGACCTGCCGAGGCGTTTTGAAAGACGGAATTTCCGAGGGGATGCGGGAAGGAAGTTAAAAAGTCGCTTTCAAGCGATTATTTTTGCTTTGCCTTTTCCCGTATATTCTTCGGGCAAATGGGCAATTTTTTATTTAGGAGGATTTTTTATTATGAAAAAATTCAAAGCTTTATGTTTCACTATGCTCCTCGCGATTTTATCGCTGTTCGTGCTCGCTTCCTGCGACGCTTGCGACGACGAAAGCGCGAAAGTAACCCTCGTGGAAAAGAGCCAAACGCTCGTCGTGATCAAAACGACGGAGGTGGAAGGCAACTTCACGCTCGAAGACGCGCTCGATCAGCTCGACGATCAGGGCAAGATCGACGTGGAGGAAGATAACGGTATGATCGTTTCCATCGACGGGGTGACCAACGACGCGAGCAAAAGCGCGTATTGGATGATCTACACTTCGGATACGAATATGGCGAACGCCGAATGGGGCACGATCGAATACGACGGCAATACCTACGGCAGCGCGGCGATGGGGGTAGAAACTTTAAAGGTCGTTGACGGCGGACTTTATATTATCGCGTATCAGGAATTGAATTCTTAAACTAAGGCGAAAAAACTCGAATTTTGACGAAACGGGGCGGGCAGGGTCGCGATGAACGGGAAATTTACCAAAGAAAAAGCAAGGAGATCGGCGAAGGAATGTTCTTTCCTCGCCGTGTTCGTCTCGCTCGTGATCGCCGCCCAGCTCGTGCTTTCCGCCGTTCCCGGCGTAGAGCTCGTCACGGTGCTGTTTATCGCGTATTCCTTTTCGTTCGGGGTGCGGCGGGGAATGCTCGCCGCCACCGCGTTTTCCCTTTTGCGGTGCTTGCTGTTCGGTTTTTTTCCAACGGTGCTCGCGCTGTATCTGATTTATTATAATTTACTCGTACTCGTCTTTGGGCTTTTCGGCAAGCGCAAATGGAAAAACGCCGTAAAACAGCTCTTAATTTTAACGCCGATCGCCTGCGTTTGCACGGCGATCTTCACGGGGATCGATAACGTGCTCACGCCGTTATGGTACGGCTATACGGCGAAAGCGTGGAGGCTGTACGCGCTCGCTTCTTTATATTTTATGATCCCGCAGATCGTCTGCACGGCAATCACGGTCGCGACCTTGTTTTTCCCGCTGACGAAAGCGTTTACGCTGGCGCAAAGAACTTTATAACGAAAAAACCGCCTGAAAAGTTCGGGCGGTTTTTAACTGCGCAGATAGCGCAGGTCTGTTTGTCGGTCTTTCATATATTCCATCGTTTCGAAAATTTCGATATTGCAACCCCGATATTTGTATTCTCCTCCGCCCGTGATCTCTTTCACCACCGCGTCGCGACAAAATCCTGCGCCGAATAGCGTAACGAGCTTGTAGGCGAGCGTTTCGTGCAGATAACCGAGAATACGGTTTAAGTCTACGCTGTAAATATAAACGTTGTAGGGGTAATCGCCTCTGGCGTTATGAATAAGTTGCAGCTTATCCCCCGAACGGCTTTGCGCGAGCGCGCCCTGATATTCGGTACGTTTTACGCCGTGCGCCTTACAATATAAAGGAAAGCTGACTCCGCATTTGCGCTTTTTCCGCGCGTAAGAGCTTTGCTTGATTTTCCGTTTGAAATATGCAAACATTCCCATACGAACATTGTAGCATATTTGCATAGATAAGTAAACCGTTTGCAAAATAATTTTGCGATCCTATCAAAAAATTGCGGTATCGGGCGAAAAAGCGTTGCAAAAACTTGCTTTTTTAGCGTAGATTTGTTACAATATACGTATAGAAATAAAAAAACGAGGTGCTTTATGAACTACGAGCAAATCAAAGCGTTGTTGGAAGAAAAAGGACAAACGCAGTTACTTAAATACTACGACGAGCTTGACGAAGCGGGAAAGGCAAAGCTTCTTGCCGCGATCGCGGAGATCAACTGGTCGTTTGAGGACGATTTGAAAAATCCCGTGGATATGAGCGGAAAAGACCGCGATATCCGTCCGATCTCGGGGCTTCGCCTTGCTGATATCGAAAAGAAAAAAACCGAATACAAGCAAATCGGCGTGGAAGCGATCAAGGCGGGTAAGGTCGCGGCGGTGCTTCTCGCGGGCGGTATGGGCACGCGGCTCGGCGTAGACGGACCGAAGGGTGCGTACGACATCGGGCTTACCAAGCCTTTGTATATTTTCGAGCAACAAATGAAAAACCTGACGGAAGTCGTGAAAGAGTGCGGCGTGATCGTGCCGCTCTATATTATGACGAGCGACAAAAACCACGAGCAAACGACGAGTTTTTGGAAAGAACACGGCTATTTCGGTTATCCCGAATCGGAAGTCAAATTCTTCAAACAGGATATGGCGCCCGCCGTGGATTACGACGGTAAAATTTATCTGGAAAGAAAGGATACGCCCGCGCTTTCCCCGAACGGGAACGGCGGCTGGTTCGCGTCCTTAAAGCGCGCGGGGCTTTGCGAGGATTTAAAGGCAAGGGGCGTGGAATGGCTGAATATCTACGCGGTGGATAACGTGCTCCAACGCATCGCCGATCCCGTGTTCGTCGGCGCGACGATCGCGAGCGGGGTGAATTGCGGGGCGAAGGTCATCACCAAAAATAACCCTTACGAAAAAGTGGGCGTGCTTTGCCTTGACGGCGACAAGCCCGATATTATCGAATATTACGAGCTTACCGACGAAATGGCGAACGAGAAAGACGCGGACGGTAATTTGGCGTACGGCTTCGGCGCGATTATGAACTATCTTTTCCGCCTTTCCAAGCTCGAAGAGATCGTGGATAAACGTATTCCCGTGCATATCGTAGAAAAGAAAATCGAGTGCGTGTGCGAGGACGGCGTTACGCGTAAGCCCGAAAAGGAAAACGGCAAGAAGTTCGAAACGCTCGCGGTCGATCTGATCAAGCCGATGGGGAGCGTGTTGCCGTTCGAGGTCGTGCGCGAAAAGGAATTTGCGCCGATCAAGAACAAGACGGGCGTAGACAGCGTGGAATCCGCGCGCGAGCTTTTGAAACAAAACGGAGTGGAACTTTAATATGGCGACGGATTTGGTGGGAAATGAAAAACTGCAACGCTTTATTCGGCTTTTGAGCGATCTCAATCACCAGACGGCGACCGTGTTGAAAAGCGGGGATACCAAGATCTTGCAGGAAATGAACGGCACGGTGGAGGAGATGTACTCCATTCAGCATACGGGAAAAGAGGACGCCTACACCGCGATCGAAGAGGATATGCAGGTCATTTATCAAAACTTCAACGCGATCGTGACGATGATGAAAAGCAACGAAAGTATTTTTATCGACAACGCCACGAACGTAGCCGTGAAAAAATTTCTGCATAATATTTTCGACGCGACCGTGCGTATCGTCTACGCCTACGGGCTTGCTTAAAGGAAAAAAGCAAATGAAAAAACTGCCGTTTTGCGGCAGTTTTTTTGTGCGTTGCGTAAAGTTATTTATTCCTTGATATTTACGGTGATTTCCCAACAGCCCTCGCTTATATCGACGGGGTGATAATTTTTCTCGTCCATTCCCGTGACCCGCGCTTTCACGGTATGCGTTCCCACTTCCGAAAATTTAGGATTTTCCGTCGTCCAAGCTCCGCCGTCTACTGAATATTCAAGCGTTAAAGAGTCGTATACGATAGAGATTTCAAGCTCACAAATATAATATCCGCCTTGCGCTTCGCTTAACGGCGCGGTAAGTACCCGTTCCTCGTCTGCAATAAAACCGCTACCGCTCTCATCGCGACAAACCCAATCAATGCGGGTGGGTAAATAGAAGGGGTCGTAGGTGGCTTTTTCAATGCTCCACTCGAAGGTGAGCGACGTGTTTTCGAGCATACCTTCGGGCAAGCCGATATAAGTAAAGTTGTGCGTATCTAATTTATATTCCACTTTCGCTACGTAGTCGCCCACGTCCGTTGCCTCGTTGGTATACGTTTCGTCGTTGATATATGTAAAATCGGTGATCCCGTATTCCTGCATATGCTCTAAATCGTGGTAAAGGGGTAGGTTCCCTTCCTCAAAGCGTGCGTATAAGCCGACGTTCAGGGGATTGCCCGTATAGACGTTATCGCCGTTGTATCTCCAAGCAAACTCGGATTCCGTCGTATCGACGACTATCTTATTGACGATAATCGTGTACGTTTCACTCGAACAGGCGCTCGTTTTATAGCTTCCGTCGTTGAAGTCGTCGCAATATAAGCGGTAATAATATTCGCCGGCGGGAAGCCTTCCGTTTTCGTTTTCGTTCGCGTCGGGCATATTCGTATCGATTTTATACCCTGCGTCGTTCGGGTGGTTTGCTTCGAAAAGCTGTCGCGTGTGCCCGTTTTCGGTGGTTGCAATGACTTTGAACATATAGTCTTGCCAAACGAAGGAGCTTAAATAATCCGTCGTGTAGGTGTTCGTTGCTTCGTCGATTTGCCATCTGTCGTCAAAGTGTGTGTTTTCGTCCATAGCAAAGCTGATGCTGACGGAAACGGGTTCGTCGTTTCCTTCTCCGTTTCCTTCTCCGTTTCCTTCTCCCGCCGATGCGCAAGCGGTCGCTCCGACCGCGCAGGGAACGAGCACGAAAGCTGCCGCAAGGATTCCGAAAAGTTTCTTTTTCATAGTACTACCCTCCAAGTAAAATTGATAATCGATAGGGATTATCTGAGTTTAATTATACCACAAGGGGGGGGGGTGTCAAGTGTTTTTAAAAAATATTTTCAAAGCTTAACGAGTAAGTTTTGGGGATAAATTCGGAAATTTCCAGAAGGATTTCGATTTTCGGAAGCGCGTCTTGGAAATCGTATTCGTATAAATAGCCCAGCATTTCGTTGAGCTGATAGTCGATGTTTTCGATCACCGTGTGCGGGATCCAAATATGCAAATCCTTCTTTTCCCGCTCCCAAACCTTTCTGACGACTTTGCCGTCCTCGTGCGAAGCCGTTTCGTTTTCCGTTTTGGAATACAGCGTTTCGAGCGCTTCGTGGAAAATGGCGAAGGTTTCGCGGACGTGATTGATCTCGTAGACGGATACGCCCGTGATCAAAAGAAGAGTCACGGCGATACTGATGAGCGTTCTTACCATACGTTTTCCTCCCAGTCAAGCTCGAACGAGGCGTATTTTTCTCCTTTTCGTTGCAAGTATACCTTACCGTTTCCGTCCACCGTCATCACGAGCACTTTTTTGATTTCGTCGCAACCCTGCTCCCGTAAAACCTTTTTATAGTAGTCTTCGTCGCGACCCGTCATTGCAATGTTTTTCCGCTCGAATTTTCCTTCGTTGACGATGATCACGGGCAGAGAATTTTGTTTTTGCTCGTAGTTTTGTTTAGGGAGAGCGGAAAAGCTCCCGCCCGCCTCGTATAAAGCGTAATCCACCGAATCAAGGGAAAAATACCCCGCGCCGCGAAGGCTTTCGATAAGGTCGGAGACGTTTAAATTGTTCTTTTTGAGTTGGGTGTCGTCGATGTCGTTTTTATTGAGCACGATGCTCGGCGAGCCGCTTAAAATTGACCGTGCGCGCGAAAATTTCAAATCGATCAAACAGATGATCTGATGCGCGAGGTATACGCTGACCATCGCCGTGATCCCGTATAAAAGGGGAATGGAAATATCCGACATAGGAATACAGGCAAGTTCTGCGATAATCAGCGTGATCACGAATTCGTAGGGTTGCATTTCGCCGATTTGCCGTTTTCCCATCAACCGCATCACGAGGAGCAACACGGCGAATACGATGAGTGTGCGAATAAAGATAAGAGCCATAAAAACAGTTTTTGAAAAGCCGAAAAAAATATGTATTTTTCGGAGCGGATTTTTTGAAAAATTCCCTTCAAACGCTTGCGTTGCGCATAAAAAGAGAGTATAATATAGAAAATGGTAAGAGTAGCCCCTGCGCGTTAAGTGTCACCGAACGGGACGTTGTCGGTGAACGAAAGGAATTTCCTGCGGCGACTTGGGCGCGTCCGCTCCCAGAAAAGGCGTTTTCGCGCCGTTTGCGGACCTCTCCATCGGGAGGTTTTTATTTTATGTCCACACAAGAAAAAAGTAGCGTCGTACCCTTTTGGAAAAGACTCCTCTTTTCCGATTTTCTTCTTGAAACGAGCTATGCGAAAAAGATCGCGTACGTTTCTCTTTTAACGGCGTTCACCGTGATCGCAAACACTTTTTTCGAGTATAAGTTTTTCGCCGTGCAATTTTCGCTGACCATCGTAGTGTCCGTGCTTGCGGGTGTGTTTTTGGGAAGCTTGCTCGGGTTTTGCGCCTGTTTTTTAGGGGATCTGATCGGGTTTTTTCTGCATCCGTTTGGCGCGTATCTGCCTTGGATCGGGATCTCGACGGGACTTATGCCCGTGTTCGGTTTTTTGATCCTTTGTCGCTTGCCGTTAAAAGGGAAAGCGGGGCTTGCGATCAGGCTTTTGCTCGTGAATCTTGCCGTTTTTATCGTTTGCACGGCGGGGATCACGGCGCTTACGCTCAACCTCGTATGGTATCCTAGCCTGACTTATTTCGAGTTTTTGTTTACCCGACTTTTCGTGGAAGGACAGATCTGGAATACCCTTTTAAACGCGGCGCTTTTGTGCGGTTTTCTTCCCGTG
Source organism: Clostridia bacterium (assembly GCA_017471945.1). Lineage (GTDB taxonomy): Bacteria > Bacillota > Clostridia > Christensenellales > Borkfalkiaceae > Scatosoma. The sequence continues at coordinate 4,353 of JAFURH010000075.1, read as the reverse complement.
CTTTCAAAAATAAAGCCGCTCAAAATTAAAATCGTGTGAAAATCCCAAAAATCGTCAAGGCAACCCTTGACGATTTTTTTAAATTGTGCTATAATAATACAAACTGTTGATTGCATTTACTCGTGATGTAAGGAGAAACTATGTTACCCGATAAGATTTTAGGCTTTTTCCATATGTACGGCTTAATGATCGCCGTCGGTATCCTCGCTTGTTTCGGGGTGCTGTACTATTACGGAAAGAAAAAGAAGATCGAAGAGGCGTTTATCGATTTTATCTTTTTCAACGCGATCGTGGCGATCGTTTTGGGTTTCGGCTCTGCCGCGCTTTTTCAAGCGACGTATAAATATATCGAAAATCCCGAAAACGGGTTTAATTTCAATAGCGGTATCACCTTTATCGGCGGATTGATCGGCGGCGTGATCAGCTTTTTGGTCGGCTACGCGATTTTTAGAAAACGCTATAAGACCCGATTGACGGACGTGATCTCGATGTGTCCTTGTTGCATTATCATCGCGCACGCGTTCGGGCGGGTAGGCTGCTTTTTTGCAGGATGTTGCTACGGTAAGGAAACGGATAGCTTTTTGGGCGTGCAGTTCCCCAACCTTCCCAACCCCGTTCACGCGACTCAGCTTTACGAAGCGATCTTCTTGTTCTTGTTGTTTGCGATCTGCTTCGTGTTATTGATGAAAAAAGATTTTAAGCATAACCTTTCGGTATATCTGATCGCATACGGTATTTTCCGTTTTTTGATCGAGTTCCTTCGCGACGACGATCGCGGACAGCTGGTGGCGGGGATCACTCCTTCGCAGTTTTGGTCGCTCGTGATGATCGTTTTGGGCGTCGCGGTGTTTTTCCTGCTTCGATACCTTGAAAAGAGAAGGCTTAAAGAACGAAAAGAGGACCAGCCGCCTCTTGTCAACGAAGGAGAAGAAAAATGAGAAATCTTACCTTACTCACCGACTTGTATCAGCTCACGATGGGTTACGGGTTTTATAAGCACGGGAAGCACGAAGAAGAAGTCGTGTTCGATCTGTTTTTCCGCCGTAATAAAATGATCACCTATTCGATCGCCGCAGGGCTCGAACAGGCAATAGATTATCTTTTGAACTGGCGTTTTGACGACGACGATATCGCGTATCTGCGAGGATTGAATTTATTTGACGAGGGCTTCCTCGAATACTTGAAAAATATGCGGTTTACGGGTAGCGTGTACGCGGTGAAAGAGGGCGAACCGGTGTTCCCGAGCGAGCCTATTTTAACCGTGAAAGCTCCGCTTATCCAAGCGCAGTTTGCCGAAACGGCGATTCTTAACATTATCAATCACCAAACGCTGATCGCGACGAAATCTTCTAAAATCTGCCGCGCGACGAACGGAAAAGGGGTCGTAATGGAGTTCGGATTGCGCCGTGCGCAGGGCCCCGACGCGGGGATTTACGGCGCGCGTGCGGCGATCATCGGCGGGTGCGATTCCACCTCCAACGTGATCGCGGGACAAGCCTTTAACGTTCCCGTTTCGGGCACGATGGCGCATAGCTGGATAATGGATTTCGACAGCGAATACGAAGCCTTCAAGGCGTACGCGGAAATTTATCCCGATAACTGTTTGTTGCTCGTGGATACCTACGATACGTTGCGTAGCGGCGTTCCCAACGCGATCAAGGTGTTAAAGGAGCTTAAAGAAAAGGGGCATACGCCCAAGGGCATACGGCTCGATAGCGGCGACTTTGCGTATTTTTCCAAAAAAGCCCGTCAGATGCTCGACGAGGCGGGGCTGCAAGAAGCGAAGATCTGCGTTTCGGGGGATTTGGACGAACGGCTCATTCATTCGCTCGTGCATCAGGGCGCGAAGATCGATAGCTGGGGAGTCGGCACGAAGCTGATCACTTCGGAGGATTTACCCGCCCTCGGGGGCGTATATAAGCTTGCGGCGGTGATCGGAAAAGACGGCAAAGTGACCCCCAAGATCAAGCTTTCCGATAACTCGGAAAAGGTGACCAACCCGTCGTTTAAAAATCTTTACAGATTATACGATAAAGAAAGCGGAATGGCGATCGCGGATATCATCACCCTCAAAGACGAGGAGATTTCGGGCGACGAGCCGATCACGATCTTCCACCCGATCGATACTTGGAAGCGTTGCGAGGTGAAAAATTTCCGCGCGGAAAAATTACAGCATACCATCGTGGAAAACGGAAAACTCGTGTACGAATTCCCTTCGGTCACGGAAGTGAGAGCTTTTTCGAAAGCGGAGCTTGCCAAGTTCTGGGAGGAGTATTTGCGGTTGGATATGCCGCAGGTTTATAAAGTGGACTTATCGGAAAAATTATACGATTTAAAGGCGGAAATGATCGGGGAAATTCGCCGCGACGATTCGCGAAAAACGAAAAAGGGGAAAGCCGAATGAAAGCTCCGAAAATAGAAAACGAGGGGGGCAGGTATTCGCTCAAAGGCTCTTCGCTGTGGGGAATCTTACTGTTTTGTATCTTGATCATCGTCGATCTTATCACGAAAATGGCGGCGGAAATTTATTTTTCCGATCTCAAAAATTCTCCGATCGATATTATCCCCGGCTGGATCTCTATCGATTTTACCTATAATCGCGGAATTTCTTACGGTATGGGTAGCGACGCGCCTCCCGCCGCAAAGATCGCCGTGATCGCGGCGACGGCGGTGATGATGATCCTTTTGAGCGTATTGTATTTCAAGGCGGATAAACGCCGTAGCTTTTTGCGCTTTGCGCTCGTGCTCGTGGTTGCGGGCGGCGCGGGAAATTTGATCGACCGCGTATACTATAAAGTATGGCAAGAAGTGGGGGCGATCGGGATTCGCGGACTCGAAGTCGGCGTGCGCGATATGGTGAATATTTCCCGCCTTGGTTTTGGAATTTGCAATTTCGCGGACTTCTTTATCTCCGCGGGCGCGGTGCTTTTGGTCCTTGCGTTTTTGTTCTTTGATCGGGACGCGTTTTTCCCCGTAGGGAAATACAAGGCGCTTGCCAAAGAGCTTGAAGAAAAGGAAAAAGCAAAAGAAGAGCAAAAAAAGAAAAAAGAGAAAAAGAATGGATAAGCGGTTGTTCGTGGCGGAAGAGCCCTACAAAAGGCTCGATCTGTTTTTGAGCGAACAGACGGAAGAGTTTACCCGTTCCCGACTCAAAAAACTCATCGAGGAAGGTCGCGTGAGCGTGAAAGGCGTTCCCGTCTTAAAAGCGGGCGCGGAGATCAAAAAAGGCGACGAGGTGGTCGTGGAAATTCCCGAACCAGTCGAATATTCCGTCAAAGCGGAGAATATCCCGCTTGATATCGTTTACGAGGACGACGATTTTGCCGTGATCAACAAGCCGCAGGGGCTTACCGTGCATATCGGCAACGGCAACACGGAAGGCACGCTCGTCAACGCGCTTTTGTATCATTTGGATAAGCTGAGCGGTATCGGCGGCGTACTTCGCCCCGGGATCGTGCACAGGATCGATAAGGACACGACGGGGCTTTTGGTGGTTGCGAAAAACGATAAGGCGCATATCTCGCTTGCGGGGCAGATCGCCGAAAAAAGCTGTCACCGTCACTACTACGCGCTTTTGGAAGGAAATTTGAAAGCGGATAGCGGCAGAGTGACGACGGATATCGGCCGTTCGCCGAACGATCGGTTGAAAATGGCGGTATTGCCCGAAGGCAGGGGAAAAATTGCGATTACGGACTACGAAGTGGTCGCGCGATTCGGAGGGGAATATACCCTTTGCAAATTTACACTTCAAACGGGCAGAACGCACCAGATCCGCGTGCACGCCAAGCATTTGGGGCATCCCGTGGTGGGCGATCCCGTTTACGGATATAAAAAGCAGAAATTCGAGCTTTCAGGACAACTCCTGCACGCGTTCAGGCTCGAACTTACCCACCCCTCTACGGGGGAGAGAATGACTTTTCACGCCCCCCTGCCCCCCGTTTTTTCGGAAATCTTGCAAAAGCTTTGCAAGGTACACGGGGTGGAAATAACACTTTGAATTATTCGCGGAAACGCGGGTAAAATAAATAGTAAAGGAGAAACTACTATGGCAAAAAAATCTAACAGCGGATTGACCAAAATGTGTGCGTTTTGGGCGATCATCATCTCGGCGGCTCTGTTTTTACTTGGCGGCTTTTTGGGCGGAACGATCAGCGCGATCTTGAACCTCGTCGGTAAAATTGCGCTTGCGATCGCGGTTGCGTTCCCTGCACTCGACTATGCTTCGGGGAAAGGCTTGGTTTGGCGCGTTATTTTCTGGATCGCGCTTGCGGTATACCTTTTCGGCTGTATTTGGAGCTTTATCTAAGCCGTTTTCGGGAAACGAAAAGAAAAGCGACCGTTTCGGTCGCTTTT
>JAFURH010000074.1 GCA_017471945.1 Clostridia bacterium | reverse complement strand
GTTCTTGTCGAGCACGTAGCCGTACTTTTGATATATCTCCTGCAATCTGCCGTAGACGGTTTTACCGACAGAAACGTAGTAGCAAACCATTTCCGCGCAGAGCATAGAAGCCACGACGGCGTCCTTATCACGGGCGTGCGTACCGCGCAGATACCCACAGGATTCTTCAAAACCGAACACGTAGGTATGTTTTCCGTCCGCTTCCCATTGTTTGATCTTTTCGCCGATAAACTTGAAGCCGACGGGCGTTTCGTATAAAGCTACGCCGTAGTCGTCGCAAAGAGCTTTCGCCATACCCGTGGTGACGAAGGACTTGACGACAGCCGCGTTGTTCGGCATCTTTCCGTCCTCGGCAAGGCGGGTCAGAATATAATCGAGAAGCAAGATCCCGACTTGGTTACCCGAAAGCGCAACGAATTCCCCCTCCTCGTTTTTGATCGCAACGCCGAGCCTATCGGAATCGGGGTCGGTGCCGAATACGACGTCGGCGTCGATCTTATTCGCAAGTGCGATGCCCATTGAAAGGGTTTCTTTAAATTCGGGATTGGGAACTTTGACCGTCGAGAACTCGGTGTCTTTTTTGGTCTGTTCCTCGACCACGGTCACGTTGATACCCAATTTTTTGAGGATCGCCATTACGGGGCGATAGCCGCTACCGTGAACGGGCGTGTAGACGAGCTTTAAATCCGCCCCGCATTTTTTCACCGCTTCGGGCGAGAGCGTGAGAGAAGAAAGCTCTTTGATATAATCCTCGTCGAGTTTGTCGGATACGGGAACGATCAACTCGCTTTCTTTCAGCGCTTCGACCGATAAATAGTCCGTGATCGCGTTGATATAGTCCACTACCTTTTCGGTATCCTCGGGCGACATTTGCGCGCCGTCCTCGCCGTAGACTTTATAACCGTTATATTCCTTCGGGTTATGACTTGCGGTGATCATAACGCCCGCGATCGTTTTGAGATACCGCACCGCATAGGAGAGCATAGGAACGGGATGAACGTCGGTAAAAAGATACGCTTTGATTCCGTTCGCCGCGAGTACGCCCGCCGCTGCTTTTGCAAATTCTTCGGATTTTCTTCTCGTATCGTAGGAAATGACCACCCCGCGAGTCATAGCGCTCTTTCCAAGCGATTTTACGAACTCGGAAAGTCCTTGCGTAGCGCGCATAACGGTGTAAACGTTCATCATATTCATACCGTAACCGATCACGCCGCGCATACCCGCCGTGCCGAATTCGAGTTCGCCGCCGAAACGGTACTCCTGTTCTTTTTCGTCGGTCGCGATCGCCGCGAGCTCTTTTTTGCCTTCTTCGCAAAGTCTTTCGTCCGTCAACCAGTTCTGATAATTTTTACGATAATCCATAATTCCTTCCTTTTACGGTTTTATTATCTATATTATACAACAAATTCGAAGTTCTGTAAAGCGTTTTAGAAAAAAAGAAGGCGTAATTTCAAAGAATTCCGCCTTCCGTTTGATTTTACTTATTTAATATTCTTATACATAGGTCCGTAAGCGTTGCAAGCACGATAATCTTGACCTTCCTTATCCATACCGAAGGCGTTCCAAGCCGCGGGACGGTAGATCTTGTCTTCGTCTACGTTATGCATACATACGGGAATACGAAGCATCGAACACATCGTGATCAAATCCGCGCCGATATGCCCGTAGGAGATCGCGCCGTGGTTTGCGCCCCAGTTGTTCATTACTTCGTAGGCGCTCTTGAACGCGCCTTTACCCGTAACTCTCGGCGCGAACCAAGTGCAAGGCCACGTGTAGTCCGTTCTCTTCCAAAGTTTATGCGTAACTTCGTCGGGAATGGAAACCGTCCAACCTTCGGCGATCTGCATTACGGGACCAAGCCCCTTGACCATATTCAGTCGCATCATCGTGACGGGCATTTCCGCACGCGTTACGAATCTCGAAGAATAGCCGCCGCCGCGGAAATAACCGAGGTCTGCGTACGGCCAAGTCGTCGCGTTCATACAAGCGTCGATATCCTTGTCCGTCATCTCCCACCATCTCTTCATAACGGCGTTGCCGTTTTCGTCCTTCACTTCGCCGCAAGCGTCTACGCACGCCGCGCCCGAATTGATCAAGTGAATGAAGCCGTCCGCTTCTTTCGCTTTGCCTTCCACTTCGTAACCCGTTACGCGCTTGATCGCGTCGCCGGACCAATAAGTACGTACGTCGGCAAAGATCTGCGCTCTGCCCGTCAAAAGCTTCCCGAACAGCATACATACGCCGTTGAGGGTATCGTTTTCGGTCGCGAGGATATACGGTTCTCTTGCGCCGTTCCAGTCGAAAGTAGAATTCAAAATGGATTCGGGGAAGTCGCAGTTGGGATAGAAGTCCGTCCATTGTCTTTGACCTTGGAAGCCGCCGACGAGCGCGTTATGTCCGACCATTTCTTCCTCCGCGCCTTCGGGCAGGTTCTTATTGCCGTTGAAAAGGTCTTTGATGATGCACGCCATCTTTGCGGTGAATTCCCAATCCTTTTCCTTTTGCTCCGCGCTTCTTTGAAGCTCGGGAGGGTTCTTATCGAAATCCGCGTTGCATTTTTCTTTGACCCATTTGAGCGCTTTTTGGTATTCCTTTTCGTCGTAGATACCTTCCGTCATTCGGCGGATAATTTCCACTTCGTCTACCGATTCCACGCGCATCCCGAGGTATTCTTCAAACAACTCGATATTCACGATAGAACCCGCGATCCCCATACAGATCGAGCCGATCTGCAAATAGGATTTTCCGCGCATCGTCGCAACCGCGACCGCACAGCGCGCAAAGCGCAGGATCTTTTCCGCAACGTCGCAAGGAATAGAGGTGTCGTCAAGGTCTTGTACGTCGTGTCCGTAAATGCCGAACGCAGGCAACCCTTTCTGAGCGTGACCTGCGAGCACCGCCGCAAGATATACCGCGCCCGGACGTTCCGTGCCGTTGAACCCCCAAACCGCTTTGATCGTCATAGGATCCATATCCATCGTTTCCGAGCCGTAGCACCAACAAGGCGTTACGGTAAGCGTGATATCCACGCCTTCTTTTTTGAACTTATCCGCGCAAGCCGCCGCTTCCGCAACGCGGCCGATCGTCGTGTCTGCGATCACGACTTTGACGGGTTCGCCGTTCGAATAGAAAACGTTTTCGCTAATGAGCTTCGCCGCATTCTTCGCCATATTCATCGTCTGCACTTCGAGGGATTCGCGCACTTTCAAAGGTCCGCGTCTGCCGTCGATGGTAGGTCTGATGCCGATTACGGGGTAATCCCCGATGAGTCTTGATTTTGCCATAATTTTTTATCTCCCTTTTTTTTATTTTTATGATTTTATCATATTATTTATTTTAACAACAATTCATTTGATTTACAAGCCAAAAAAGATTTTTATTCAGTCAAAATTCTTTTTTATATACAATTTTTGAGTTCTTTCAACATTTTGATTTCGTCCACGCCGAACGGCATACAATAATATTCGGGCGTAAAGTTTTTCGGTCCGTCCTTCCATTCGCCGCGGAAGGTGAACATCGTCGGCCATACGCTGAGAACGTCCTTTCCCCATACCTCGTGGTGATAGTGATGAGGGCCGAACAGATTGCGAAGCGAAGAACGCACTTTGATTACGATTTCGTTTTTGCCAGCCGCCAAATACGGCGTGATATCCAACTTCTTATCGAAAATCATATCCGCTTTTTTGCCGTTGACGGAAAGCTCCGCAACGAGAAATTTTCCTTTTTCAAGCGAGAGAATACGCGAGCCTTCGCCATCGTAGTCGTATTCCCCTTGCAAGGTTACAACGCCCTTAAAGAACGGATAGCCGTGCTGATAGTTATCCGACGACATAGGCGGCAATTGTTTGCGCGCCGAGATCGAATGATCGGCGTTGACGACAAAATCGCCCTTCAAATAGGTGTTTTCCAAATGCGTGTCGTAGTACAGACAATTTCTTACGCTCTCCGTCGCCATCGGATCGAACAGCGCAAAATGAACGCCTTCGTGCTGATAATAGTCCACGCAATAGACAAGCTCGTTTTCACCGATCTGCACTACGCCCGTGATATCCGCTTCGCGGAAATAGATATCGAAATCGTTTTTGCCGAGAGCGAGTTCTTTGCCGTTAAGCGTCACGGATTTGTAACGGCATCTTTCCAAAATAAGTTTCAACGGCATTTTATCGTTGAGCGTAAACGTTTGACGGATATAAAGATCCCCTTTATAGTCCTCTCGCAAAATCGTTTCGAAATGCTTTTGGATATTCGCCGTTTCGCTGAAATTCACGCCGTCTTTACTATACGCCGCATTATCCATTACGAGATAGTTTTCCGTGATATCCGTCACGGCGAACGAAGAAGTGATATTTTCCGAAACGTATTCTTTCTTTTCGGGTTTCGCCTCGTCGGATTTGACGAGCATCAAACTTCCGCATTTCTCGATCGTCATTTCGTCCGTAATATTCGTAAGCTCGAAGGTTTCGAGGTCGAACGCCTGATAGGTCGAGCCGCCGTTTTCTATGTATACCGTACTGCTTTCCTTTTCGGAAAGATTTTTGATAAATACGAACTCGCCGAACTCGCCCGTTCTCGACGTCATAGTCGATCTTCCGTCGGGCGCGCCGTACAAAATACCGCGGCCAGCCACGATCTCCTCGAACGAAATGTTGGAAGCAAGTTCCACCTTCGCTTTCTTACCGTCGATATAGCTAATTTCGTCCGTCAGAAGGATTTTCCCTCTAAACGACTTTAAAAGCTCGTAGGTGGATTTCGCGATCGACGGCATTTTCGGCAAAATGATTTTATCGTACGCCGAATTTCCGACGACCAATTTATCGCCTTCCGCCTTACCGTATTTTTTCAAAATCGTTTCGTCGATAAACTGGAAACGGACGCCGTTTTTCCTAAGCTCGTCTAAAAGCTCGTTAAACGCGTTTTCGAGCGCCCAAAGAGAAGCGCCGTCCTCCGTGCGAACGTAGTCTAAATACGCGGCGCGCATAGGATGCAGAACGCCTACGTCGTACGTTTCCGTGGTGTTTGAAATCAAATACCCAAGTTTGGTGAAATGATCGTTAAACACCTTGAACTGATCGAACCAATTATTCTGTTTGGAAAATACGGGCGGATGGTCGTGCTTGCCCTGCCCCGCCATAGAAAACGGCAACAGGTGATGGCACATTAAGCTTACGCCGTGAAAATATTGGTATTCTCCGATCGCGGTGAGCTCGCGGGGCGTCACGTCGTTGCCCGAACAACCGAACGTTTCCGTTAAAACCTGTTTTTTGCCAAGCTGCGCGGCAACGCTGCCGATCTGCTTGGGCGAGTGTTCTTTCCCGCAAACGCGCCCCAACCAGTCGATACCGGGAATATGCTCGTATTCGTAAGAAGTCATAACGTCCGCGCCGCCGAGCATTTGCCCGCAAAGGTAGGTTTCTTCGATAGAATGTCCCGTAAGTTTACAGTTATGCGCTTCGCACCAATCGTATAATTTTTTATAGAAATTTACGGTATAAAGCTCGTTCATCGCCGTGAAATATTTCGTGCGGAACTCGTAGCCGCGTTCGTCGTGAACGAAAAGGTATACGAGCCCGTTCAAAACGTCCTCGTTATATCTTTCTTTAAAAAGCTTTTTAACCTCGTTCGTGTACGGAGTCGCCCAACGGTAATACTGCGGCTCGTCGGTGAAAAAACCAACGAGTTCTTTTCCGAAGCTTTCGGGAAAACGCTTATAATATTGCTCGTGCGTTTCCTTGATAAACGCGTCCACTACCGCAGGATTCAAAATATCCGTGTTCGCGGGGCTTGTACGGAGATATACCGAATGATACTCTTTTACGCCGTCAAGATCGCCGTATAAGCGAATAAATCCCGCGTTCGTTTTTTCAAATACACAGAAGGCGTCCGCATCGAAAGCAGGCTTCACTTCGTATTCTAAAAATTGCGCTCTGTATTCTTCCTTTTCCAAGAGCTTGCCGCCCACGAAGCCGCTCGGCCAACCGTTTTCGTCGTAGATCCAAGCGTTCATACCCAGTTCTTTTGCTTTTTTCAAGCAAGCGTCGATACAAGAAAACCATTTTTCGCCGAGATATTCCGTCGTCAAACCGATACGCGCGTGCATAATAAAGCCGCCCATACCCGCCTGTTTCATTTCCACGATCTGCTGAATAAGCGCGTCCTCGTCCAACTCGTTATTCCAGCTCCAAAACGGAATCGCCGCGTAGTCGGTCAGATCCGTCGTTTCCAACGCGTGTTTTAATTTAGCGATTGCATTTGCCATTTAACTATCTTTCCCGTGTTTTATTTTGATTTATTTAAGCTCGAATCTGAGCACTCGCACGCTGCGACTCGTTCCGTAGAAAAAAGGCTCTGCCTCGAAGGAATTTTTCTTAACTTTCACCGCTTTGCCCGTATCCAGCCAACGAGCATTTTTCATTTTCTTATCCGTTAAAATTTTCACGGAAGCAACCGTTCCCCCAAGCGCGACGTTCACGTTTGCAGACATCGCAACGTCTTTTACTACGGCATAATAATATTTTTCGTCTTTCAAAACGCACGCGTTTTCCGCTTCGATCTCCGTCGAAACGACGTTATAGATAAAGTTCTTATTCGCCTTGACCCATTTGCCGATCTCACCGAGCATCGCCGCGTCGATCGGACGAAGCGAGCCGTTCCCCATAGGTCCTACGTTTAAAAGGAAATTACAATTGCAATATCTGCAATCCACGAGGTTTTCGATGATCGCTTTTACGGGCTTATAATTGATATCGTTTTCCGCATAGCCCCAATGATCGTTGAATACCTGACACATTTCCCCTGCGATCGGCTTTTCGCCTTGCGCTACGGGCGCGGGCTTACCGCGTTCGAAGGTTACGCTGTCGATCTCGGGATGCCCGACTTCGCCGAGCGCCGAAAGCCCCGTATTGTTGATGATCATAGCCTCGGGCTGATATTTTCTGATGGTTGCGTACAGTCTGTCTTCTTGCCAATCCGCGTCGGGCTTATCCCACATACCGTCGAACCAAAGTCCGCCGATCTTGCCGTAGTTTTTACAAAGAATTTCTACGCTGTCGATCAAATAGTCGATATATACGGGAAAATTCGTATGATAATAAGGATGCCGCCAATCTAAAAGCGTGTGATAGAAGAAAGGCACGATCCCCTGCTTATTACACTCGTCCACAAATTCGCGCACTAAATCGCGCCCCGTAGGAGAATGAAGCGCGTCGTAGTCGTTAAGTCCGCAAGTGTCGAACAGCGAGAAACCGTCGTGATGACGGGTAGTCAACGTTATGTATTTACAACCCGCTTTTTTCGCGGTAGAAACGAGTTCTTTTGCCCAAGTTTTCTTTACCTTGAATTTCGCGACGAGTTTCTCGTATTTTTCGTGCGAAACTCGATGCATATCCTTATACCATTCCCCTTTTGCCGCTACGCTATAAAGCCCGAAATGGACGAACATACCGAATCCAAGCTTTTTAAAATCGTGAATATACTGATACTTCATAGCTTTTCTCCTTAACAAAAACAAAATGTGAATAAATCACATAACATTATATTTATTATAACATTCCTTGCCTACAATGTCAACTGTTGGAAGAAAAATTTTATATGCTTTTTTGGCTGATTTTTAACCAAAAACGCCCTGTCGAAAAAATCCGATGGGGCGTTGTTGATTTTTAGTGTTCTCAGGTTGATTTTTGGTAAACTGCGATCTCGTACGGTCGATAAATCCCGTTTCCCGTTTCCGCGGAATAATTCGAAAAAATTTTCTCACCCGCGTTTTTTATGAAAATTTCGCGTGGCGTTTCAAAATTACATACGACGGTAAACGTTTCTTTTTTATATGTCCGCTCGTAAACGAAACAGCCCTTGCCTTTTTTCAAGGCGCGGAACGAGCCGCAGCGGAACGCTTTATATTTTTTTCGGAGCGCGAGCAATTTTTGATAAAACGCGAACACCGATTTTTCGGATTTTTTATCCTTTTCGAGGTTGATTTCTTTCGCGCGGGAATGAACGGGAATCCAACTCCCCTTTTCGCTGAACCCGAAATACGGCGCTTCGTCCGTCCACGCCATCGGGCGGCGGGCGTTATCCCGACTGCCGAAATTAATCTTTTCCATTAAACGGGTTTCGGGTATCTTCGCTTTTTTCTCCTTCCAAAATTTAAACGTTTCGATATCGTCGAATTCGTCGATACGCTCGTAGCAAGGATTTGCCGCGCCGAATTCCTGCCCTTGATAGAGAAACGGAATACCGCGAAGAAGGAAAAACATCGTCGCGAACATCGTCGCCGATTCGTAGCGAAGCTCTCGATCGTTTCCAAGCCTCGAAAGATAAAAGGGTTGATCGTGGTTATCGGTGAAAAGCGTATAAAGCAGGTCGTTTTCCTGCGTGAAATTCTGCCATTTGACGAGGATTTTTTTCACCTCGTCGAGCGTGAACTTTTTCGGCGTGAATTTATCCTTTCTGCCCACCGAAAAATGCTCGAATTGAAAGGAACAAACGAGCTCTTTGCGATTTTCACCGCAAACGGCTTTGATCGAACGTTCGTCGGACTGACATTCCCCAACCGTAAAGAGATTTTTTGCATTTACGCCCGCAAAAAGCTCACGCAAGTATCTATGCAAACTTGCCCCTGCGTACATATTTCCTTTTTTGAACTCCTTCGCGATAAAATCCAACATATCGCAACGGAAACCGTCTACCCCTTTTTGCACCCAAAACTCCACGACGGCGCGCATTTCCTCGCGCACTTTCGGATTCGTCCAGCTCAGATCGGGTTGCGGCTTAGCAAACGAATGAAGATAATATTCCCCCGTCTGCTTATCCAATTCCCAAGCCGACCCGCCGACGAGGGATTTCCAATTCGGCGCGGGCGTTTTCGACCAATAATAATAGTTTCGATACGGATTATCCTTTGATTTTCGGGCTTCTTTGAACCAAGGGTGCTCTTCGGACGTGTGATTCGCCACCAAGTCCATAAACAGCTTTATCCCGCGCGCGTGGAGCTTTTCGACGAGCTCTTCCCAATCGGAAAGAGTACCGAATTCCCGAGCGATTTTCCGATAATCGGAAATATCGTAACCGTTGTCGGCGTTCGGGCTTTGATAGCAGGGGCAAAGCCAAACGGCGTTTACGCCGAGCTCGGATAAATGGTCGATTTTTTCAATAACGCCGCGCAGATCGCCTACGCCGTCGCCGTTCGAATCGCGAAAGCTCCTCGGATAAATTTCGTATACGACGAGATCTAAAAACCGTTCGCGGGATTTTTTCATAGCGTTCACCTCGTAAACAGTTTTTGC
>JAFURH010000010.1 GCA_017471945.1 Clostridia bacterium | reverse complement strand
GTTTGCCACCGAACTGAAAAATGTGAAGATCACCTCCGAAAACAAGTCCATCGAAAAGGCGTATCATCTCTACGAGGAGCTGTATAAAGAACTCAACGGCAGCCGTCCAGACAAGTATCCCTGCCTTATGGATCTTGCGACGATCGCGGCGAAAAAGCTGAAAAAGGACGGCAAATTGGACAATCTCGATATTTCCGACGAGATCAACGCTTGCTCGATCTGTATCGACGCGGAGATCGACGGAAAAACGGAAAAATACCTCGTTATGTTCAAGAACGAAACGCATAACCACCCGACGGAGATCGAACCGTTCGGCGGCGCGGCAACCTGTCTTGGCGGCGCGATCCGCGATCCTTTGAGCGGCAGAACTTACGTGTATCAGGCGATGCGTTTGACGGGCGCTTCCGACCCCAGAGAAAAACTCGAAGACACCCTTGCGGGCAAGCTCCCTCAGCGTGCGATCACGCAAAGAGCGGCGGCGGGATTTTCTTCCTACGGCAACCAGATCGGGCTTGCGACGGGTATCGTAGACGAAGTCTATCACGAAGGGTATAAGGCAAAACGCTTGGAAACGGGCTTCGTCGTGGGCGGAGCGAGAAAGGAAATGGTCTACCGCGAAAAGCCTAAGGCGGGCGACGTGATTATCTTGCTCGGCGGCGAAACGGGCCGCGACGGTTGCGGCGGCGCGACGGGTTCTTCCAAGGCGCACGATTCCCACTCCGTGGAAACCTGCGGCGCGGAAGTGCAAAAGGGCAACGCGCTTACCGAAAGAAAATTGCAAAGACTCTTCCTCAATAAAGAAGCGACGAGAAAGATCAAAAAATGTAACGACTTCGGCGCGGGCGGCGTGTCCGTCGCGATCGGCGAGCTCGCGGACGGGCTCACGATCAACCTCGACGCAGTCCCTAAAAAATACGAGGGCTTGAACGGCACGGAGCTTGCGATCTCCGAATCGCAGGAGCGTATGGCGGTGGTCGTGGATAAAAAGGACGTAGATTCCTTTATCGCGCTCGCGGCGGAAGAAAACCTTTCCGCAACCCCCGTGGCAACGGTAACCGACACGGGCAGAATGAAAATGCTCTTAAAGGGTCGGGAGATCGTGGATATCGCGCGCGAATTCCTCGATACGAACGGCGTGAAACAGAAAACGCAAGCGGAAATTTGCGATAACGTAACCGACTGGTTCGATCCAAAGCAGAGCTTGTCGTTCGCAAAAGAAACGGAAAAAGTAATGTCCGACCTCAACGTTTGCGCGAAGAAAGGACTTTCGGAAACCTTCGACTCGACGATCGGCGCAAGAACGGTCTATATGCCTTGGGGCGGCAAAACGCAAAGAACGCCCGCCGTGGCAATGGCGGCGAAGATCTGCGGCGGCGAAACGGACGTTTGCACCGTTTCCGCATACGGCTATTCCCCGTATCTGATGGAAACCAGCCCGTTTATCGGCGCGATATATTCCATCGTAGGTTCTGTTTCCAAGGTCGTTTCGACGGGCGCAAAATACTCGGATATCCGTTTGACCTTGCAGGAATTCTTCCAGAGAATGACGAAGGAAGCGAAGGTCTGGGGCGTTCCGACCTCCGCTCTCCTCGGCGCGGTATACGCGCAGATCGGTTTAGGCCTCGGCGCGATCGGCGGTAAGGACTCTATGAGCGGTACGTTCGAAAATATCCACGTTCCGCCCACGCTGATCTCGTTTGCCTTAGCTCCTGCAAAAGCGAGCAAGCTTATCACTAACGTCTTAAAAGGCGGCGAAAAACTGTATCATATTCCCGTACCCAAGGACGGCCAGTCCGTGCCCGATTTCGAAGCGTTGAAAAAGGTCTACGAGGTCGTGTATGAAAATATCGAAAACGGGAATATCACGTTTGCCACCGTCGCGGAAAACGGCGGTATCGGCGCGGCGGTGATCAAGTCCGCGCTCGGCAACGAGCTGGGCGTGAAGTTCGCGCTTTCGGCAAACGAGCTGTACACGGAAGCTTACGGAGATCTCGTCGTTTCGCTCAAAGACGAAAGCAAGCTTTGCGCTTGTATCGATAAAAAATTCGTAGGGGAAGTCGTCGGCGATAAATTCGTTTGCGACGGCGAAGAAGTTTGCCTTTGCAAGACGGCGAACGCATACCTGGGTGCGTTAAACGGCGTATTTGCGACTACCGCACCTGCCGAAGGAAACGCGGAAAATTGCGATTTCGACGGCAAGAACTCGACGGCGTATAAGCCGTTTGCGGGCGTAGGCGCAAAGATCGCGAAGCCCAGAGTGTTTATCCCCGTATTCCCCGGCACGAATTGCGAGCTCGACACGGCGCGCGCGTTCCGCTTAGCGGGCGCGGAAACGGAAACCGTCGTCGTGAAAAACCGTTCGGCGGCGGATATCGAAGAAAGTGTTGCGGCGATCGTCAAAGCGATCAAAAACGCGAATATTATCGCCTTCCCCGGCGGCTTCTCGGGCGGCGACGAACCCGACGGCAGCGGTAAGTTTATCGCAACGACCTTCCGTAACCCGTATATCGCCGAACAGGTAGAGGCGCTTTTACACAGCAGAGACGGGCTTGCGCTGGGTATCTGTAACGGCTTCCAAGCCCTTATCAAGCTCGGGCTCGTGCCCTACGGCCACGTGACGGAAATGACGGCGAATTCGCCTACGCTCACCTATAACAACATTTCCCGCCACGTATCCACGATCGTGGATATCCGCGTTGCCTCTACGCTTTCGCCTTGGCTGTCCGCTTGTAAGGTCGGCGAAGTGTATAAAGTACCCGTCTCCCACGGCGAAGGTAAGATCGTCGCGCCGATTGCCGAGCTTGAAAAAATGAAGAAAAACGGTCAGGTCGCCACGCAGTACGCCGATCTTAACGGCAACGCGACGATGGTATCTCCCTTCAACCCCAACGGCTCGACGTGGGCGATCGAAGGCATTACCTCGCCCGACGGCAGAGTGCTTGGAAAAATGGGGCACAGCGAACGCAAGGGCGAAAACCTTTATAAGAACGTTGAAGGCAACTTCGATATGAAGATTTTCGAAAGCGGCGTTCAATACTTTAAATAAGAAAACGGAAGGTAGGCGGCGACGGAGCTTTTCCGCGCCGCTATCCAAAAAGAGGACGTATGATCGATTTTCACACGCATATCTTGCCTCGCCTTGACGACGGCGCACAAGACGAAAGGACCTCGCTCGACTTACTCCAAGCAGAAGCCGCGCAAGGGGTCACCACGCTTCTTTTTACGCCGCATTATTATGCAAAAATTCGTAATCCCGAACAGTTTTTAGACGCGCGTGAAAAGGCTTTTGAAAAGATCAAAACGGAAATTCCCGAAAAATTACGGATAAGGCTCGGCGCGGAGGTTCGGTTTGAAACGGAAACGCATCTTTCCGCGGAGCAGTTTCAATCGCTTTCGATCGAGAATACCCGCTACGTCCTCGTGGAATTGCCGTTTGAAGAAGAATGGTCGGAAAGTCTTTTCGAAAGGCTCGCGCGGCTCGCTTCGGAATCAGAGCGCGTTCCCGTGCTTGCGCATATCGAACGATACGAAGAAGTGCATAAAAATCCGAAAATCTTAAACGACTTCGTTCGCCGCGGCTGGCTTTTGCAGGTCACGACGGGCTCGTTCGTCGATAAACGCAACGCTTCTTTGGCGTTTGCGATGCTCAAAAAAGGGTTCGTGCATTGTTTGGGTACGGACGCGCATAATTTGGATACGCGTGCGCCCGATTACCGTTTAATCAAAGGTAAGATCAAGGAAGCGGGCTGTGAAAAGCAGTTTGAAAAAGTGCAGGGAATTATGCGTGCGATGCTCAAAAACGAGAGGATTAAAACGAACGAAAATAAGCCCGTAAAAAAAGTTTTTTGGATTTATCGCTGAAATACCTTGCGGAAACCTTGTAATTTTCATAAAAATGTGTTAAAATAAGAATGTAAATAATGAAAAAGGAGAGAAAACTATGGCAAAGATCACGGCAGATACCTTAATTGCGGATTGCTTGCAGATCAACCCCAACGCGCCCGAGATTTTGATGGAAGCGGGAATGCATTGTTTCGGTTGTGCGATGGCGCACGGTGAAACGGTCGCGGAAGCGGTTGCAGTGCACGGCGAAGATCTGGAAACCTTGCTCAAAAAGCTGAACGAAGGCTTGGAGGACTAACCAAAGCACGGAAAACGGCGCGAAATTCGCGCCGTTTTTTAGCGTTTGCGTAAATTTTTTTATAAAAATCGTTTTCAAGCTTAAAAAACAGTTGATATTCCGCGAAAAATGTGATATACTACATAAGCAGTTTCGCGAGCGCGTATCTTTTTCAAAGTTACGGGCGAGAAAAATTAAATAGTTGATTATGGCCCGTTGGTCAAGCGGTTAAGACACCACCCTCTCACGGTGGTATCATGGGTTCGAGTCCCGTACGGGTCACCACTAACAACCTAAATCGAACGCCTCTATAAGAGAGTGGACGATTTAGGTTATTTGTTTAACAAAATCGGGGGAGGGAAAGAACGTATGCAAAATTTGCTTAACAATATTATAGACGAATGTCGATCCTATACGCAAAAAGGAAAAGTTGCAAACTATATTCCAGAATTGTCTAAAGCGAATGCGAACGAGTTGGGTGTTTGCGTGATAACCGATAACGGTCGTTATTCTGCGGGAGATGATAACGTCAAGTTTACTATTCAAAGCATTATAAAGCCGTTAATCCTTTTAACCGCATTGTCGGATACCGATAGTCGTTCGGTACGTAATTTAGTGGGCGTAGAAGCGACGGGAAAACCTTTCGACGCTTTTAATTATAGCGATCAAGCTTTGAATAGTGAACATATCAATCCTATGATTAACGCCGGCGCGATTGCTTTATGTACGCTAATAAAAGGTAGCTCGTATGAAGAAAAATTCCATAGATTATTCTCCTTAGTCAAGAAAATAACGGGAAATTCTTTATTGACCGTTAATGAAAAGGTATATTTGTCCGAAAAGGCAACGGGAAATAAAAATCGTTCGCTTGCGTATATGTTAAAGGCGTACCGAATGATCGACGCGGACGTGGAAGCGTTGGTGGATTTTTATTTTAAAATTTGCTCGATAGAAGTGAATTGCTTGGATTTGGCAAATATAGCGTTTGTTTTTTCTCAACACGGTGTAAAAGAAGGACTGGAAGAACTGCATTTGTCAGTAGATCATATTCGCTACGTCAATGCAATTTTAGCGACGAGCGGAATGTACGACGGCTCGGGTGAATTTGCTCTCGACGTTGGCGTTCCCGCAAAAAGCGGCGTGGGCGGAGGTATTATGGCAGTCGTTCCTAATCGTATGGGAATAGGTGTATATTCTCCTGCGTTAGATCAAAAAGGAAATAGCGTTGCGGGCAAAAAAGTATTAGAAAAACTAAGCCAACGCTTACAATTAAGTATTTATTAAACGATACGCACCAACGAAAAAGAAGGATAGGCAAACGCCTATCCTTCTTTCGTTGCGTGCTTCCGTCGGGCGAACCCGTAGGGTTCGTGTAAATTCGTTAAAACTTTATTTGATACAAAGTATTTCATTTGCGTCAATATCAAGCACGGCGCAAAGATTTGCAAAAGTATCAAGCGCGGGCATTTTGTTTTGGTGCAGATATTGCCCGATAGCTTGTTGGCATACTCCTATTTTTTCCGCTAATTGTTTTTGAGTCATACCGCTTTGATTGATCGCTTCAATAAGCTTTTCCCGAATTTCATTAAGTGTAATCATAAAAATATTCCTTTTTTATTAAATTATACCACCAATGATAGTAAAAATGCTTGACTTACTAGCATTGATAGTGTATTATATATTTACTACCAATAATAGTAAAAATGAGGATATTAAAAAGAATGAAAAAACAAACGAAAGAGGATATAGCAGAAAAAAATATCCGTAAGACAATCCAAACGCGGCAAAAATTAGAATGGCATTTTGTGAGTTTATATCTTGAAATGTTATATTCAATATGTATATTTACAAAAGATAAAGAGTTGCAAAAAAGGTATCTGGCATTAAGAAATTATATAAACGAAAAAATTAGCGCACCCGACGGAGGAGATTTAATAGATACCTATGTTATTGTGGAACAAGAGATATATATAGAAAAAAATAATTGTGAATAAAAACTTATTTTTATGACAAAAGCCACCCGAGTGGGTGGCTTTCAACTTTCTTTAATGAACTTATCTGTTATTGATCAGCTTGGTAAGCTCAACGGGGTCAACGATCTTGCCGTCTTTGTAAACGCGCATATTCCCCGAAGCGATTTCGTCGATCAAAATCACTTCGCCGTTGTTGTAGCCGAATTCAAACTTGATATCCCAAAGATCAAGCCCGATAGATTTGAGATCGTCGGCAACGACTTTCGTGATCTTCAAGGTCTGTTCTTTCATAGAATCGAACATTTCGCCACTCATAACGCCGAGCGCCGCAAGTCCTTCCGCCGTAACGAGGGGATCGCCCTTCGCGTCGTTTTTAAACGTACATTCCACGTATCCGCCTTCTAATTTCGTGCCGTCCGCGATATATTCGCCGTATCTGCGGATAAAGCTACCCGTTGCGACCAAGCGGCAGATAACCTCCAAGCCGTGACCGAACACGGTTGCGGGGAGAACTTCCATCGTTGCGTTTTCGATATCGGCGGAAACGTAGTGCGTTTTGATTCCCGCCTTTTTCAAAAGCTCGAAATAGTAAACGGACGATTTCAAATTCGCCTTGCCGATCCCTTCGATCGTGAGCCCGACGGTGTTTTCACCGGGGTCGAATACCCCGTCTTTACCCGTGCAATCGTCTTTAAATTTGAGAAGAACGTTGCCGTTTTCGAGCTTGTATACGTCTTTTGTTTTACCTGTGTAGATTTTTTCCATTTGACAAATCCTCTTTGAATAAGTATAAATTTTAATTCGGCGCAGACACGACCAAATTACGCAATTATTATAACAAATTTCTTTTAAATTTTCAATAATATGAAAGGCGTTTGCATAAAAAATTTTCAAAAAAATGAAAAAATTTTTATTACGGGATAAAGACGCGGAAAATCTTATTGACTTTATACAGAAAGTATGCTATAATTTCTAAGAAAGATTTGCAATAGGCAAAGGCTTTCCCGACACGAGAAAATAAGAAGAAAGAAGATGTACAGAAAATTTTTTAAACGAGGGTTCGATATCGTTTTTAGCTTTTTAGGGATCGTAGTGCTTTCCGTCCCGATGCTGTTGATTATGATCGTTATCAAATGCGACAGCGAGGGACCCGTGATTTTCAAAACGGAACGAGTTGGTAAAAACGGTAAACCTTTTAAATTTTATAAATTCAGAAGTATGCGCACGGACGCGCCGAAGGATTTGCCGACCCGCTTGATGAAAAGCGACGAATATATCACCAACGCAGGGAAGTTTTTGCGCAAGACGAGTCTTGACGAATTGCCGCAACTCTTTTGTATTTTAAAAGGCGATATGTCGATTATAGGTCCTCGCCCCGTAGTGGATACGGAAACCGAATTGCTTGAATATAGGGAGCAAACGGGGGCTATGAGCGTTCGTCCCGGCTTGACGGGCTTGGCGCAGATCTCGGGCAGAGATAAACTTATCGATATGAAATTAAAAGCCGAATTGGACGGCGAATACGCAAAGAAAATCACCTTCGGAAAAGATTTTAAAATTTTTTTCAAAACGATAGCGGTCGTATTGAAAGGCTCGGATATCGTCGAAGGGGACGCCGTTATGAAGGAAGGCGAAGCGGAGCAAGACCAAGTGCAGGAAGTCGCCGCCACGCAAGATGAGAAAAACGATGCGTTGCCGACGGAGGCTTCGCAAACAGGGGAAGAATAAACAAGAAGGGGAAGAATGATGGGAAAAGGAAAATTGAAAACGGTAATCGGAATCTTACTGCCGCTCGCTGATATACTATTCGTCTACGCGTCGGCAGTTTTTTCGCTGTTTGCGACGACGGGAGATTTCCAATTTTCTCTGCCCGTGGATTTATGGATCAAAGCGAATATTCTCTTGGCGATCGCCGTGTTTGCGCTCGTGGGATTGTATTCAATGATCTTTGCCTCCGTAAACATTATCGACGGGATCCGCGTCGGTTTGGCTTCGGGGGCTATCGGCTTTATCAACTTGATTTTTTCGGTAGCGTACGGCTACCGCCACGGGATCGGCGTCAGTTGCGTGATCGTCTACACGGCTTTGCTGTTCTGTTTGGTCGGGACTTCCCGTTTTTCAAAACGGATCGTTCGCGCCACGCGTCGCTGGCTCAGAAAACGCAGATCGAACAAGAAACACGTTATGGTCGTGGGCGGAGGCGAGGCGGGTACTGCGCTGATCAAAGAAATGGTGAATTCCGCGAAAGTCGAGTATTTGCCCGTTTGTATCTTAGACGATAATCCGAGTCTTACGGGGCGTAAGATCTACGGCGTTAAGGTCGCGGGAACGATGAAAGACGTAAAAGAAGCCGTACACGATTACGACGTAGAACAGATCTTTATCGCGATGCCCTCCGTCGGAAAAAAGACGGTGAGCGACATTATCCGCCGTTGTCAGGCGACGGGCGTGCCCGTGAAGGTGTTGCCGGGGATATATCAGCTTGCGAGCGGTCAAGTCAACGTTTCCCAGCTTCGGCAGGTCGATATCGTTGATCTTTTGGGTCGCGATCAAGTCCAAGTCAACCTCGACGAGATTATGGAGTACATAGAACGCAAAACCGTGCTCGTCACGGGAGGCGGCGGGTCGATCGGCAGCGAGCTTTGCCGTCAGATCGCTTCGCATAATCCAAAACAACTGATCATCTTCGATATTTACGAGAATAATGCCTACGAGATCGAGCAGGAACTCAAACGTAAATATGCAGATCTCAATTTGTTGGTATTGATCGGAAGTATTCGCGATCGGGGTAAGGTACGCGACTTGTTTGAAAAGCATCGTCCCGAGATCGTTTTTAACGCGGCGGCGCATAAACACGTACCGCTGATGGAAACCAGTCCTAACGAAGCGGTAAAAAACAACGTATTCGGCACGCTCAACGTAGCGCGGGCAGCGGACGAGTTCGGCGTGAAAACCTTCGTGCAAATTTCCACGGACAAAGCGGTGAATCCCACGAATATAATGGGCGCAAGTAAGCGCATTTGCGAAATGATCGTGCAGACGATCGGCAAGCACAGCAAAACCACCAACTTCGTTGCCGTTCGTTTCGGTAACGTATTGGGTTCGAACGGCTCTGTGATCCCGCTTTTTAAAAAGCAGATCGCCGAGGGCGGACCCGTCACCGTCACGCACAAGGACATTATCCGTTATTTTATGACGATCCCCGAAGCGGTTTCCCTCGTGTTGCAAGCGGGTGCGTACGCGAAGGGCGGACAGATCTTCGTGTTAGATATGGGTGAACCCGTAAAAATTTACGATCTTGCGTATAACCTTATCAAGCTTTCGGGTTTAGAACCCGGCGTGGATATTGAAATCAAATGCACGGGGCTTCGGCCGGGTGAAAAGCTTTTCGAGGAACGTCTGATGGAAGAAGAGGGCTTACAAAAAACGGCGAACGGACTGATCAGCGTTGCAAAACCCATACCGCTCGACGAGGACAACCTTTGGTCTACGCTCGACGAAATGTACGCTCAGGCGTACAGCGAAACGGACGGAATGAAAGAATCGGTGAAAAAGCTCGTGCCTACGTACACGATCGACAAGCGCGAACAAAGCGCGGTGGAATACTTAAAAACGCAATCCGAACGAGAAACGGCAGTTTGAGTAAAGGGTCGAGGGGATTATCCTTTCGCGGGTGTGGGCAGAGCCCACGAAAAGTATGCCCAAAGTAAGCAACCGATAGGTTGCGCTTTCTTGCAATCTTTGATTGCATAATCGCCCATAGGGCGAAAGACGCAAAACTTCATTTTGCTTTTTGGAGTCCGATATTGCGGGGCGTTGCCCCTGCGCCCCACAAGAAACTGAGTTTCTTGACTTGCTAATAAAAAAGGAAAAAAGGAGTAGCCATCGCTACTCCTTGTGTTTTTAAAGAGAAATCCGCCTGTGCCGCATTTCGGCAAAAGGTTAACCCGCTTTCAGCAGGTGGGTGCCGCGTCTTGACGCGTCGAACTTTCCGAATGATACAGACCTTGTCTATCGCCACGAACGAACAGCTCCCGATTTAATATCGTGGATTACGTTTATACCGAACTCCGTACACCGCAGATTCACTAACAGTATACAATATTTTTTTGCGTTTGTCAAGAGAATAAAAGGCTATCCAAAAAACCTAAAATTTCCTTTTCGAAGCTTAACCCGTATCGCTTATCGTCTACTTCTCTTGCCGAGCGACGAATGGTTTTGGCGGTAAATTCGGAAGCGAGATAGATGGCTTTGGCTTCGTGGATTCCGTTCGCCAAGCATCCCACGAACGCCGAGGCGAATACGTCGCCCGCACCACAGAAAAAACCTTGCACGTTTTCGTGCGTGAAAGAGAATATCCCGCGTCCGCGCTTGGTGTAGTATACCGCGACGTCGTTTTCTACCGTAATTCCCGTAACGATCGGGAAAGGACATATCTCGGCGAGCTTATTTAATACCTCGCGCGCGTTTTCTTTCGTGACGGGGTAGGGGTGTTCCGCGAGCAGACACGCTTCGGTCACGTTGGGAAGAATATAATCGGCTTCTTTGCAAAGTCCGCGCATTTTCTCCACGTATCCCTCGGTAAAGCCCTGATACAGCTTTCCGTCGTCGCCCATTACGGGATCGACGATAAATTTTCCGTCTTCCGCCAAAAATTCTTGTTTGAGAATAGACACGAGCTCGATCTGTCGGATACTCCCCAAATAGCCGCTGTAAATAAAATCGAATTTGATCCCGAGCGTTTTCCAATGCTTCAAAATCTCGGGAAGATCGTCGGTGAGGTCGCGGAAGGTGTAGCCTTCAAAACCGCCCGTGTGCGTGGATAAAATCGCCGTCGGCAACACGTCGCAGGTCACTCCGCAAGCGGAAATGATCGGCAAAGCGACGGAGAGGGAACATTTTCCCACACAAGAAAGGTCGTTGATCACGAGTACGCGCATAGCATTTTCGTCCTTTGAAAAAAAGTTTTGTAAAACTATTATAAAATTCTTGCTTTTTTTTGTCAAACGAATTAAAATAGTAAGTGAAATTTTAAATAAAAAAGTTGCGCGCGAGAAGTAAGCGCGGCAATAAAAGAGGTTGTTATGGTTATTAACGGTGAAACGAAAAAGAACACGGTGGCTTTTTCCGATTTCGAAAAGTATGAAGATCAAGTGATCACTATCACGGGTACGATTCACAATATCCGTATGATGTCCGATTTCGCGTTCGTCATTTTACGTACGGCTCGCGAAACCATTCAATGCGTATACGCGGAATCTTTCTCCGATTACCGTATGAGCGAGGACGTGAAAGAGGAGTGCGCGGCAAAGATCACGGGTAAAGTCGTCGCGGGCGAAACCAAGGACGGCAGTAAACGCTACGAATTGCAGATCCACGATATCTGCCTTTTGTCGCATCCCGCGGAAATCCCGCCCGTCGTGATCACGAAAAAACAGGTCAACTGCGACCTTTCGACTAAGCTCGATTATCGCCCCGTTACGCTCCGTAACCCTAAGGAACGCGCGATCTTTAAATTGCAAGAAGGTATCCAGCGCGGGTTCAGAGAATTTTTGTCGAAAGAAGGCTTCACCGAGATCCATTCCCCGAAGATCAATTTCGCGGGCGCGGAGGGCGGCACGAACGTGTTCAAGCTCGACTATTTCGGAAAACAAGTGTATCTTGCTCAGTCCCCGCAGCTTTATAAACAGGCGATGGTCGCGGTCTACGAAAGAGTGTTCGAGATCGCGCCCGTATTCAGAGCGGAGCACCACGACACGAGCCGTCACTTGAACGAATATATTTCAATGGACTTCGAAATGGGCTTTATCGATAGCTTCGAGGATATTATGAATATGGAAGCGGGCGCGCTGAAATATATTATGAACCTCTTAAAAACGGAATATAAAAACGAAGTGGAGCTTTTGCATATCGAGATTCCCGAGATCAAAGAAATTCCCGTTTTGAAGTTTATGGAAGCAAAAGAGATCATTATGAAAACCTTCAAGTATAAGCCTACGGATATGAAGGATTTCGACCCCGAAGAAGAACAGCTCCTTGGAAAATACGCGAAAAAGCAGTTTAATTCCGATTTCATTTTCATCACGCATTACCCCTCGAAAAAGCGCCCGTTCTACACGATGGACGACCCCGAAGACCCCGAATATACGCTTTCGTTCGACCTTCTTTTCAGAGGGCTTGAGATCACTTCGGGCGGTCAACGCGTACACGACTATCACGAACAGGTAGAAAAGATGCAAAAGCTCGGAATGAATCCCGAGGAGTTTGCTACCTATCTTATGCTCCACAAATACGGCGCGCCTCCGCACGGCGGCTTGGGAATCGGCTTGGAACGCCTCACGATGCACCTTTTGGGAGCGAAGAACGTTCGCGAAGCGACGATGTTCCCCCGCGATATCAACAGAGTTTCGCCGTAACCGAAAATGAATATCCTTTCGATAATAATGGCGGTTTTTTCCGTCCTTGGCGCCCTCGACATCGTTATCGGCAACCGTTTGGGGTTAGGAAAACAATTCGAGCGCGGCTTGAAAATGTTCGGTACGCTTGCGCTCTCGATGATGGGTATGATCGTGCTTGCGCCGCTGATCGCACATTTTTTATTCCCTGCGATCAAAAGCCTTTCGGGGGTGATCCCGTTTGAACCCTCCGTCGTGGTCGGTTCGCTCTTTGCCAACGATATGGGCGGGGCAAATCTTGCGATGGAGTTTGCAGGAACGGAAGAGCTCGGATATTATAACGGACTCGTCGTCGGGTCGATGATGGGCGCGACCGTTTCGTTTACGCTCCCGTTCGTGCTTTCCACCGTGAAAACCGAGCAACAAAAAAATTTGCTTTTGGGGATTATGTGCGGCATTTGTGCGATTCCCGTCGGTTGTTTCGTTGCGGGTTTGATTGCGGGCATTTCGGCGCTGACCGTGCTGTGGGATTTAATACCGTTACTTATTTTTTCCGCGATCCTCGTTTTCGGGCTTTTCAAATTTCCCAAAGCGAGCGTGAAAATTTTCCGCGCGTTCGGAACGTTTATCAAGATTCTCGTAACCGTAGGGCTTTCGATCGGTTTGACGGAGTTTCTTCTCGGGAAAGATTTCGTACCGTACACCGCGCCCATCGAAGAGGGCGTAGCGATCGTGTTTAATATCGCGGCGGTAATGACGGGCGCGTTCCCGCTCGTGTATCTGCTCTCGAAGGCTTTGCATAAGCCGCTGAAAAAGCTCGGGGAAAAGGTTGGTATCAACGAAGCGTCCGCGCTTGGGTTTACCGCTACGCTCGCCACGAGCATTTCTACGTTCGAATCAATGAAGGATATGGACGAGCGCGGCGTGCTTTTGAATTCGGCGTTTGCCGTGTCCGCGGCGTTCACGCTTGCCGATCACCTTGCGTTCACGCTGTCTTTTAACGCGGCGTACGTTTTGCCCGTGATCGTCGGAAAGCTCGTTTCCGGCGCAGTCGCATTGTTTCTCGCTTGGCTTGCGTTTTGTCGCAGAAAAGGAAAAGCGGAAAAGGAAAATGCCGAATCGAGCGAAATTTGCTTTACAAAATCCGAAAAATAAGATATAATTGTAACAACTGAATGAAAAGCGTTTGAGTAAGGACAACGTTTTTGCGAGCTATCCGCACAGAGAAATTCCGTTTTGCTGAGAGGAAGAAGGATAACGTAAAAAATATCCCCTTACGAGCTGATTCCGCGAACGGAAAAAGTAGTGGAATACGGTGTCGCAAGCCGTAGAATTTACGCGACAAATGATAGTTTGTTTTGGTGGTGTATAAAAGCCGTTGTGTTTTTTCCAAAGCACGACGGCTGTTTTTCATTCGTAGACTATTACATTATAATATATAATATGCAATAGGAGCAAAGAAACAAAATGAAAAAAGCGCTGAAAGCTCAAATTATCATAAACGCCGTTTTGACGTTGGTGGTAATTTTACACGCCGTTTACGTATTTGCTTTTTTATTAGACGATTTGACCGTAAAAACGCCTAAAAACACGATCAATTTCGGCGGTATCTTGATAATGGTTATGTTATATGTGACGGCTGCGGGTGAGTTAGTGTTGGTGCGCTTTTTATGGCGCGTGGCAGGGTATTTGCGTGCAGAAGTTCGAAAATACGTAAATACGGCTATGGCAGAGTTGCCTGCGCTTGGAGAGGAACGTCCGTTTAAAAGCAGATGTTTGCAGTTATGGTTGCTTAAAATAGCCGTTGCGCTTGCGTTGCTTTTTTCGGCGGGAATGGCAACGGAAATGTTCGGGGTACTATCGAATATCGTTTGTTGGGGAGCGTTTGCGTTATCGCTGATCGCCGTCGTTGCAAGTTTCTTGGTTTTGAGAAAAATATATAAATTATAAAAGATCCTACTTAAAAAAGGAGAAATACTATGGGAATGTACAAAAAAGTAGACACGTCTTTAAACTTTGTTGAAAGAGAAAAGAAGATCGTCGAGTACTGGAACGAAAACAAGGTTTTCGAAGCGAGTATGAAAGAGCGCGAGGGCGGGGAGGAATTTTCTTTTTACGACGGCCCTCCCACTGCGAACGGAAAACCGCATATCGGGCATATTTTGACCCGTGTTATGAAAGACATCGTTCCCAGATATAAAACGATGAAGGGCTGCCACGTTTTGAGAAAAGCGGGCTGGGATACCCACGGGCTTCCCGTCGAACTCGAAGTGGAAAAACAGCTCGGCTTCGAGCACAAAACCCAAATCGAGGGCTACGGTATCGAGCCGTTTATTAAAAAATGTAAGGAATCCGTTTGGAAATATTCCGCCGAATGGAAAAAGATGTCCGACCGCGTAGGCTACTGGTGCGATATGGACGAGCCGTACGTCACCTATCAAGACGATTATATCGAATCGGAATGGTGGGCGCTCAAAAAGATTCACGAAAAAGGCTTGCTGTATAAAGGGCACAAGATCGTGCCCTATTGCCCCCGTTGCGGGACGGCGCTTTCTTCCCACGAAGTGGCGCAGGGCTATAAAGACGTCAAACAGCAGACGGCGTTCGTGAAGTTTAAACTCGTCGGCAAAGAAAACACTTATATCCTCGCTTGGACGACCACTCCTTGGACGCTCCCTTCCAACGTCGCGCTCTGTATGCACCCCGACTACGACTACGTCGAGATCCAAATGGACGAAAACGGCGAGAAATATATCCTCGCGCAAGGTCTTTTGGAAAAGGTGTTCGGCGAAGAGGGCTATAAAGTCCTTTCCGTCAAAAAGGGCTCGGAGTACGAATATACTCAGTATGAGCCGCTCTATCCTTTCGGTAAAGAAAAATTCAATTTCAAAGAAAAGGCGTATTACGTCACCAACGACGGCTACGTGACCCTTTCCGACGGTACGGGCGTCGTGCATATTGCGCCCGCGTTCGGTGAAGACGACTACAAGGTCGGCAGAAGATATAACCTTCCCGTCGTACAGCTTATCGACGAAGAGGGGAAATTTCCTTCGGGTTGCAACTTTTTGACGGGCAAAGGCGCGCAAGCCGCCGATCCGTTCGTCGTCAAGGATTTAAAAGAAAGAGGCTTGCTTTTAAAAACGCTTGAAATCGTGCACAGCTATCCTTTCTGTTGGCGTTGCGACACCCCGCTTATCTACTACGCTCGTTCGAGCTGGTTTATCAAGGTCACGGCGATCAAGGATAAATTGATCGCGGCAAACCGTTCGGTAAACTGGATGCCCGATACCATCAAGGAAGGACGTATGGGCAACTTCCTCGAAAACGTGATCGACTGGGGCTTATCCCGCGACCGTTATTGGGGTACGCCGTTGCCCGTATGGGTATGCGCCGATTGCGGCGAGATCCACGTGATGGGCTCGCGCGAAGAACTCGCGGAAAAATGCGGTTGCGATAAAACTATCGAATTGCACCGCCCGTATCTCGACGAGCTTACCTGTAAATGCGAAAAGTGTGGTGGTAAAATGCGCCGCGCGCCCGAAGTGATCGACTGTTGGTTCGATTCGGGCTCTATGCCGTTCGCGCAGTATCACTACCCGTTTGAGAATAAAGAAGTGTTCGAACAGACCTTCCCCGCGGACTTCATCTCCGAAGCGGTAGACCAGACCCGCGGTTGGTTTTATACGCTTCTCGTTATTTCCACCTTGCTCTTTGATAAAGCGCCGTTTAAAAACTGTATCGTCCTCGGTCACGTGAACGACAAGAACGGTATCAAAATGAGTAAGCACAAAGGCAACGTCGTCGATCCTTGGTCGGTGCTCGATAAGCAGGGCGCAGACGCCGTGCGTTGGTATTTCTACACCTCTTCCGCACCTTGGTTGCCTTCCCGTTTCTATCCCGAAGCGGTCAGCGAAGCGCAGAGAAAGTATATGGGTACGCTTTGGAATACCTACGCGTTCTTCTGTTTATACGCGGACGTGGACGGCTATAACCCCGCCGAATACGACCTTGCGAAATGTAAGCTTTCCTTAATGGATAAATGGATTTTGTCCAAGCTCAACACCTTGATCGATACGGTGGATAAAAACCTCGCCGTGTATAATATCACGGACAGCGCGCGCGCGTTGCAGGACTTCTCGGATATTTTGTCCAACTGGTACGTCCGTCGCGGTCGCGACCGTTATTGGGGTAGCGAAATGACGGAGGACAAGGCGGCGGCGTATACCACCCTTTGGCACGTTCTCACTACGTTTGCGAAACTCACCGCGCCGTACACGCCGTTTATCGCGGAAGAAATGTATCTTAACCTCGTTCCCGCGTTCTTCAAAGACGCGCCCAAGAGCGTGCATCTTTGTCAGTTCCCCGCCTACGATTCGTCGATGGTGGACGCAGCGCTCGAAAAGGGTATGGACGTCGTTCTCGATATCGTCAACCTCGGCAGAGCGGCGAGAAACACGGGGAACGTGAAAAACCGTCAGCCGCTTTCGGAAATGTACGTCGTAACCGCTCGTGCGGCGGAGCTCGACGAAGGGTTGAAGGCGATCGCGCTCGACGAGTTGAATATCAAGCAATACAAATCGGCGGAGGACGCGGGCGAATTTATCTTCTATAAGCTCAAACCCCAGCTCAAAACGCTCGGTCCGAAATACGGCAAAAAGCTCGGTTTGATTTCCAAATTCCTCTCGACCTGCGACGCGGGCGCAGTAGTGGAAGCAGTCAGAAACGGCGGTTCGTTCGTCCTTCCCGAGGATAGCGAAGTCGTGCTTTTGGAAGAGGATCTGCAGATCTTCACCGAAAGTAAAGCAGGGTTTATCTCCGCGAGCGATAACGGTGTGACCGTCGCACTCAACACCGCGCTCACCGAAGAACTCATCGAAGAGGGGATCGAACGCGAACTCGTTTCCAAGATCCAAACGATGCGCAAAGAAGCGGGCTTCCAGATCACCGACCGCATTACTATCTATTATAAAGCGGAAGGCAAAGCGCAAAAAGCGCTCGAAAAAGGCGCGTTCACGGGCGACGTGCTCGCCGTAGCCGTTAAAGAAGGCGTTCCGGACAACGCACAAGCTTCCAAGGAAGTGGACTTAAACGGCGAAAAAGCGTTGATTTCCTTGGTGAAAGCGTAAGGAAACGACGGAATAAGACAAGAAAAATCGGCTTTTTTGAAATTTTCTCAAAAAAGCCGAAAATTTTTTAAAAAAACGCGAAAAAATATTTGACATTCCTTTTTCATTGTGGTAAGATATACAAGCTGTCCCGAAGAAAAGTATTTTTCGGACGAAAAAATCAAAAAAACCAAAAAAATTAAAATTTTTTGGAAAAAGTTTGAAAAAACGCTTGACAAAAGGGTTTGAGTTGTGCTATTATGGACAGGCTCTCCCCGCGAAAGGGATAGCAAACCGAGGCTGTAGCCGAGGTAAAAGCAGATTAAAAATAGAATAAGAAAGAAATGAGATTTATTTGACAATAGTGCAAATGAAGGTAATTTCCGTTAATTTAAGAAAACAAGAAGTACTTGAAAAAAGTAACCTTGAAAGCAAGTCAGCAAAGATAATGACAAGAAATAAAAATCGTTAGAGCCGTTGTTACCGAAAGGTAGCGACTTTAAACAATTAAACTTAAGAGTTTGATTCTGGCTCAGGATG
>JAFURH010000073.1 GCA_017471945.1 Clostridia bacterium | reverse complement strand
GCTAAAAAGACGGCTGACCAATCAGCCGTCTTTTTGCTTTTCGTTTGAAATAACGCCGTTTAACGGGTTATTTTGATCTAACTTCTACCAAACCGTACATATAAAGAGTAGGATCGGTAGTTTTAATCGTATTGTCGAATTCTTGGAATACTTGAGACCCTAAACCGGGTATAGCCGTTTGCGAAGAACCGAACTTCGTCAGATTATGCTCTACGAAAGGTTTTCCCTCGTCATCCGTTTGCCAATCGCTAACCTCACTATTGACTGAACGAACGAGAAGAACAAGGTTAATCTTCTCACCCGTCGTATCAAGAACCGTACAAGTACCGCCCGACGCACCTGCGACACCGCTTTGTCCGTCGATACCCTTCTCAATCAAAACCTTCAACTGCACTGCTGTTTCAGCTTGCCCGTAAGCTACGAACCAAGCCTCCGTACCCGCTACCCAGTTATTAAAGGTTGTTGCTTGATCCACGTTGACAACGGTATTCAAAGTCGTTTCCGTATCTTTGTTATACGCCCTATCGTCAACCATAATCGACCCCGCGCTGCCTTGCCCGAAGTAAGATTCGGTAACGTTTAATTTGCAGAGGTAGAACAGATATACGCTCGTATTCCAGCTGTTTTCCGTTTTCACTTGGTGTAAATTATATTGCACGGATTGTTGCGTAGAGTCGGAAGAGCTGACGCCGCCGTCCGCAAAAATCGCACAATTCGTATTCATAATCGTGGTATTATTCACGTTGACCGTACCGCCACGGCAAACGATACCGTTCCAAGAACCGCTATTCTTTAAAATCGGCGTTTCTCCGATCTTTTCAGGTCGAAGATCGGCTGCGCCGACATTATTCCCTGAGATACTCAAATCGTTGATCGTCAATTGCCCGCTGTGATAATCCGTTCTGTTGCCGCTGTTCGCCAAGGTATTCCAATACAGGAATACGCCGACTTGTACCTCGTTCACATAATATCCCGCAGTTCCTTCAACAGCCCATTTTCCTCTATTGTCGTAACGGTTGTCTACCAACGGAATGTTGCTTGCGTTGATTTGGAAGAAGTTGCCGTTAATCGCAACGGAATCCGTTTTATCGTGCGTAATTCTTCTGTATGCACCGAATTCGTAAGCATTTAAAGGCGCGCCTTTTGCCAAGTCGGCATAATCCTCTTCGGGAAGCTCCGCCGTGATATTTCTCAAAATATTGATCGTTTTATTGGCAACGTTTCCGTACGCCGCGCGAAGCTCCGCGCTCGTGTATACGTTCACGCCGTCGTTGACTTGAACGGTCATAGAAACGGGATTCGTTTTCGCATAAAAGCTCGGATATTTCGTTTCAAAGGTAAGGGTTACGGTTTCTCCTACGAGTGAAGCACCGAAATAAATCGTGCCGTTTTCTACGGTATAGTCCTTGCTTTCCGCGTTTCCTACTTTTACCGTAACGACGATATTCCCCGAAGCATAATCGTAATGTTCGTCCGCAACGTTATCAACGTAGCCGATATTCAATCCGGGCTGGAAGTTGCTCGCGCCGACAGACAAAACCGCCTCGGCTTTTGCGTTAATAAACGCCGTTCTGTTGGCGTTCGTTCCCCACGAACCGAGATAGTCCGCGTTTTGCTCCAAAACGTTGACTTCGTTGACGATCTTCGCGTTACGCGTAAATACCACCGTGTCGCCCTCTTCCGTCGTTCTCGTGAAGGTAATTTGGAATTCGCCGACTGCCGAAGCCTTAAATTTCACGCCGTCCACGCCCGTCACAAAACCGTCCGCGCCGATAAAGGCAAGATTCGTAAATTCGCGGAGATCGTACGTCGTACCCTTTAAGAACACGAAGGTAAATTGATCGTTTACCGTCGCTCTTTCTTTATAGTAGCCGATACCGTTGTTCGCGTCGAGTTCTTTTTCGATAAAGGTATTCGAAGTGGATTCTTCTTCGTCCTCGGGGATTTCTTCCCAAACGGCAGTCAAGATCAAGTTCGAATCCCAAGTATAGTTCTCAATAATGAGATTTTCGAAATAAATATACGCGCCGTTGTACTCTGCTTTATATTTGATAAACTTATACCCTTCTTTCGCAGGTTTGTCAAGAGTGATTCCACCCCCGTAAGTTACGGTTTCCGTTTCATCATTGTGTTCATAGGTCAGCGTATAAGTTTTCGCCGTGAATTTCGCATACACGGAGATATCGTCCT
Organism: Clostridia bacterium; assembly: GCA_017471945.1. Taxonomy (GTDB): domain Bacteria; phylum Bacillota; class Clostridia; order Christensenellales; family Borkfalkiaceae; genus Scatosoma. The sequence continues at coordinate 11,602 of JAFURH010000073.1, read as the reverse complement.
GAATGACGGTAGCTTCGTCAAACGGGGTCGTCAACGCCTCGTCCGCATACCAGCCCGCGAAGGTGTAGCCAACTTCAATAGGCCCTTCGGGGAGAGTGATTGTATTTCCTTTCTCCACCGTGATCGTAAGCTTGCTATATTCTTTTTCGCCGTAGTAGAAGGAAACCGAACGGTTGTTATATCCGGGGATCGCTTCCCAGATCGCAACGACGGTGATATCCTGCGTATCCGAATACGTTCCCGTAGCCTCAAAAGCATTTCCGTTATAGGTATAACCTTTAAAGGTATAGCCCGCTCTTTCAAGCGTTGTAGGAAGCGCGTACGTACCCTGATATTGCGCCGTGAACGTGTTGTCGTCCGTATACGCTTGATTGATCGTAATGGTATAGGTCTTGGGCGATTTCTTCACGTACAGCGTGAGATTACCCGTCACCGCCGCCGTTTGGTCGTAAGCCTTCGTAAATTCTTTATCGGTGAAAATGCCGTCGATTTGATAGCCCGCGTCAACCTCCGTCCAAGCGTCCACCGTTTGCCCGTGCTCTACCGTTTTCGTGCCGAGCGAATTTTCGCCGTCCGAATAAGTGACGGTATATTTATTAAGCGCCCATTGCGCCCATACGGTTACGCCGTTTTCGTAAGGATAGGAATCCCCCGAAGCGTCAAACGAGTTACCGTTCAAGGTCCAGCCCGTGAAGGTGTAGCCCTCGCGCTCAGGCGTGGGAAGCTCGTAAGCCTCGCCGTAAGTCACCGCCACGTTGCCGCGTTCGGGCGCGCCCGAATAGTTATAGTCCATAACCACGTAGAGCTGAGAACGGGTATATTTCGCGTATAAGGTCATATTTTTCGTGACGGTGCTGTCCTGCTCGTAAGGCTTTGTCAGCGCCGCGTCGGTATACCAACCGACGAAGGTATAGCCGTCTTTTTTCGGCGCGTCGGGAAGCTTGATCGGCTTGTCTTTTTCAAGATCGGTAAACATTTCGACTTTCTTGTCGCCGTCCATAAACGTGACCGTCAGTCCGTCGTCGCAACCCGCCGCCGCGAAGGTCATACCAACGCCGACGAGAAGTCCGACAAGTGCTTTTTGCCATTTTTTCATTTCTCATTTCTCCTTTCGAAAAAATTTTTTATAGATCAGCCGCTTTTTGCGGCGTTCTCCCTAAGGTAAGCTCCCTCTGCCCGCTACGGGCGCACGGGAACTAAGATAATGGAATCGGAAAGATTGCTTCCGTCTTCCGTGAATACCGTGATCGTCACCGATTTACGGTATAAAAAGGTCACCATACCCGTGTCGTCCACCAAAACCTGCGGATCGCTCGAAACGAAGCGGACTTCGCGGTTGGTCGTTTTCGCGGGCAACATCTCGTAATAGAGTTTATAGCTGTTGTTCATATCGTCGATCACGACGGAAAGACGTTTGTCGTCCTCGATCTTTTCGCCGTCTTCGTAGGTGAAATAGATCTCGCGGCATAAAATATTGTTGTTCGCGTTGACGATGGCTTGACCGAAGAAGCTGATCAACAGAACCGCCAAAATACATTCCGCCAAAACGACGATAAATACGATTTTTTTGTTCATACTTCCTCCCCGTTAAAACTGAACGTCGTTAAAGTATACTTTCAGGTTACTCCTGAAAAGATACAGTCTTGCGGCAAAGAACGCCGCGGCAAGTAAAATGATCCGTACCCAGCCGCTCACGAAACCGTCCATTAACAGAAGGAGCACCAAAACGCCCGTGATCGTCGCGGTGAAAAAGCCTATGATCACCGCTCTCGCCACGTTGGAATTATTTACCACGCCGTCTCCGCCTTTCATCGCGTAATCGAGGATTTTGGGGTTGGTTACGTCGAGTTGGAAGCTCCAAAAGATATGCCCCGAGGTCATTAAAAACAGCACGAGCGTCATTAAGCCGAGGTTTGCAAGGGAAAGTTCGGTGGTGATCGTAAGCATTACGAAGGTCGTTAACAGCGCGATCACGTTGACGATCTCCGCGACGGCGATCTTCGCCCAAGCAATGATCATCGTGTTGGAAGGCGCGGTTTTTAAAATGGAGAACTCGTTCCCTTCCGAAGACAGCGCGCTTGCGCTGTTTGCGTTATGCGTACTTAAAATGCTCAGCGTGATCATTACGTTGAACGCGACGGACAAAAAATCGCCCAAAACGTTCGTGTTGATCGCCGCGAGAATGAAGTTGAAAACGTAGGATAACAGCGGGAACGTGAGAATGGTAAACACCGCGGAATTGAGCGATTGAGAATTTCTCACGAACAGCTTGATCTCTTTTCTGAAAAAGGTCAAAAAGATATTGTTATGCTTATGATGACGGGGTTTGTGACGTTTATTCCGCCCCGCTTCCACCGTGGAGGAAACCGCTTTGAAATAGAAGGGTTTCGCAAAGTAGAAGCACAGCGCCCCGAACGCCGCGAACACGACGAGGGCGAGCGGTAAAAACAGCCAGATCTTCACGCCGAACAGTAAATTGCCAAGGAAGATATACCACACCGCCAAACGGCTGAGCGAAGCCAAGAATTCCTCTACCGCTACGATAAATTTACCGTAGATCGCGACGAGTCGCACGGGGGTGGGGAGCTTACTCAAAAGCACCGTCAACAGCACGAACGCGAATACGAGCAAAGTTCCGATCAGGAGCGCGTATAAGAACATATGCTTTTCCAAAAACCGTTTCACGTAGATACAGGGAATGGAAAGGATCGCGCCGATCACGACGGGGAATAAGCACAGCATCAGCCACACGGGCAACAGGAATATCCAATACGCCGCCCCGCCGACGAGAACGCCGTAGGCGATCAAAAACGGGAAGATAAAGAAACAGCTTTTCTTGACTTCCTCGAGTGCGAACACCGCGAGCTTACTGATAAAAATTTCCCCGTACTTACACGGAAAGGCGAGCAGCATCGTGTTTTCCTTACTCGTATAAAGTATGGATAAAATACTGCCGATCGCGGAAATGATCCCGACCAACTGCGTTAAAAAGAGAATACTGATGAGCAACTCTTTGGAAAGCTTCATCTGAAAGGTATCTCTGAAATATCCGAGCGCGAAGTACGCCACCGCGAACACCGCTATGGAGGCGCAAACCTTTAAAAACGCGATGAACGCACGTTTTTTTCCGCTCTGCGTTTTTTTCGCGCGAAGGCGTTCGCCCATTTGCAGGAGCATCAGGTATTTGATACGCCGAAGGGGCGTATTTTTGATCTCTTTACCCTGTTCTTTCATACCGTTTGTACGCTCTCCTCGGCGGTCGCCGCGATCTCGCTTGCGGGAAGCTTGGCTTCGGGGTGTTGCGCGTATTGAAGATAGAGCTGTTCCAAAGAAAGCCCTTCTTTTTTAATGTCTTCCACGCGGTCTACCCGTTGCAGTTTGCCGTCCGCAATGATCGCGATACGGTCGCAGACCTTTTCCACGACCTCGATAACGTGGCTGGAAAAGAACACGATATTCCCCTCGTCCGCGTGCTGGCGCATACATTCTTTGATCTGCCACGAGCTCGTGGGGTCAAGCCCCGTCAAAGGCTCGTCGAGAACCCATACTTTGGGGTTGTGGATCAGCGCGCCGATCACCATCGTCTTTTGCTTCATACCGTGCGAATAACACTTGATCTCGTTGTCGAGCGCCTTTTCGAGCCCGAACATCTTCGCGTACTTTTCGATGCGCTCGTTTTTATCCTTTTCGCTGACCATATACAAATCGGCGACGTAGCTGATATATTCTCTACCCGTCAAATTTTCGTATACGGCGTGGTTATCCGAAACGTAGCCCATATTCAGCTTGGCTTGCAAGGGCTGGCGGGCGATATCGTAGCCCTGCACCTCGATCGAGCCTTCGGTGATGGACTGAATCCCGACGAGGCTTTTGATCGTCGTACTCTTGCCCGCGCCGTTATGCCCGATAAAGCCGAACACTTCCCCCTCGTGGATCTCGAGGTTGAGATCTTTCACGGCTTTTTTGTCCGTGCCCGCGTAAGTTTTAGAGAAATTCGTGATCTTAATCATAGTTGCTCCTTCGGGATGCAGAGGTTCTTTAATCGACCTGCCGCCGAGTTCTTTCAAAAGCTGCGCGTGGTCGAAACGCATCAGTTTTTTCCGCCTTGCCAGTTCCTTATGCGCGTCCGAGGTCTTGTATAAAAGTCCGTATACACCCCAGATCGCGAACATCAACGCGACGAACACCGCCCATATCACGAGGTTATACACCCAGTAGAAGGTCATCAACGTGTCGCCTAGTTGAAATTGCCAGATAAAATCGTATTTTAACGGGACTGCCCACGCAAACTTATCGATAAAGAAATCGCTGTATAAGAAGAAATAGTCGACTTCGTCGCCGTTTACGTTTAAGGGCGAGTTATTCAGCCAACCGTTCAGCACCGCCGCCGCAAGCACGTACACGGAAAACGCCGCAATCGCGCCGTACATCAGCTTGATATTCGGTCGTTCGAAAATGCCGAGCGCAACGCCGAGAATGGGAAGTGCGAACGCGTAGGTGTGGTTATACCAAAAGCCTATTACGCCCGCTTCCGTCAAAACGTCGGACGTGTTGGGGAGTAATATTGCGCAGAACGCGCCCAACACGTTAACGAGATAGGTGAAATAGAACACGCTTTTCCAACGGAATACGTAAGCGAACAACATCAACACGATTGCCGTGTTGCAAAGATGCAAGGGCAGGTTCGTCAAACTGTCGCGATGGGCGGTGTAGCAGAAATATTGCATAAACCCGCTGAGGGAAAGCATAATCAAAAACAGCAACCGCTCGTCCTTACTCTTCTTTCTAAACGCGATATACGCAAGAGCAGGGAAGGCAAAACTTATATAGATTAAAAGTCTGTGCGTTAAAGTAAAATCTAAGGTTTCGTCCCCGATAATCCCGAAGAAAAGTTGAGGAAGATACACGGGAAGAAAGGCGGGAAGATATACTAAACTCCAAAGACCCGCTTTTCCGAGCCGTTTGAAAAACGCCGAAAAATCCTTTTGCTTTATCAGCTCTATCGTTCTTGCGCCCGTGATCCCGAACGCGAGCGATAAGACGATCGCATACAACACGATCTGCCAATGGAAATAATCCGCACTCCCTACGATACTCACCGTAACGGGTTTTAAAAAGACCGCGTTGAGCAAAAGTACGACGGGGGCGATGATCCCCGCGAAATCGGCAAGGGGCTTCTTTTCAAAAAACGCAAGCACCATCGTCGCCGCGAGCGTGAAATAAGTAACCCATTTCAAAAGCCCCGTCAAAACGGTGACCACGGGCGTATTCACGCCGCCCGAAAGCCCGACTTGGTCGCTCACGACTTCAAACGAGAACAGATACGGCGTATACAGCAAAAACAAAAGAACGGAAAGCCCTTTTAAAAACAGGTCTTTACGCGCGTAAGTTTTTTTCCGAATCGTGATCTCGCCTTTTAAAAAGCTTCCTACGAGCCATATAAGGAACGCCGAAGCAGCGAAACCCAACGCCAATAAAATCTGATTCATTTTTCCTCTGTTTCTCTCCGTTATTTTTTTTCGGTAGCCGAATTCGGCTATCATTCTATCATACGGCAGGATACTTGTCAAGAATCTGAACAAATATTCGCCAAGGGTAAAAAAGTAACGATTTTCACAATTATTTTATACTTTTTAACAAAAACAGGTGCTTTTTAGGCTTTTTTCGCCAAAATCCCGCCTAACGCTTTCCAAGCAAGGAAACGCTTTCCTGAAAAGTAAGCCGTTTTTCTTCCGTTTTTCGCCTTTTTTTCCGAAAACTCCCTTAGATTTTTCGATTCTTACGCCCGCTTTCGTAGGTTTTAATCTTGTAAAGCGGTACACAAGGAAAAATTTGGTATTCCACTATTTATCATTATACTCCCAACCGTTTTGAAAGTCAAGCGTTTAATGTAACCACTCTTTATGACAAAAAAGCCGCCGTTCGCTTTGTCAGCGAACGGCAGTTTTCCGTTTTTATTCTATCAATACAAATTCACTTTCAATACGCCTTCGACGGCGAGTACTTTTTCCACGATCTTCTCGTTCGGTCTGTCGCTGACCTCGACGATGGTATACGCCAATTCGCCCTTCGAGCCGTTCGCGAGGTTGTCGATATTCACGCCCGCCGCAGAGAACGCCGAAGTGATCTGCGAAAGCATATTCGGCACGTTTTTATGCATTACGCACACGCGCGCAAACGAGGTGTGCGGCAAGGACACGGACGGGAAATTCACGCTGTTGACGATATTCCCGTTGGTGAGGTATTCGTCGAGCTGTTTCGCCGCCATCATCGCGCAATGGTCTTCCGATTCGAAGGTAGACGCGCCGAGGTGAGGAATCGCGACGATCCCTTCCACTCCTACCGTTTCCTGCGTGGGGAAATCCGTCACGTACTTGGCGACCTTCTTTTCCGCGATCGCTTGCTTTAGATCCGCCGCGTTCACGAGGTCCGCGCGGGCAAGGTTAATGATCTTCACGCCGTCCTTCATCATATCGAGCGTTTTCTTACAGATCATACCCTTCGTCTGCTCGGTTGCGGGCACGTGCAGGGTGATATAGTCGCAGGTTCTGAAAATTTCCTCGTACGTTCCCGCTTGTTTTACGGAAGGCGCTAAGCTCCACGCCGCGCGGGGCGTGATATACGGATCGCAGCCGATAACGGTCATACCCAGCGCGTTTGCCGCGTTCGCGACCATACCGCCGATCGCGCCGAGCCCGATCACGCCGAGCGTTTTTCCCACGAGTTCGCTACCCACGAACGCGCTTTTGCCCGCTTCCACGGCTTTGGCTACGTCGGGTTCGCCCTTTAAAGAGTTCGCCCAAGCGATACCGCCGACGACGTCGCGGGCGGCTAAAATGAGCGCGCAGATCGCGAGTTCTTTCACGCCGTTTGCGTTCGCGCCGGGCGTATTGAATACGACCACGCCGTTTTTCGTACATTCGTCTACGGGAATATTATTCACGCCCGCGCCGCTTCTGACGATGGCTTTGAGGGAGTCGGGGAACTGCATACCGTGCAATTTCGCCGAACGCACCATAATCCCGTCGGGGTTTTGAAGATCTTCCCCGACCTCGTAGCGGTCACGGTCGAAAATATCCGTGCCGACCTTGGCTATTTTATTCATTAACAGTATTTTTTTCATAATTTACTCCTTAGGGTTTTCGGCGGCGAATTTTTTCATAAACGCGACCAGCTTTTCCACGCCTTCGCAGGGCATCGCGTTATAGATCGAAGCGCGCATACCGCCCACCGAACGGTGACCTTTGAGGTTTTTGAGTCCCGCCGCGTCCGCTTCTTTGGCGAATTTTTTATCGAGCTCCTCGTTGCCCGTCACGAACGTGACGTTCATCATCGAGCGCGAGGCCTTTTCCACGGGCGCAAGGTAATAGTCCTGCGAATCCAGATAGTCGTATAAAAGCGCGGCTTTCTTTTCGTTGCGCTTTTTCATTTCTTCAAGCCCGCCGAGCGATTGAATCCATTCGAGTACGAGCTTTAAGATATAAATGCAATAGCAAGGCGGCGTGTTATACATAGACCCGTTGTCCGCCATTATTTTATAATCAAGCATCGTAGGCGTTTCCGCACGCGCGTTTCCAAGAAGGTCTTCCCGCACGATCACGACGGTAAGCCCCGCCGCCGACATATTTTTCTGCGCGCCCGCGTAGATCAAGCCGAATTTTTCCACGTCTACGGGCTCGCTCAAAATGCACGAGGATAAGTCCGCCACGAGCGGAGTTTCGCCCGTTTCGGGGATATAGGGAAATTTCGTGCCGTAGATCGTGTTGTTAAAGCAGATATGAAGATAATCCGCGTCCGCCGAAAGATCGGCTTTCGTCACGCGCGGAACGAACGAAAAATTCGCGTCCTTGGAAGAAGCGATCGCTTTCGCTTCGCCGTATTTTTGCGCTTCCTTATACGCTTTCGTGGAGAACTGACCCGAAAGGATATAGTCCGCCTTTTTGTTTTTGTTCATTAAGTTCAAAGGAACGGCGGCGAACTGCGTGGACGCTCCGCCTTGCAAAAACAAAACCTTGTAGGTTTCGGGAATCGCCATCACCTTGCGAAGAAGTCGCTCCGCCTCGCCGATAATTTTTTCATACACGGGAGATCGATGACTCATCTCCATCACGGACATACCGCTGTCCTCGTAATTCGTCATCTCCGCCGCCGCTCGTTCTAAGACTTCGAGGGGCAACATCGAAGGACCTGCCGAAAAATTGAAAACTCTTGCCATAGCATACCTCCTGTTTATACTATTTTAATAAAATTTATATTGTCACTTATTATACCACTCTTTCGTTTATTTTTCAAGGATTTGACGGGGGGATTTTACAAAATTTTCGATTTTCAATCGACTTTTATTAGTTTTTTCGATTGTTTCAACCGTCGTTGCGGGCATAGCCGTCAGGCGAAGCGCGGCAATCCCCTTAAACTTTTCAAATGCATAACGCTAAATGCACAATGCTGAATGATTGTATAAATTTTACCGCTATTTTGCATTCTGCACTCTGGATTCTACATTAGAGAAGGGAAGCCCGCAAGCTTCCCTTTTTTCCTCTTTCTTATAAAGTTGCCGCCATTACCGCTTTGATGGTGTGCATACGGTTTTCCGCTTCCTCGAAAACGATGGATTTTTCGCTTTCGAATACCTCGTCCGTCACTTCCATTTCGCTAACCCCGAACTTTTCGCCCATCTCCTTGCCGATCTTGGTTTTCAAATCGTGGAAGGCGGGCAGACAATGCATAAACACCGCGTTCGGCGCAGCCGTATCCATTACCGCTTTATTCACTTGATACGGCGAAAGCTCTTGGATACGTTCCTTCCAGACTTCCTCGGGTTCGCCCATCGAAACCCAAACGTCGGTGTAAATCACGTTCGCGCCCTCGACGGCTTTTTTCACGTCGCTTTCAAGCGTGACCGAGCCGCCCGAAGCTTCCGCGAGTTTTTTACATTCCTCGACGAGCTCCGTCGCGGGGAAGTATTTTTCGGGCGCGCAAGCGACGAAATCCAGCCCGAGCTTCGCGCAACCCACCATCAGCGAGTTGCCCATATTATAGCGCGCGTCGCCCATATACACGAACTTGATCCCCTTCAACCGACCGAAGCGTTCTTTGATCGTGAGCATATCCGCGAGGATCTGCGTGGGGTGAAACTCGTTCGTCAAGCCGTTCCACACGGGCACTTTGGAATATTTCGCAAGCTCCTCTACGATCTCTTGCCCGTAGCCTCTGTATTCGATACCGTCGTAGATAGAAGCGAGCACCCGCGCGGTGTCGGCGATACTTTCCTTTTTGCCGATCTGAGAGCCTTGCGGGTCGAGGTAGGTGACCCCCATCCCCAGATCGCGCGCCGCGACCTCGAAGCTGCAACGGGTACGCGTGCTCGTCTTTTCGAAAATGAGCGCGATATTTTTGCCCTTACAATATTCGTGGGGCTTGCCCTGCCGTTTTCTCTGTTTCAAATACGAAGCGAGTTCGATAAGCTTTTCGATCTCCTCGGTAGAAAAATCCAAGAGCTTTAAAAAGTCCTTACCCTGTAAAAAATTTACTTTTTTCATAATTATTCTCCCTTAGCCGCCTGCTTTATAGTTTCTATCCCTTTTTTCAAAAGCTCCCAAGGGATATTGAGCGCCGGCAATAATCTTAACTTTTGTTTGGCTTTAATCGGCAATACGCCCGCTCGTATACACGCTTGAAGCACTTCGTCCACGGGCTTTTTCGTTTGTATCCCGATCATTAAACCCAAGCCCGAAACGCTTTCGATCCCGTCCGCGCCTCGAAGCTCTTTAAAGACATACTCCGATTTTTCGCGAACTTCTTTTAACAGCGTTTCGTCGATACGTTCGAGCACCGCCGCGCCCGCCGCGCAAGCGATCGGATTCCCGCCGAACGTCGAGCCGTGCGAGCCGTGCGTGAGCGTGTTTTCCGTGCGGTCGAACAATATCGCCGCGCCGATCGGAAGCCCGCCGCCCAAGCCTTTCGCCGTCGTGACGATATCGGGCTGAACGCCGTATTGCTCGTAAGCGTAAAGCGTTCCCGTTCTGCCGTTGCCCGTTTGCACCTCGTCGATAATAAGGAGCATATTTTTCTCTCTGCAAAGCGCTTCCACGCCCTTGACGAACGCGGGGTCGAGCGCCATTACGCCGCCTTCGCCCTGCACGAGCTCGATCATTACCGCCGCGCAACCGTTTTGCTTAACAAGCGCTTTCACGCTCTCCAAATTATTCGCTTCCGCAAAGACGAATCCTTCCGTGAAAGGGTCGAAATACTGATGAAAAACGTCCTGCCCCGTCGCCGAAAGCGTGGTGAGCGTTCTGCCGTGAAAACTGTTTTTAAGGGTGATGATCGTATACCTGCCCTTGCCGTTTGCTTCGAGCGACCATTTCCGAGCGACCTTGATCGCGCACTCGTTGGCTTCCGCGCCCGAGTTTCCGAAGAACACCTTTTTCGCGCCCGTACGCTTGCAGAGCGTTTCCGCCAAAACCGCGCAAGGCTCGGAATAATAGAGGTTAGAGGTGTGCTGAATTTTATCAAACTGCGCGATCACGGCGTTTTTCACGCCCTCGTCGGCTACGCCGAAGGTATTGACGGCGATCCCCGTCGCGAGGTCGATATATTCCTTGCCGTTCTCGTCGTAAACGAGCGAGCCTTTCCCCGAAACGAGCGCGAGGTCGAAACGCGCGTAGGTGTCCGCGATATACGCTTTGTCTTTTTCTTTAAGGTTATTTATCATTGTTTTTATCTTCCACTACCATCGTGCCCGCGCCTTCGTCCGTCATCGTTTCGATCAAAAGAGCGTGCGGCACGCGCCCGTCCAAAATAATTACCTTTTTCACGCCGAGGTGAATGGCTTCGATACAACATTCCACTTTCGGGATCATACCGCCCGAAATTACGCCTTCTTCAAAAAGCGTTTCCGCGTCCTTGATATCGATACAGGAAATGAGGGATTTCGGGTCGTCTTTATCGCGCAAAATGCCTTCGATATCCGTCATCGTGATCAAGCGTTCCGCGTTCATTTTTCCCGCGATATACGCCGCCGCCGTGTCCGCGTTGATATTATATACGTTGCCTTTTTTATCGCAACCCACGGTCGAGATGACGGGGATATAATTCTTTTCGAGAAGGTCGGTGATCGGGGATACGTCTACGCTCGTGATCTTACCGACGAAGCCGAGGCGTTCGTCTTTCATTTCCGCTTCGATCATATGCCCGTCGAGCCCCGAAAGCCCGATAGCTTTTCCGCCTTTGATCTGCAAAAGGTTGACGAGGCTTTTATTGATCTTGCCCGCAAGCACCATCTGCACGACCTCCGCCGTTTCCTTATCGGTGACCCGAAGTCCGTCTACGAATTCGGATTTTTTACCGATTTTTTTCAGCGTGTCGGTGATTTCAGGACCGCCGCCGTGCACGAGCACGACCTTGATCCCGATCAGGTTTAAAAGCACGATGTCTTCCATTACCTGTTCTTTTAAGGTTTCGCTGACCATCGCGTTTCCGCCGTATTTGATCACGATCACCTTGCCGTTGTATTTTTGAATATAGGGAAGCGCTTGGGTTAAGACCTCCGCGCGCCCCGCGTTCGTGAGTTTCATTTCCATTGGTAGTTTCCTTATTGTTT
>JAFURH010000072.1 GCA_017471945.1 Clostridia bacterium | reverse complement strand
ATTTTCTTATAGCAATCGCACGCCGCGCCGCTTTTTAAAAATCCCGTGTCCGAACATTTTCCGCACGCGTATTGCGGCAATAACGACTGCTCGGATATCCCAAGCCCTTCCAAAATCGATCTTCTTTCGGCAAGGAACGCCGATTTTTTCTTTTGCAACTCGGGCAAAGACTTCGGCTCGAATACCTCCGCTTTCGCGAGCGAGATTTCCATTTTCGAAAGCTCGGACGAAAGCTCTTTGAACCGCTTGTTTTCGTTCGCTTTCGCGATAAATCTGTCCGCCACCGATTGCGCTTGTTCGCGCTTCAACGCATAATAGCGTTCGCGGTCGGATTTTGCGTTCGCCGCTTCGACTGCCGCCACCGCGTAAGAAGCCGCGCTCGTCGTTTTCGCGCCCGCGTAAGTAGTTTTTTTATCTTGCTCGAAAGAGGGGATCTTCGCGAGCTCGTAAATTTCCGCTTGCTTCCAGTCGGATAAAATTTTATTGATGTAGGGAATGGGGTTAGAGCTCGTCGCCGCGCGCTTTGCCGCCTCTAAGATCATTTCGTCGCCGAACTTCCAGTCCCGCCAAGTTTTGATCAAAGAAAGATTCGCCGCGCTCTTTCTGATCCCGCCGCATACGCCTTGGATATTCGTGAACAGTTTGAGCTCGTCGTTTTTGGCTTTCAAAAGGGCTTTTACGCTCTCTTTCGCCACCACGCCGTCGGCAAACAACCGTTCTATAAGCCCGTGCATCGCCCCGAAATCTCCACGATCGGTCTTTAAGCAATATAACGCGATATCGAGCAAAGAGCTTTCTTCAAAGCCGTAGTTAAACCATTTTTCGACGTATTCGTCGATATACGGCGCGGGGTTTAAAACCTTCATGCCGAGCTTGCGTCCGATACGGAAGGCGAGGTTTGCAAGAAGATCGCGTTCGGAGAGATAGCTTTCGATTTCCGCCGCGGAAAGCTTACCTTTTTCCGCAAGCTCCGAAAGGGTGAGGTCGAGCGTATTCATACTCGCGCGCTTTAATTTTTTCGCCGCCGCAAGCACCGCGCCGAGCGCAAACCCTTGTTCCGTCCATTTCTTATATAGCGCGTAGTCGCTCTCGTCGGGCGTGCGGAACACGCCGATCGCCGCAAATACCGCCGAAAGGTCTTTTTCGTGCGCGTTGTAGCTGGAAAGCTCTTTTTCCACGAGGTCGTAACTCGTCCAGCCGTTGCGGATAAACTTTTTCGCCTTATTGAAAATATAGGACGGGGAAACGCTTTCCCCTTGCTTGTTGATACAGTATTCCGCGATCAGCAAAAACGCCTGCGGGTGAATGTCGTTCTCTTCCAAAAACCGCATATATTTCACGTAATCGCCCGAAGTGACGAACTTGCCGACCTTTTGCATCATACGCTGTAATTCCTTGTTGAAATCGGCGTACTGCTCGTAGCGGATCTTCTTAGGTCTGCCGACGGAGGTTTTGACGGGCAGATAGGAAACGGCAAAGGGATCTTTGGATAAAATTTCCACGAGGTCGCATTCTTCCCAGAACAAAAAGGCGTTTTTGATCTCCGATTCTTCCGCGCCGAGCGCCTTTGCCATCGCCGTCAAACCGAACTCCGTTTCCGTATGCCGACAAAGGTATAATCCGTAGAGGTATACCTTCACGCAAAATCCGTCTGCCTGCGGCAGATACTTCGCGATAAATTTGTTTTCGACAAGCGTATACGCGTTATCGTCGAATTCTTTTGAAAAAGAACAAAATGACATACGAAACTCTCCTTTTCTCCCCCGAAGCAAAAGCCCGCAAAAGTGAAAAGTCGGAAAAATTTTTCCTCACCCTTTCAACTTTCCTTGCTTTCTAAAAAGAAATGTTGTATAATAAAATAGTATAGTTATCCGAAGTTTTCTTCGGGTACTACCCATTATAACTTTTTTCCGAGCGAAAAGCAAGGTATTTCGCGCTCGTTTTGAAAATTTTTTCTAGGAGGGGGTTCGCCGAATGAAAATACTTCATACGTCCGACTGGCATATCGGCAAACGCCTCGTAGGCAGAGAACGCCTCGACGAACAGGAAGCCGTTCTCGACGAGATCGCTCAGATCTGCGAAACGGAAGAGATCGAACTCGTGATCGTGGCGGGGGATATTTTCGATACCTACACGCCGAGCGCGGAAGCGGAAAATTTGTTCTTTAAAAAAATACGTAAGATCGCGGGCGAGACCCGCGCGGCGATCCTGATCAGCGGCAACCACGACGACGGCGT
>JAFURH010000071.1 GCA_017471945.1 Clostridia bacterium | reverse complement strand
TTACGGCGATCTTATCGGAAGGAATTCCCAGATACTTCTCGCCCGTCAAAAACTCGTAGCTCCAAGGGATCATTTCCTTTTTGAAATAATCGCCGAGCGACCAGTTCCCGAGCATTTCGAAAAAGGTACAATGCCGTTCGTCGCCTACGTCGTCTATATCCCCCGTACGCACGCATTTCTGCACGTCGGTAAGGCGGTTGCCCGCGGGGTGCTTTTCCCCCAAAAGATAGGGCACGAGCGGGTGCATACCCGCCGTCGTGAACAAGACGGTGGGGTCGTTTTCGGGGATCAGGGAAGCGGACGGGATCACCTTATGCCCGCGTTCCTTGAAAAAGTTTAAATACATTTCTCTCAAACTCTGACTCGTGTAAGTTTTCATAATAATGGTCGTTCCTTTGCCGTTTACGGCGTTTTCTCGTTTTTTATAGCAATATTATAGCGTTCTCGTTCGCGTTTGTCAAACGATTTTTTCTTACTCTTTACATCATTTACGCTTTCGTGAGCTCGTAGCCCGTTTTGGAATCTTTGACGGCGTAGCCGAGTTTTAAAAGCTCGGCGCGGAGAAAGTCGCTTTTCGCCCAGTCGCGGTTTTGGCGCGCCGTCCAACGCTCCTCGGCAAGCGCTTTGACCTCGGCGGGAATATCGTTTGCGTTCTTGGCTTCGTACCACGCCGCATATTCCTTCGCACTCTTTTTGAAAAGGCCTAAAAGGGAATAGGTCTTTCTGATCTGCACCGCGTAGGCAAGCGCCGCGAACAGCTCTCCCGATTTCCCGTTTGCAAGCAGTTTTTTCATTTCCTTGAAATACCCGAACAGGTTGGAAAGCGCCAGCGCGGTGTTGAAATCGTCGTCCATACAGGCGTTGAATTCGCCGTCCACCTTTTCCGCGATCTCCGCCGCCTTCGCCGCATCGCCCGAATCGATCGTCAGCTCCATACCGCGCAATTTATCCATCACCTTATCCACCACCGCGAGCGTGGAATAAAATTCGTATAAATGCTTTTCCGCGTCGGGGAATAAGTCGTCGGTGATATTGATATCGTTGCGGTAGTTGGTTTGCAGAAGGGCGAACTTGATCGCCTCGTCGGAATATTTTTCCAAAAGATCGCTCAAAAGCAAGCTGTTGCCGAGCGATTTACTCATTTTTTGACCGTTCACCTTGATAAGCCCGTTATGAGTCCAGTATTTCACGAACCGTTTGCCCGTGAGCGCTTCCGTCTGCGCGATCTCGTTTTCGTGGTGCGGGAAAATCAAATCCCTGCCGCCGCCGTGAATGTCGATCTGATCGCCGAACGCCGCGCGGTTCATCGCCGAACACTCGATATGCCAGCCCGGTCTGCCTTTTCCCCAAGCGGAATCCCAGCAGATCTCCCCTTCCTTCGCGCTCTTCCAAAGCGCGAAATCGTAGGCGTTTTTCTTCTCCTCGTCGTTGTCTACGCGCACCCCGTCGAGGGCGTCTTCGAGGTTACGGTTGGATAATTGCCCGTAGGCAGGGAAGGATCGAACGTCGAAATACACGTCCCCGTTTGCCGTCGCGTACGCGTGACCTTTGTCGATCAAGGTCTGCACGAAGTCGATAATATTCCCGATATTTTCGGTGGCTTTGAGCCATACGCTCGGATCGTCCACGTTGAGTTTTTTCATTACGGCGTTGATATTTTCGATCATTTTCGCCGCGTACTCGTCCGCAGGGATTCCCGTTTCCTTGGATTTTGCGATAATTTTATCGTCCACGTCGGTATAATTTCTCGCGTAGGTCACCGAATAGCCGATTTTTTCAAGGTATTTGCGCATAATATCGTAGATAAGCGCCTGATAGCCGTGCCCGATATGCGCCTCGCCCGAAACGGTGATGCCGCAGGCGTACATCTTCACTTTCCCTTCTTCCAAAGGAATAAATTCTTCTTTTCGCCTCGTTAAAGAATTATAAATTTTCATAAAACACCTCGTAACAATATATTGCCGCGCCCGCGGAAGGGGTGCGAAAAAGAAAAACGCCCTTACGAATCCGTAAAGGCGTAGCCTGCGTTAACCTTTGATAAATAGGTTGGAAACCGCGTATTCCTCAAACGCCGCTTCGCGCAGCGCCGCGTTCGTAATTTTTTTATTCAAAAGATAGGAAATTACCACGTCGCGCACTTCCGTATAGTCGAAGCGATACCCGCAAACGGATAAAAGATCGCTCGTGTCCGCCACCGAAAATCCGTTTAAAAGCGCGATCGAGAAAATAAGGTTTTTCGTCGGATAATACGCGCCGCCGCAAATCTTTTTCCAGATCTTCGGCGAAATTTCGATCCCCTCGATCGCCGTTTCGTTCGTCAAGCCGTATTTCCCGAACACGACGGTTTTCCATTTACGGAAGGAATTTTTGGAAAAATTATCCCCGATCCTTGCGAAAAAACCGAGCGGACGGAAGGAAAAGGAAAAATTCTTATCCGTCATCTGCTCTTTGAGCTTTGCCAAAAGCTCCGTCTTTTTCTCTTGCAGGGCAAGCCGCATATTCTCCGCGGGCAGGGTGTAGGCGTAGGTTCTTCCGAACTCGTCCGTTTTCGAGTCCTGCATTTTCGGCATACGGTAACCGGGCAGAGTACAAAGCTTATCGTAGTGCGCGTATTTTTCGCAGAAATATTCGTCCAGATCTGACATAAATTCAAAATTCATAAATAACTCCGTTTGGTAAGTTTTCCCCTACGTTTATTATACCATACTCAAAGCAAAAACGCAACCGTTTCAAAAAAGGAAAATTATTTCGGCTTTTTCTTTTTTGACTGTGAAAAATTTGACATTTTTTGAAATTTTATTGCAAAATACTTGATTTTTTTTCAAAAATATGATAGATTTTATATGTATGTTTTGAGAAAAAAGAAAATTTTGGAGGAAAGTATGAAAAGGGAACGCATTGAAGAAATCGCAGAATTATTAGACAAAAGGGGCAAATTGACCTTGGAACAGCTCGAAGAATATTTCCCACGCGTGTCGCAAATGACCTTGCGCAGGGACTTATTCCAGCTCGAAGAAGAAGGCAGGATCATTCGTATACGCGGCGGCGCGATGTCGGTGAAAGAGGTGCAAAAAACCTCAGGCGAGCCGTACACGAAAAAAACCACCATTCACACCGACGAAAAGATCGAGATCGCGCAAAAAGCGGCGGGGCTCGTGGACGAGGGCTCGTCTATCTTTATCGACGGCGGCACGACGGCTTTATACCTCGCCAAAGAACTGCCCGATATGAATTGTAATATTTTTACGAACGGGATCGCGGTGGCGAGCGAGCTCGCGCAGAAAAAGAACGTGACGATCAACCTTTTGGGAGGTCAGCTTTTAAAGGATAATCTGTCAACGGCTTCCTCTTTGTCGGCGATCTATTTTCAGGACACGAATTTCGAGCTTGCGATCATTTCCGCAACGGCGTTCACGCCCGAAAGCGGATTTTCGTGTAATTCGCAGGTAGAAGCCGACCTTTTGAAGCTCGTTAGAAAGAAAGCGAAGTTTTTATATATGATGCTCGACAGCTCGAAGATCGGGAAAATTATGCCCTACACTTTCGCGCGTGCGGAAGACATCAACGTTTTGATCACCGACGAGGCGTTCCCCGAAACGCTGAAAGAAAAATTCAAGGCGATGGATATCGTTGTGATTTAACGGAGATCGTAAAATCCTTGGGATTGCTTCACTTCGTTCGCAATGACGCGGTACAGCAATCAGTACGCGGCGATTCCACCACAAAAGCGCAAAAAAAGAAAGCCCTTTCGAGGGCTTTTTCGTTTCGTTTTTTATAATGATTCCTCAAAATAGGGACTCGTTAAAAACTCTAAAAAGCCGACTTCTAACCCTTTACACAACCGCCAAACCGTCGTAATCCTTATCGTTTTGTTTGTTGCTTTCAAAACCTTATAAACCGTAGTTTCCGCCAGACCTGCCTTTTTCGAAACTTCTTTTACGGTCGCTCCCGTTTTCTCCATTATTTCCTTTACCCGTTTTGACACCGCTTCTACTGCTTTCATAATGATTCTCCTTTTTTGTACAACATTTGGTTGTATTTTAATTATACCACAATCTTTGGTTGTAAATCAAGTATTTTACATCTATTTGTTGTAAAATAAAACAAAAAAAAGGTGAATTATGATCACAGCACAAGAAATAAGCAAAAAAATAAGCGAAGCCATTAAATTCAGCGGTAAAACACAGACGGAAATCGCTAAAAGTTTAGGCGTTAGCCAACAAATGATTTCCTATTATTTTAAAGGCGAAAAATTACCGACGGCGGAAACGTTAGCAAACCTTTGCGCCGTTTTAGATTTAGACGCAAACGATATTTTGTGCTTGAATAAAGTAAAATAAATTATTACCTATAATATTGTTAAGATACAAGTATGCTTTTAAACGAATTGATCTCTCAAAAACTGGAAACCTTACGAAAAGAAAATGGGCGTATATACGCTTTGTAATAAAGCGGCGATTTCGTACGAGACTTATCGAAGTATACGGAAAAATAGAAACAAAGATATTTATTTGCGAACGCTTTTAATTCTTTTAAAAACGCTCGACGTAACCCCTATGGAGTTTTTCAGCGACCCAATGTTTAACGCCGACGAGTTGGATATTGATTTTAAATGACGCGCCCGTAAAATCCTTGGGATTGCTTCACTTCGTTCGCAATGACGCGGTACAGCAACCAGTACGCGGCGATTCCACCACAAAAACGCAAAAAAAGAAAGCCCTTTCGAGGGCTTTCTTTTTTTTATTCTCTTTTATTACCACAATTCCCCGTCCGTACAAATAATCCTTACCTCGCTGAAAGATCCCAATCCCCCTTCCATTTCTATCTCATTCCATTCCTCCTTCGTTCCGTTGAAGATAATACTACTTAAACTATAGCACTCCATAAAGGGACTACTACCAATACTCAAAACTCCGCCGCCTATCGTCACGCTCGTGAAGCTATTTTCCCCAAACGCTTGAGAACCAATCGTCTTAACTGAATCAGGAATAATCAAAGCCGTCAAACCGCAACAATCAAACGCATACTCTCCAATACTTTCAACGCTGTTTCCGATTACCACGCCCGTCAACTTAGAGCAATGGCTAAATGCCCTTTCTTCGATAGTCTGAACGGAATCGGGAATAACCACGCTCGTCAAGTTTTCACACCCCGAAAAGGCTCTCGCTCCGATAGTCTTCACGGAATCGGGAATGGTGATACTCGTTAAGCCTTTGCAATAAGCAAACGCATAATTGTTAATTTTTTCG
>JAFURH010000070.1 GCA_017471945.1 Clostridia bacterium | reverse complement strand
TTTTGAACGCTCTCTCGCCTATGACAGTCGTTGCAATATCAACCGTATCGTCGCCTATCGTCACTTTTTTCAGTCCATTGCAATTTTCAAACACACCTTCTTCCCAAGAATTAGGAGTTTCCAAAGTAACAACGTTCTTAGATATTTCCACTTCCGTCAAGCCGATACAGTTTGCAAATGCTCCTTTTCCTATAAACGTTAAACCTTTTCCAAACGTAATTGCTCCTAACCGTTTACAGTTATTGAAAGCGTTATAACCGATTTCTTTCACGCTGTTAGGGATTACAACCGAAGTCAGGTTTTCTAAACCGCTAAACGCTTGGTCTTTGATATATCTAACAGGCGTGCGAACGTTATCAACCTCAATATAAGAAGGAATTATAATATCCGTTGAATCACCGATAAAGCCCGTAATCGTGACGGCGTCATTTTTCGTCGTATAAGTAAATTCAACGTCTAACGTTGCATTCGGCAAATTATCGTAAATGGCAGGAACGGAAATTTTTGTAAATAACGAATAGAATTTTACCTTCACGTAATTCGATCCGTCAACCGTCATCACATCATTTTCAAGCGTATAATCGCTAATATCCATAGTCGTATCGTCGGAAAGTGTTAAACTTACGGTTATATTGTTTCTCGAAACAGCTTGCCCCGTCAAAAGGCGACCACTGTTATAAGCCGCATCGATATCCGTAATCATTTGATTTTTTCCGCAATCACATTCGTTAAGACAATAACGAATAGTGTCCGTTCCGCTAACTTCCCATTCCCCCCAATTGTGTCCTAATTTATCGGTCCAGTCTTCATAATAACAATCGTCGCATTCAGAGCAATCGTATAACGTATACCCTAAGGCTTCACAAGTCGAATTCACAACGATTGGTTCGTAATTATGCCCTTCGGAATAAACGATTTCTTCTTTGGTTTCGTCACAAGTAGCGCATATTTTGATATTTAAGCCGTCGTTCGTACAAGATACTACCGTTTCTTCTCGCCAATCGCTCCACACGTGGATATGGGGCAAAACGACTTTTGTTTCTCCTATTGCTTGGAAGGCAAAGCTTAAACGCATAATATAATTATCAGGGTCTGTCATTACGCAACTTAACCTTGTAATTTTTTCGCCGTCAAAAATAATCGAAAAATCGGAACAAGTTATTTGATAATCTTGGTCGCCTATGACAATACTGAGATTTGAAGCAACTAAGGCTTTTTCCTCGTTATAATAAACGAAAGAATTATAACCCGCAACAATTCCGTCCCAAAAGTCCTCATAAGCAAAAACCGAACGAATTGAATAATTGATTATCTTATCCGTTGTCGATTTTCTCCATTCGTTTTCATAAAAACCATAACGATAATCAATGTTTGCTTCCCTTGTAAAATAAACTTCTTGATTTTCAAGCTCGTCAATCATAACGCCTTGTTTATTTGTTCCGTCAAAACGATAAATAATAACATTCTTCAACCCTTCATTATCTTCTGATTGCATATTTACCGTCACGTTATCCAAATTAAATAACGTATTAAACGCTTTATTCCATTTCTCACGGGAAAGGGGATATGCAAACGTTTCCGTTTTCGTTTGCGGACAGCATAAACATTCGTAGCTCATTTCGCCGTCAGCAACCGCGCTTGCTTGGCGCGTCACCTCGCCGTCATTCCAACTATGCCCGTTGCTTTCAACGCTGTCCGTCGCCGTATTTTTATATTCTACACCGTCAATCACCACCGTTGCCGTATACGTTTTTACACCCTCTTTAACGCAAGTAGCAGGCATCGTTATTTCATTGACAAGGTTTGCAGTAATCGTCCGTATATGCGCACTATCCGTCAAACAAGAAACCGTTGCCGTTGCGCCGTTTAAGCCTTCCCAAGACCATACGATATTTTCAACGTCGTAATCGTGCCCTATTGCGGGTATTTCTTGCTGTGCCGTTATTATCTCTTTACAAACAGAACAATGCGTGCCCGCAGTCAACCCCGTTTGCTGGCAAGTCGCCGCAACCGCTTCGTCAATTCCTTCGGTGTGTCCTAAAGGGGCAATCATTTCATTTTGTGTGCTCGTATACGTATTCCCGTCAATTTGAACGGTGGCAGTATACGTTTTTACACCTTCTTCCGTACAAGATGAAAACTTCGTTATTTCGTTAGTTATATTCGCATTGACTTGTCTTATATGCGTATTATCCGTAATACACGACAAAGTCGCAGTCGCAGAATCAAAACCGTTCCACGTCCACACGACGTTATCCCCGTCGTATTGATGTTCTCCTATATCAAGGAAATCCGTTTGCACGGAATTGCATTTCGTGCATTTACGATTTTTCGTTCCTTGCGTCGTACAGGTCGAACGAGCAGAAACCGACCATTCTCCCCATTTATGCGCACATTCTTCCTCTCCACACGACGAACAAGCGGAAAAAAGAAATATACTACAAGCTAAACTACATAAAGCGAGCAATTTTCCTATAATTTTCTTCTTCATAACAACACTCCTTTTTAACAACATTGAAGCATAAAAAACTACAAATGAATATAAATCCTCATTTGTTGTTTTATATTATAAGTCCTCATTTGTTTATTGTCAAGCAAAAAATATACATTTGTGATAAAATTTTTTTAAGAGGTAAATGATGGATACGGAAAATTTCAAAAACATACT
>JAFURH010000069.1 GCA_017471945.1 Clostridia bacterium | reverse complement strand
GCGCAAAATGCGCCTTCGGAATACACAAATAATGCTTCTTCGCCTTAGGCTCGATATCGTTGATCACGATCATTTTTTCGTCCTCGTACAGTCTCGGCGAAGGGATCTCTCCCGCTACGATCTTGCAAAAAATACAGTTTTCCATTTTCGTTTCTCCTTTTATTCTTTATCCAAAACGGCGAACACGCCGTCTTTATACAGCCTTTCAACGCGTACACGGGTGGGTCGTTTTTCCAAATCCCCCTCTGCGTACACGCGGATATAATTTTCCGAATACCCTTCCGTCACGCCGTCAAAGCAATTTTCTGGCACGATCTCCAAAACCCGACCCAAAAACTTTTTCATATACCGTTCTTTTTGCTCCGCGCCCTTTAAAAGCAGCCTGTCCAGCCTCTCCTTTTTCACGGCGAACGGCAACTCTTTATATTTTTTATACGAATTCGTACCCTCACGCGGGGAATAGGGGAAGGCGTGTATCTGCGCAAACCCCGCTTCTTCCACGATAGCAAGCGAATCCGAAAAATCTTCTTCCGTTTCCGTCGGGAATCCGACGATAATATCCGTCGTGATCGCGGCAAACGGGAACGCGTCGTAGATCATACGGCACTTTTCGAGGTATTCCCCCCGCGTATACCGCCGATTCATAGACCGCAACACCTTATCCGACCCGCTTTGTAAGGACAAATGAAATTGCGGTGCGAAATTCTTCACCTCTTGGCAAGCCTTTAAAAACCGTTCGGTGATCAGCCCCACTTCGAGCGAGCCAAGCCGAATCCTCGTTTCGGCGTCCTTGACGGCGTAAAGCAGATCGGCAAGATCGCGTTCCCCGTCCTTATAATCGGAAATATCGATCCCCGTTACCACCGTTTCCTGCGCCTTACTTTCCAAGATCTCCTTCGCCGCGCTTTCGAGAGTTCGCGAGCGCGACCGACCGCGAAGATAGGGAATTACGCAATACGAGCAAAACCGATTACACCCGTCCTGTATCTTCACGAAATTCCGCGTTTTCAAGCACTCGGGCACGGGCATTTCCTCGTACGCCCCGTCGCTTTCCGCAACGCGCATTCCGCAAAGCGCCTCGTCGAACCCCGCCGCCGCGATTTCGAGAACGCGGTTTTTCTTTTGCGCGCCGATCACGGCGATCACCCGTTCGTCCTTTTCAAAAAACGCCTTCGGCGATTTTTCGGAAGCGCACCCGCACACGAGCACCTTCGCTTGGGGGTTCTGCTTCAACGCCTTGCCGACCGTCTGACGGCTTTTTCTCTCCGCCTCCGCCGTCACCGCGCAGGTATTGATAATATACAGATCGGCTCTTTCCAGCTCCCTCGAAACCTCGTAGCCGAGCTCTTGAAGCCCGCGCAAGATCGAACCGCTCTCCACGTCGTTGACCTTGCAACCGAGCGTAAACACGACCGCCTTCATTCTCTCTCCCCCAATTCTCCGAGCGAGAACATCACGACCGCCGTCAGCGCGACCGCCGCCGTTTCCGCGCGCAAGATGCGCTTCCCGAGCGTGACGGACGTAAACCCGAGTTCTTTCGCCCGTTTCTCTTCCGCTTTCGAAAACCCTCCTTCGCTCCCGATCACGATCGCCGTACTCCCTTGAAGGCAAGCGATATCCGTGCCGCTCGTTTCGGCAAATTCACAGGCAAACAGCTTGTTTTCAAAGCCCGAAAGCGCAGTCAACGCCTTTTCGAGCGTATCCGCGTAAGTCACTTCGGGCGCTACCGAGCGCAAGCATTGTTTCGCCGCTTCTTTGGAAACCTTATTGAGCCGTTCGAGCTTGTTCGCGTTCATAAACGCCGACGAATACTCCGACGAAAAGCACACGAGCTTTTTCACGCCCAACTCCACCGCTTTTTGCACGATAAACTCGTTCTTATCCGCGTTCTTCAAATACCCGAACGCGAGCGCGACTTCCGTTTCCGCTTCCCGCTCGCCGACCTCTTCGCGCACGAGGTTCAAAAGCATCTCCTTTTTCCCCACCGAAGCGATCACGGCGGTATATTCCTTACCCGAATTATCGAGCAAGATCACCTCCGCGCCCACGCCGAGCCGAAGCACGTTTTTGGCGTGCTCGAACTCCTCGCCCGAAAGCGAGGTCACCTGTTCTGCTTTTTCAACGAAAAACCTCTTCAACGCGGACATACTCCCCTCTTTTTCACTCCTTATGCTTCAATACGAGGGCAAACCATTCCCCTTTTCTGCGCTCTTTGATCACCTGCATACCGACCGCGGCGTACGCCGTTTTCACCATTTCCAAACGGCTTTCGATAATACCGCTTAATATGAGCACGCCGTCCTTTTTCAAATTTTTGGGTATCGACGGCGCGAGCATCACGAGAATTTCCCCCGTAATATTCGCGAGCATAATATCCCCTTGGATCTCCGTATCGTCCAAAAGGTTGGAATGAGCCACGACGGTTTTTTGCTCAACGCCGTTGAGCTTCGCGTTATGGAGCGCGCTCGTCACCGCCACCTCGTCGATATCCGTCAAGTACGCCTTCGCCGCGCCGAGCTTGACCGCGGAAATTCCCAAAATCCCGCTCCCGCACCCGACGTCGATACAAACGGAAGCTTCCGTCACGTATTCCTGCATCAATTCCACGCAAGAAGAAGTCGTTTCGTGTTCGCCCGTGCCGAACGCCATATTCGAATCGAGCAGAACGACTCTTTCTTCCTTCGCAGGCTGATATTCTATCCATTCGGGCACGACGACGATACGCCCCAAACGAATAGGTCGGAAATGCTTTTTCCACACGTCTATCCAGTCGTCGCCGTCCACCTGCCGTTTGGTGTCTTCGAGCGTACCGAACGCGATCGCCCCGCCCGCATTTTCTTTGGCGAGCGCGATATCTAAAAGAATGGATCGGACGAGCTCCCCCGCCGAATCCTCTTCCAAATAACATTTCACGAGCGCGTCGGACGAAGCGTTTTGGGTCAACTCGTCGTCCATATAATCCCAATAGGTCGTTTCCTTACTTTTTTGAAGGGCGATAATATCGTTGATGTCGCAAATGGTAACGCCGAAATCGGTATAATTCCACATAATATCCGCGACGATCTCGCTCGCCTCGGTGGTGGTATGCACGGTCAGTTCGATATACTTCATAAATTTTCACCTCTACGGGATTATTATAGCACAAGTTCCCTTAAAAATCAAGGCTTTGCGCCTTCTTTTCGGCAATCCCTTGACCTTTCCCGTCATTGCGAGCGGAACGAAGTGTAGCGCGGCAATCCCTATTTACGTAGTCCGCAAAGTCCTTGGGATTGCTTCACCCTTTCAGGTTCGCAATGACACGGTACACCAACCTGTCATTGCGAGCGGAACGAAGTGGAGCGCGGCAATCCCTATTTACGTAGTCCGCAAAGTCCTTGGGATTGCTTCACCCTTTCGGGTTCGCAATGACACGGTACACCAACCCGTCATTGCGAGCGGAACGAAGTGTAGCGTGGCAATCCCTATTTACGAAGTTTCCCCTTATTATAAATTTCCCATATAGAATTTTCTACAATTCTCCTCAAAGGTAAAAAAATAATATATACTAGAGATATGAAAACCCCACGCGAATTTAAAAACGTTTTAAAAGAATACTTACACGATAACGGTTTAACCCAAGTAGAGTTTGCCCGACTTACCGCCATAGACCCAAAACAAATCAACAAGTGGGTAAAAGGCAAAAGTGCGCCGCATTTTCTTTTGCTACAACAAATCTGCACCGCTTTGAATATTTCCGCCGACTATTTCTTAGGTTTATCCGATTCTTATTAAACGCACGCGAAAAAAGGAAGCCCGCAAGGCTTCCTTTTCCTTTTTTCTTTACGCAAACGGCTTTTCACCGTATAAGCTCTCCACGTTGTCGGAGTATTTTTTCATTCTGTCGTACTGTTTCAACTCGATTTCTTGATCCAATTTTTCGATCTCTTTTTTCTGACTTTTCGAAAGCTTGGTCGGGATCTCGATCAACACGCGAATGAGCAGATTCCCCGTTCCGTTTCTCGCCGACTTGATTCCCTTCCCGCGCACCGTGAACACCTGTCCGTTCTGCGTTCCTTCGGGTACGGTAAATTCAAACGTATCGTCGATCGAAGGCACTTTCACCACGCCGCCGAGCGCAGCGGTCTTGAACGAGATCGGCAAGTCGATATGGAGATCGAAGCGGTTACGCTTAAAGATCTTATGCGGCTCAACCTTAAACACGATAATCAAATCGCCCGGAGTACCGCCGTTCGGTGCGGCTTGCCCAAGCCCGCGTTTTTTAATGTAACTGTTCGTGTCCACGCCCGCGGGGATATCGAAAGTAAACTCCGTTTCCTTTCTCGTCGAGCCCTTTCCTTTGCAATCGGGGCATTTTTCCTTGATCGTTCTGCCCGTACCGCCGCAATCGGGGCAAGGGCTCTGACGGATCGTCCGTCCGAACATCGTCTGTTGCACCTGTTGCACCACGCCTTTCCCGCCGCACCGCGAACACGTGCTATACGCCGTACCGTTCTTTGCGCCCGTGCTCCTGCAAGCCTCGCAAGGCTCGTTACGCATATACGAAATGGTTTTTCTGCAACCTTTCGCCGCGTCCATAAACGACAAGGTCATTTCCCGCTGGATATCCTCGCCGACCGCCGACTGTTGCGCCC
This sequence comes from Clostridia bacterium, assembly GCA_017471945.1. Taxonomy (GTDB): domain Bacteria; phylum Bacillota; class Clostridia; order Christensenellales; family Borkfalkiaceae; genus Scatosoma. The sequence goes on along the minus strand of JAFURH010000069.1, from coordinate 12,672 downwards.
GCGCGCCACCGCCAAACCCGCCGCCGAAAAAGCTCGAAAAGATATCCGAAATATCCTCGAAGCCACCGCCGCCGAATCCGCCGCCAAAACCGCCGAACCCGCCCATACCGGGGTGTTCGAGCTCGTAATCGTACGCCGCGCGCTTTTGCGGGTCGGAAAGCGTTTCGTGCGCTTCGTTGATCTCCTTGAACTTCTCCGCCGCTTCCTCGTTGCCTTGGTTATGGTCGGGGTGATATTTCATTGCAAGCTTACGATACGCCGACTTGATCTGATCGGCGGAAGCCGTTTTATCCACGCCGAGAACTTCGTAAAAATTCTTCTTATCTGCCATAGTGTTTATCCTCTATATACGCCGTACGGGTTTGGCAAGATCGCCAAACCCGATGCGTTTTCAAAAACTTAACTCTTATTGATGGAATTCGGTGTCGTCGCCGCCGTCCGCGGGGTTCGCGCCCATATCGGGATTCGCGCCGCCGTTCGCTTGATAGAGTTTCGCAAACACGGGCTGTACGTCCTTCATAAGGGTTTCGTAACCCGCCTTGATGCGTTCGTCGTCGTCCGATTCCAGCTCTTTCTTCGCCGCGTCGATCGCCGCTTGCAGGGTCGTCTTATCCGCTTCGTCGAGCTTGTCGCCCGCTTCCGTCATCGTCTGTTCCACGGAGAAGATCATACCGTCGAGTTTATTCTTGTTATCGACCTTTTCCTTTCTCTTCTTATCCTCTTCCGCGAACTGCTCCGCTTCCTTCACCGCCTTGTCGATCTCTTCTTCCGAAAGATTCGTAGACGAGGTGATCGTGATATCCGTGGACTTGCCCGTGCCCTTATCCTGCGCGGTTACGTGCACGATACCGTTCGCGTCGATATCGAAGGTAACTTCGATCTGAGGCACGCCTCTGCGAGCGGGTGCGATACCCGAAAGCATAAAGTTGCCGAGCGTTTTATTGTCCTTGCAGAACTCGCGTTCGCCTTGCAGCACGTGAATGTCCACGCTCGTCTGGTTATCCGCCGCCGTCGAGAAAATCTGACTCTTCTTAACGGGAATGGTCGTGTTTCTGTCGATAATTCTCGTGAACACGCCGCCCAGCGTTTCGATACCCAAGGAAAGCGGGGTAACGTCGAGAAGCAACACGTCCTTGACTTCGCCCGTCAAAACGCCGCCTTGAATCGCCGCGCCGATCGCTACGCATTCGTCGGGGTTGATGCCCTTGAAAGGTTCTTTCCCCGTCACTTCGCGCACCTTGGAAACGACCGCGGGCATACGGGTCGAACCGCCGACTAAAATTACCTTGTCGATATCGTTATACGAAAGCCCCGCGTCGCGCATAGCCGCCTTCATAGGCTCTACCGTTCTGTTCAAAAGATCGGCGGTTATCGCCTCGAACTTCTGGCGCGTGAGCGTGATATCGAGGTTCAAAGGTCCTTCGGGAGTCATTGAAATGAACGGAATGTTTACTTCCGTGGAATTCATCGTCGAAAGCTCGATCTTCGTCTTTTCCGCGAATTCTTTAAGTCTTTGCATCGCGATCTTGTCTTTTTTAAGATCGACGCCGTTCGTCTTTTTGAACTCGTCTACGAGATAGTCGATAATCTTGTTATCCCAGTCGTCGCCGCCGAGCTTGGTGTCGCCGTTGGTCGCGAGCACTTCGAACACGCCGTCGGAAATTTCCAAAATGGAAACGTCGAACGTACCGCCGCCGAGGTCGTAGATCATAACCTTACCGCCCTTTTCCTTATCCAAGCCGTACGCAAGCGCCGCCGCCGTCGGCTCGTTGATAATACGAAGCACGTTCAGCCCCGCGATCTTGCCCGCGTCCTTGGTCGCCTGACGTTGAGAGTCGGAGAAGTACGCAGGACAGGTAATAACCGCCTCCGTAACTTTCTGCCCCAAATACGCTTCCGCGTCCGCTTTGAGCTTAGCGAGGGTCATCGCCGAGATCTCCTGCGGCGAATAATCCTTATCGTCAATTTTTACTTTATAATCCGAACCCATATGACGTTTGATCGAGATCACCGTCTTGTCGGGGTTTGCCACCGCTTGACGTTTTGCAACCTGCCCAACGACTCTCGATCCGTCCTTTTGGAACGAAACGACGGAGGGGGTAGTTCTCGCGCCTTCCGCGTTGGTGATAACGACGGGTTCGCCGCCTTCCATAACCGCCACGCACGAATTGGTCGTACCGAGGTCAATACCGATAACTTTTCCTGCCATAATGTAATACTCCTTTGTAAGCGGCTTTTTGCCGCCGATTTATTTTACATTTTATATTTAACCCGTCCGTTTCCCCCTTAAACAAAAAAACGAAAAAAATTTTTAAAATTCTTTTTTTGCCCCGTCATTGCGAGCGAAACGAAGCTTAGCGCGGCAATCCCTATTTGCGTAGTCCGTAAAGTCCTTGGGATTGCTTCACCCTATCGGGTTCGCAATGACGCGATACCCCACCGTCATTGCGAGCGTAGCCGTCAGGCGTAGCGCGGCAATCCCTTTGACTATTATAGTAAGTTATTAGCGTACTTTTAAGTATTTTTCTTTTTTATCCTTTATAATAAGACATATGAAAACTTTTCGTAATTTTAAAGACATTTTAAAAGAATATTTACACGACAACGGTTTGACGCAAGCCGAGTTTGCACGAATTACAGACACGAGCGCAAAACAAATCCATTTATGGATAAAAGGCAACAGCACGCCGAATTACGATAGCTTAAAAAAGATGAGCAAACTACTCGACGTTTCCGCCGACTATCTTTTAGGTTTATCCGATTATTATTAACTTTCCTTGTCTTCCTCCGTCTTGTCAAGCCAAAAAAAGAGCAAGGCGCGCCGCCTTGCTCTTTTTTTACCCCTCTAAAATCCCCGTTCGGATAATTCGCTTCTCTCCCCCTTTCGCCCGCGCGATCGCATCCTCTAAAAGCGCCCCGAACAGCCCGCGCGCGTCGGATATCCTGTCGCAAAACAAATAATATGCAAGCGACCCGGGAACGGTGTTCACCTCGCCCAGATACACCTTATCCCCGCTTAAAAGATAGTCCATTCTGACGATCCCGTACATACTCATTCGCTTATACAGCGTTTTCGTATACATACGGATCTTCTCGCGCAGTTCGCCCGTGATCGAACCCCTGCCCCGTGCGCTCTGCATTTTTTCCGCGTTCTTCCCGCCTGCCGCGCCGCCTTTTAAATACTTATCCGAAAAGCTGTAAATGCCCTCTCCGCTCGCCGCTTCTTCGGGTTCGGAAACGAAAATTTCTCCGCCGAGCGAATACGCCGCGCAGTTGATATCCTTTTTCCCTTTTAAAAATTTCTCCACGACTACCCGTTCGTCAAGCTCGAACGCCGCCTCGATCGCTTCTTTGATCTCCTCCTCGTTCTCCGCGACGGTCAACCCGATCGACGAGCCAAGCCGCGCGGGTTTGACGATCGCGGGATACCCCAGCCTCGACTCTATATTTTTGAGCACGAACGCCCCGCGACGGCGGTATTCCGATTCCTCGAACCGTACGAATTCGACGGTCGGCACGCTCAAAGCCTTTGCGGCGAGTTTCGTGAGCCCTTTATCCATAAACACGCCCGAAGCGGTAAGCTCGGGAGAAGCGAGCGGAATCCCGTTCATCTGCATCAGCGCGGAAACCCCGCCGCCTTCCCCCAGTCCGCCGTGACAGCAATTAAGCGCGACGTCAATCCTTCCGATCTCCTTGATCTTTTTCCCCGCGCCCCGAAACAGATACGCCGTTCCCCCTTCGAAAAAAATTCGCTGAAACGCGCCGTAATTCCCTTTTCGAAAAGTACCCAGATCAAACATCTTCCCCGCCGTATAAAACGCCCCGTCCGTATGCAAGTATACGGGCAACACCTCGTATTTCGTCCTGTCGAGTACGTTGAGAACGAATACCCCCGTCAGCACGGAAATCTCGTTCTCGCACGATTTTCCGCCGAACACGACCGCCACTCTGCGCATAATAAAAAACACCTCCGCTGCAAATTTTTCCGCTTTGGTGTTTCTTTGGTTTTTCTTTGGTTTACGCTCTCGCCGTCAGGCGTTAATACGCGTCGGGCAAGTCGTTCAAAAACAGCACGCAATCCCCCGCCGCAAGCCCGCCAAGCTCTTTTTGCGCAAGGCTCAGCGTTTTTACCACGGTCAAATTCTCCGCGTTTCCGCCCGCTTCGAGATACCCGTTTTTCACCGCTCCGACCAGCGTTTCGCCGACGAGTATCACGCGATCGAGTTCCGCTTTTGCGATCTGCTCGCCCAAACGGGCGTTGAGCGCCTCCTCCAAAATTCCCCCTTCCACGATCCCGGGGGTGACGAGCCACTTTTTGCCTTCGAAGCGGTTCAGCGCCTCGATCGCTTCCTTCGCACCCTTTTCGTTCGCATTGTACGCGTCGTCGAGAATATACCGCCCGCCGTTTTCCAAAAGCTGTAAGCGGTGCGGGATATATTCGAGCGCGGCAACGCCCGCGGCGATCTCCTTTGCCGTCAATCCCATTTCATACGCAAGCTTCGCGGCAAGCGCGATATTTTCCGCGTTATGTTTTCCCAAAAGCTTGGTGCAAACGGCGATCTTTTCTTCGCCGAGTGTAAGGACGAACTCCGTCTGCTTCGCGCCGAGCGCAAGAGAGGAAATTTCCGCGCCCTTTTCCACCGCGCGTTCCGCGCCCGAAGCGGCGATACGCTCCGCAAGCCCGTTCCCGCACACGATCGCGCCGTTTTCCTTTACGCCCGCAAGGATCTCGCACTTTGCCTTAAACACGTTTTCTTCCGACCCGAACGACTGAATATGTTGCGCGCAAACGCCCGTAAAGATCGCGTGATCGGGTTTTACGAGCCCGCAAAGCTCCGCGATATCTCCCGTCTTTCTCGCGCCCATCTCCGCGATAAACACTTGCTTACCTTGAAAGTTTTCCGAAAATACCGTCTTGGCGATCCCCATCGGCGTATTATACGATTCGGGCGTAGCGACCACTTGGAATTTTTGCGAAAGAATAGTCGCGAGGATATTTTTCACGGAAGTTTTTCCATAGCTCCCCACGATCGCAACGCGCGTGATTTCCGTTTCATTAAGTACCTGCCCCGCTCTTTTTACAAATTTTTTATTGCGAAGCTCTTCAAATATCCCGTCCAGGAAATTCGCCGCTATAAACACGAACGGCAACAGTATCGGCGCGATCAACGCAAACGGCGTAAAGGCGAACACGCCGTACAGCTCCTTCCCGATTACTGCGGATAAAAAATCCAACAGCGCGATCAAAAGATACGAAACGCAAGCGAGCAGCAAAATATACACGACGGAAATTCTCCGCACCCTGCCCGTCGCCTTCAAGGGCACTTTCAGCGCGTACTTTCTTTCCGCGATCAAAAACAACGCCGAAAACAGGAAAAACGGCAGAGCGGAAGCCACCCGCGCAGCGGCTACGCCGAGCGGAGAGAAGCACAGCGCGACGATTGCGGAAGTCAAAAACCCCATCGTACCCCAAAGGGTAAGGCGGTTAAAAAACAAATTATCCTTTCTTTTGAGCCAACGCAAGATCTGCGCGTTTTTATATCCGCATTGTTGCGCGATCCCGAGCAAGCGTACGCTCGCCGCAAAGAACAGGCAAACGCAAGGAATACACGCGGCGATCCCGACCCATACCTCAATCATAAGAAAAAAACTCCTCTGCTAATAAATTAAAGACGAGCGGATATTCCAAAAACGCGAAATGTCCGCCTTCCATTATTTTCAACTCCCCTTTTTGAAAGCACCGAAGGTATTCTTCCGCTTCCTTCAAAGTCGTCACCGTATCTTCCCGCCCCTCGACGATCAACACGGGGCTTTTCACTTCCCGCGCGTCCGCGCGCAAGTCCTCGTTTACGATCTTTTTATAGCTCTCTTTCATCACGGGCGAAAGGGTACGGTATTCCGCGCTCCCGAACCTGCGTTCAGCGAACCTCGGCGCGAACTTTTTCACGAACCGATACCACCAAACCCGCCACTTATATTTCAGCCCCCTCGGCAAAATCACGCCCGCAGGGCCCGTTAAAATAATTTTATCGAACGCGTCGGGGTCTTGTTTCGCCATTTTCACCGCGACCCTGCACCCGAACGAATGTGCGATCACCTTCGGTTTTTCGATTCCCAACGCGCTCAACACCTCTCTCGTCCAGTCCGCGTAATCCCCCACGGAAAAGGGCGATTCCAGCTTCGCGCTTTTTCCAAACCCCAAAAAATCGATCGCCGTGACCTTATAAAACTTGGAAAAATACGCGATTTGCGCCGTAAAAGTTTCCTTGGAAGCAAGATACCCGTGTAGCATCACGAGATCCCGTCCTTCTCCCTTTTGTAAAACCGAAACGCCTTTTAAATCGACCGTATTTTTCCCTCCTTTTTTGAATATTAGGGTCAAGGGGATTATCCCCTTGTGGGTTGTAAGGGTGAAACCCTTACGCCTCGACGGCAGTCGCCGCCGTAAGGCGGAACTGAAGCCCTTGTAAGAAAAGCGAAGCTTTTCGTTATCGCGGCAACGCCGCGTGATCGCCTCACGGCGAAAGACGCAAAACTCCGTTTTGCTTTTTCGAGTCCGTTTTCGTGGGCTCTGCCCACACCCGCCAGAAACTGAGTTTCTGGACTTCCTTTTAACTTCCTTTCAGCGCGCACTCGCGCCCAGCTCCTTTCTCATTACGAACGCGTCCTCGCCGTCCGCGTAGTATTTTTTCCGCACACCGAACGCCTCGAACCCCGCGCCGCGGTACAGCCCCAGCGCGCTTTCGTTGGAAACGCGTACCTCTAAAAATATCCGTTCCGCACCCTTTTCCTTCACCCGCTTTTCAAGCTCGCAAAGCACGGTTTTTCCCAAGCCTTTACTTCTGTATTCGGGCGCGACCGCCACCGCGCCGATCTCCGCGTCCTCGAAAAGCACCGAAGCGCACGCGTAAGCCGCGATCTTTCCGTTATCCTCGATCAACACGCCCGCAAAATACGGCGAAGAAAACGCGGCTAAAAACGTTTGCTCGCTCCACGGGTCGGAAAAACAGACCTTTTCGAGCGCGGAAATTTCCGCGATATCCTCTTTCGTCCAGTCCCGCGTCAACATACCTTATTCGCCCTTTTCGCGGTTGAGCTCCGCCGAGCTTTTCCGAACGTACAGCGCGTTCAGCTCCCCGAACGCCCCTTTTTCGCTCAGCGAACGTACCGCGCCAAACAGCCCCTTCACGGGATCTACGATCTGCACTTTCGTCTTTTCCCCGATGGGAAGCGGGGAAGCGGCGCACAGCGCGTACCCCTTTGCGCTAAGCGCAAGCACTTCTTCTTCGGCGAGATAACAAGGCGCTAAACTCACCCGCTCGCCCTCGTACCCGCACGCGTAATAGCTGTCGTGCAAGGCGTCTACAAGGCACAATTTTTTCCCGCCTACGGCATTATATGCAATCGTTTCAAAGGAAGTGACGGGAAGGGCGGGTTTACCGCACGCAAGGCAAAAGCCTTTCACCGCCGAAATTCCGATACGGATACCCGTAAACGACCCCGCGCCGACGACGGCGGCGAAAAAATCGCACTCGGGTAAAGTCAGCCCCGCTTTTTTCAAAACCTCGTCCACCGCGCCCATAAAGGAAACGGAATGTTTCATCGTGCAATCGGGTAAAAAGACGGAAAATTCCTCCCCGTCTTTCACCGCCGCAACGGTCAGATAATTCGAACTCGTATCGATCGCCAAAAAATTTTTCAATACCGTATCTCTCTTTGATCTTCGTCGATCTTCAAAATTTGCACGCGCTTGACTTTTTTTGGAAGCAACGGCGCGATATTCTGCGCCCATTCCACGAGGCATATCCCGCCCATATCGAAATAATCCCCCAGTCCGAGCGATTCCGCTTGTCCCACCGATTCGATCCGATAGCAATCGTAGTGGAAAAGCCGCCCGTCGTAGTCGTTCATATACGCATAAGTCGGGCTCGTCACTTCTTCCTCGATCGAAAGCCCTTTGGCAACGCCCTTGGCAAACACGGTTTTTCCCGCGCCCATATCCCCGTCGAGAATCACCACGTCGCCCGCGGATAACGTTTTCGCATACCGCTCGGCGAACGCTTCCGTTTCCTCGCGCGATTTTGAAATAAATTTTTCCATAGCTCTATTATAATACCTCGCCGAAAAATTTGCAAGCGGTTGCGCTCAAATTTTCATTTTTTTCAACAGATAAGAGAGGCGTTTATATAAAATCACCGTCAAAACCGCCACCGAAACCGTCTTGATAAGGTTAAACGCGAGGATATACCCCCAAAGCGAAGCGAACGCCGCGGCCGCCCCGTCGCCCATATACAAGGGAAAGTTGATAAAACGATTGACGGGCAACGCCACGAGCGTGCCGATCACGCACGCCGCGCCAAGCGAAGCCGCCACCGCCCCAATTCCTTTTTTATAGCGATACAAAATCGTCGGAAACAAAATATACGCGCTCGTGACGAGCATATTCGCGATCTCGCCGACCCCGCCCGACCCCGACCCGATCGCCCGAAGTCCTTCTTTTAAAACGCACGTGATCACCCCTTCCACAGGGCCTAATAAAAACCCGATCAAAAGAATAAACACGTTCCCGAAATCCAGCTTTAAAAACCCCGCCGCGGGGAATAAGGGAAGTTCCAGAAAGCTGACGAGATAAGAAAGCGCGACGAACAGCGCCGTCATCGCCACCCGTTTCGCCGAAAACCGTTGTTTTATGGCGTTCTTTTCTTTTCGGCTCATACCTGCCCCTTCGTTTTTCTCTTTTTCGTCCATACTCGCCTCCGTAAAAAATAACCGCCCCTGCTAAAAACAGGGGCGAAAAAATGCTAAAATCCGACGAAACCGCGCGCGGTTTCGTTTGATCTTTTCCTATCCGGACTATACCGTCGGTTTCGGAATTTCGCCGAATCGGGAACGGGGAAAATCTCCCGCGTTCTTCGCAGACTATACTGCCGGTGAGGATTTTCGCCTCGCCCCAAAGACCTTATGAAAGTAACTATATTATACACGTATCCCCGCCGTTTGTCAACCAAACGGCGGGGAGTTGCCGTATTATTTAATTTTTATTTATAGCCGTCATTGCGAGCGAAACGAAGTGAAGCGCGGCAATCCCTAATTACGCAGTCCGTAAAGTCCTTGGGATTGCTTCGTCGCTTCTCTCCTCGCAATGACGCGTACGTTCTTCTATTACTCCGCCGCTTCCCCGTTCACCGTGCCGCCGTTCGTGCAATCCGTCGTAGAAACATAAGTTCCTTTATTCCCGAGTACGCTTCCGACAAAACTGCTACCAACGATATTCCCGCTGTTTTCACATTGCGTAAAGGAAACAGAAACCCCTGCCGTATACCATTTGCCCCAAGATTTCCAGCTAACTGCATTTCCTGATGCGCTACCGCAAACGCCGCCTACGTTCGTCGTGCCGCTCACGTCGCCTTTATTTTCACATCTTTCCACAGGCCAAGTATATGCACCTTCATTTTTAGGTTGATCGTCCCCTGTTCCAATATTTACCCGCAATTGTCCAAATACACCGCCGACGTGATTTTCACCCACGACCGTTCCTTTATTCAAACAATCGCTAAAATCAAACCACTCTCGATGATTTCCGCCGTGATGTCGAAGTAGTCCGACGCCAAAACCAACCACACCGCCAACGTAGTTTTTTCCCTGCACCGCACCGCTATTTTCGCAGTATTCCATTAAAATCAAGCGATCGGCTTCGCCAACGATCCCGCCAACGTGTTCCTCTCCGCTCACCGCGCCGTCGTTCACGCTGCCCGTCATCGTTGCCCACATCATATATCCAACGATTCCGCCGATTTGTTTCGTTCCCGAAACAATCCCTTTGTTTTCATTTCCCGTATACGTTATCAAACTTCCCGAATGCCCAACGATTCCCCCAACTTGCTCTAAACCGCTTACGTTTCCAACGTTCTCGCAAACTTCTATTTTTGCCGAGCCGTCTTCCCCACCGTTCGCGTTTCCAAGCACGCCGCCAACGCGCTTTTCTCCCGTGACCGTACCGCCGTTCGATACGTTATTTGCTATTTTACCATGCCCGACCGCGCCTCCGACGTAATTTACGCCTGTCACTGGCACTGTGTTTTTACAATCTTTCACAGTCGTTGCCGTTCCTGCAAAACCGCCAACGTATGACCCAACGCCTATAATCTCCGCAGAATTTTCACACGCTTCGAGCGAAACGCATTGCCCCGCAATACCGCCAACATAGCTAACGAGCGCGTTATTCACTTTCTGCCCGTCAAAGTTTGTTATTTTGCCTTTATTCTCACAGCCAGTAAGGGAAGCTTCTCCCCCACCGACGATCCCGCCGAGATAGCATTGCCCCGTTACCGAACCGCTATTCACACAATCCGTAATTTTCGTACCCGTCTTAGCCCAACCGACGAGCCCTCCCACGTTGGTCGTACCGCTCACCGCAGCTTTATTTTCATAAGAACTAATATTAAATGTAACTTCACAAGCCCCGAAAAGTCCACCCGTTGAGTTGTTTCCTTTTACTTCGCCCGTCTGCACGAATTCGGAAATGTTAGTAGCCGAAACTATTCCGACTAAACCGCCCGTATCGCTCCCCTCATTTTCCACTTTGCCAACGTTATTTAATCCTTTCATCTCTTTCGTTGCCGCGAGAACTTCTCCCGCAATCCCGCCAACGTATGGTCCGCTTGCACTTATATTTCCTGTGTTTTTTATATCCAAACACGTTCCGTCCGCCATCACGCCAACAACGCCGCCGACTTGACTTTTTCCTATAATGGTGCCTTTATTCGTACAGCTTTCTATCGTTCCCTTATTTCGCCCGACTATACCGCCCGTAAAATTTCCCGCTTCTATCGTCGCGTTATTTTCGCAACCTTGCATCACGCCTTGTTCGCCGTTCTCTCCAACGAGCCCGCCTACGTTTTGCGAATACTTCGCCGTAACCGTTCCGTTTACTTTACAATTTTTCACCGTGCCGTTATTTTTTCCCGCAATCACGCCGATATTCGATTTATCCCCGCGCGCGGCTACTTCAACGTTTTCAAACGTGACGCTTTCAACCGTTCCCTTATTTTCCGCAAAAAAACCGAGATTGTTTTGATTCTCTGAAAGCTTTAAGTTGGATATCTTATGTCCGTTCCCCGTCAAACGCCCCGTAAACTGCGTAAGCGGTGTCCAGTCTTCGCCTTGAAGATCTATATTTTTCTCCATCATATACCATCCGTCCGACATCGCCTTTAATTCTTCGACTGTTGAAATATAAGCAACGTTTGCCGTCGTCTTTATGCGCTCGGATTCCACACCCGTTTCGTGCTTTGCATAAAAAGTCGCGGAAGCCGCGTTCATTACGTAGGTGTTTCCGTCAAGCTTGCGTTCCACCCCGTCTTCCACTACGTAATATTCCGTGCAATAAACCTCGCCGCCTTCGGGCGTTTTTGCCGTTAAGGTGATCGTTTCCCCGTAATCCGCCCACGATTTATCTGCCGTCAATTCTATGCCCGTAAAAGGCTTTATTTTTACTTTTATCTCGTTAGAACGCTGTTGTCTAAACGTCATATAAAAAGTCGTATCTTCTTTTATAACGTAATTAAATTCGTAAACCTTCCAAGCCACTTGATTATAGGGATAATCGTCTCTGCTTTTCGAATCAGCATAAAAATAAATATCGTAAGGATACAGCGAAGTGTCGTATACATATACCCTTACGCTTTCCCCGTATTCGACTTCCGTTTTGTCTACGTTGATAGAATATCTCTCCGAATCGCCAGTTCCACCTAAACTACAAGCCGCCGCGCCCGCGCCGCAAAACGCCAAAACCGCGATAAACAAGATTCCCAAAACAATTTTTTTCAACTTCTTCATAAAAACCTCCGAAAAAAGTACTAAAAATTAGTACTTACATTATACTACTAAATATTAGTATTGTCAACTAAAAATTAGTAGTTTTGGGGTACAATAAAAGTATGCAATACGAAATTGGAAAAAAGATAAAAGAGCTTAGAAAAGAAGCGGGTTATACGCAAAAACAGCTTGCCAAAATGCTCAACAAATCGGAAACGGGCTTTGCAAGCTGGGAACAAGGTTTGTCCGAACCGAGCGTAAACGACCTACGGCTTTTATGTAAAATTTTAAACGTGTCCGCCGACGATTTATTGGGAATCACCGAAGAATATTAAAAAACGAACCGCTTTTGAAGCAGTTCGTTTTTTCATTCTCCTTTTCTCAGCGGGAACACCACGTAAAAGGTGCTTCCCTTTCCGAGCTCGCTCTTTACGCCGAATTTAAAACGGTGCATTTCCAAAATCACTCGCACGATCGAAAGCCCCAAGCCCGTTCCCTTCACGGGCCTTTTGTGCATTTCCGCCGAGCGGTAATATCTCTCCCAAATCGTGGGCAACTCCTCTTCGGGAATCCCCTCGCCCGTGTCCGTTACCGCAAAATACGCTTCCGTTTCCGAGCATTTTTTCACCCGCACGACCACCTTTTTATCCTCGCCCGTATAATTCACGGCGTTTCCGATCAGATTGTAGAGCACCTGCCCTATTTTCTTTTCGTCCGCAAAGGTAAAAATTCCGTCCTCGATCTCCGCGCGCAAATCGTACCCTTTCGTTTCCTTTAAGTATTCAAACCTCTCCAACACCTCGTACGTATACGCCGATAGATCGAACGTCGTGGGCTTCACTTCGTTGATCCCCG
>JAFURH010000068.1 GCA_017471945.1 Clostridia bacterium | reverse complement strand
ATTCAAGATCCAAAAAGAGCAAAGCTCTTCGGCGGGAATCCGCAGAATCAAAGCGGTGTTGATCCACGAATAAGAATATGAACGAAAAGGAACTGGAAATCGAAAGACAATTCAAAACGCTTTTTTCTTGGGCGATCGACGGCGGGTTTATCTACGAATACACCTATGAAAAGGGCGGGGATTCTTCCTGCTCGTATATCTACCGTTTCAAAAAAGGCAAGGAGTTTTTCGACCTTCGGGAGCTTTCGGGCGGCGAGGAACTGAATTTCGTCGTCTATAAAGACGGGCAATACCGTTTCCCGAGCCTCAAAGCCCGTTATAAAAAAGAATTCCGCTCTTTCGGGTTTAGACATTTGTTCAAAAAAGCGACGAAAGAAGAAAAGAGAGCGTTTTTTGCCGAGCTTTTGAAAAAAGAATGGGAGAATACGGACTTTTTCGGATTTAAGAAATGAGAAAAAACGCGGTGAAAACCGCGTTTTTTAAGTGAAATTTTTCACTTCGTGAAAAGTTAATTTTGACTTATAGTCAAGTGAAATTTTTGCTAACGCAAAAGTGAATTTGCTTCGCAGTTGCGGTAGAAATTTATACCATAACTTGCGCCGTAGACGCAAAATTCACTTTCACCCTCTGGGTGAAAAATTCACTTCTTAAAAAAACTTCACTTTTCACTTAGTGAAAAACTTCACTTTTTCTTGATCCTCTTCGCCCGTTCGTCGTGCGCCGCGCAAAAATCCACGAACGGGTTGTTCGTCGGCGCTTCGGGCGGCGGGGGAGTTAAGGACGGGGAAATCCCTTCGGACGGCGAATCGTCCTCGGGCGTCTTTGCGGGGGCTTGCGGGGGATTCCCGCCTTGTTCGAGTACGGATTTGATAAAATTGAGAAGTCCGAAAGGTTGCATAGCCGAAAAAAATCTCCAAAAATTAAAATTTCACAGAAAATAGCAAAAAAAACGGGGCGTTTTCGTTTGCTTTAATTGCCAAATTGATATATAATAGAATATGCGTTAATAGAATCGGAAAATGCACTTTTTGCACTTTCTTTCCGATAAACAACAAAAAGGAGTCCTTACACGATGAAGGATAAAGCAAAAAAAATAATCAGTATTCTCGCGGCGACGACCTTGATTTCCTCGGCGCTCGCGTTGACCGCCTGTGGAGACGAAAGCTATACGGGGAAAAAACTCGACGGCTACGTTTCAAGCGCGAACGCCGCGTTTTCCAACGGCGGATTTGCCGTACAAAAAGACGATTTCGTCTACTATATCAACGGCGCGGAGGACTACGCCGTCTCCAATGAATACGGCGAAGTGAAAAAAGGCGCGCTGATGCGTATTTCCAACGCCGACCTTGCGGCGGGTAGCTACGAAAAGGCGCAAACCGTCGTTCCTATGCTCCTCGTTTCGCAGGATTACGACAGCGGTATCTATATCTACGGCGATTACGTGTACTACGCGACTCCCACGACGGATAAGGACGTAGAAAGCGGTCAGACGCGTACCGACTATATCGACTTCAAGCGCGCGAAGCTGGACGGCTCGTGGGCGATGAAGGATTATTATTTCCGTTTGGACGATAACTCCGCTTCCTTCCGTTTCGTCGAAGAGGGCGAAGGGGAGAATAAGACCGTCTATTGCTTATACGAAGAAGATGGCGCTCTCAAATCCTTTAACACCAAAACGAAAAAGACCGCCGTTCTCGTCGAAGGCGCGACCGAATACGTCTACGATATGACCGACCTCACGAACGGTACGGTGTATTATACGATGGGCGTGACCTATAATATCGACTCCGCGCAATCTTCGAGCGCGCCTTATAACCAGCTTTATAAGGTAAACGCTTCCGCGACGGCGACGGCGACCAAGAACGGCTACAAAACTTCGGGCGGCAGAGAATACGCCTTCGATACGGGCTATCTTGAAGATAATTACGACGGATTTAAAAAGGACAGCTACAAAACCTACCCGTACGTGAATCTCGGCGAGCTCGTGCTCGACGGTATCGGTTCGAACTATGCGGACAGGCTTACGCAGTATAACGATAAGGACGCGGGCGTACCTATGGAAATTTCGGGGTATACCTACGACCTTGAAAGATACGAACAGGGCGGCGTGTACTTTACGCGTACGGCGGTAAACGATTCTCCCACCGTGAAGCCTTTGTATTATTTGGCGGATACGGCGACGGAAGCCGAAGCTTGGAAAACCGTTTCGGGCAACGAATCGGTGCAAACGGCGGCGAAAAATTCCACGATCTTAACGAACGGCGCGGTGTTCTTCGGCGTGGACGATTACGTGTATTACGCAAAGGACGCCACCACCCTTTATAAAGTAGAAAACGGCGCGGAGATCCCGATGGCGTACGGGATTGCGGATATCACCCTTTGGAAAACGGAAGGGGATTACCTGTACTATTACGCGACGGGCACGAACGGTTATAAGCTTTCGAGAATCAATTATAAGGGCGCGAAAGCCGACTATTCGTTCGCGGGAGACGACGAATTCGACCCGATCGATTTCGATTATATCGATTTCAATTCCGGTTGGTATAAGCCCGAATTCTTCGGAGGAAAAGTCCTTTATTCGGGCGCGCAGAACCTCGGTTCGACCTCTTATAAATATATCTACGCGGCAGACGTTCCCGCGACGAACGCGGAACTCACCGCGCTCAACGAGAAATATAACGAAGTACTCGACTATATCGCAGACTTCGAGGACGACGTTTTGGAAAACGCGCTCACCTATATCTTCCACACGGGCGAAAGAAGTTTGCTTAACGAAGTGGAAACGCTCTACGACGATATCCATATCAAAGAATATCAGGCGTTTGCGGACTCGACGAAGAGCGCGAACGAAAGCGCGACCGATTACGCGACCAAATTCGTAGACGATTCGAATAAGCATTACGACCGTATCACCTATTATATCGGTCTGCTTGGCGGCAAGGACGCGATCAAGAGCGCGGATCTCGACGCGATCGAAAGCTCTTGGGCGGGTACGCTGGAACAGGAAACGGCGACCGAAGAAGACGACAGTTTCCCCGTTTGGGGCATCGTTCTGATCGTGATCGGAAGCGTGCTCGTAGTCGGCGCGGCGATTACCGTTCCGGTCGTTCTTCACCTTAAAAAGAAGGCGGCGCGCCAAAAGGCGATCGAATCGACGAGAGTGAGAAAGAACCGTCTCGACACGACGGACGATAAATCCATCGACGTATACGCCGACGACGAAGCGGAAGTCACCGAAGAAACGGACGAAACGGCGCAGGAAACGCCCGCAGAAGCCGAAAAAACGGACGAAACGGCGGCGGTCGAGGAAGTAGCCGCACCCGCGGAAGAGGCGCAGGAAACGCCTGTGGAGGAAGTCAAGGAAGAACCTTCCGAACAGGTAGAACCGCAAGCGGAAAAAGAAGCGGAAACGCAAGACGAAAAGGCAGAATAAAGTAAAAGGGAGTCGTTTTATAGAAAAACGGCTTCCTTTTTTGTGAAAATTAAAAAAAATTTTTCAAAATCTTAAAAAACGACCGAAAAACAGTTTACAAATTGCAGAAATACTAATATAATATAGCAAAATCAACTTATAAGAAACGAGGGAAAATAACTATGGCAAACTACGTGATCTGTCCGAGATGCGAACTCAATTATATCGACGCGGACGAACAGGAATACTGCGAGGTATGTTTAAAAGAGCTCAGCGGGGCAAAGACCTTTGCAGACGATTTCGAAGAGGAAACGGAAGAGGAAATGGAACTCTGCCCCATTTGCGGGGATAACTATATGCGTTCGGGCGAGAAGATGTGCGACGAATGTAAAGCAAAGAGCGAATACGAAGAAGAGCCCGGCGACGATCCCGAGGACGACGACGCTTGGAGAAGCTACCTCGACGACGAGGACGAACCCGAAGAGCTCGATCTGCAACTTTCCGACGAGGATTTCGAGGACGAAGACTTCGACGAAGAGGAAGAAGAGGAAGAAGAATCCGAAGAGGAAGAATTCGAATACGTTTCCGCCGACGATTATTACGACTACGACGAAGATGACGACGACGATGACGA
The DNA here is from genome assembly GCA_017471945.1 of Clostridia bacterium. GTDB lineage: Bacteria > Bacillota > Clostridia > Christensenellales > Borkfalkiaceae > Scatosoma. Next base: position 6,907 of record JAFURH010000068.1, on the reverse strand, counting down.
AGATGACGACGAAGATTTCTGATCGCGCGTAACCAAAAGCAAAAACGACCGTTTTAAACGGTCGTTTTCCTGTTATAAGTCGTCTGCGTCCTGCATCGGCTTTTCACCCTTTTCGGGCGTACCCGTATAGCTTCCGTTGAAGTCGCCTTCCGACCTCATATCCGTAAGAGCCATAGCCTTTTTCGTGGGGGCAGGTATGCGTTTAGACTTATTTGCAGTCGTTTTCATAGTTTGCGCCGTTTTGCTTGTTCTTGTTGGAAGAACAGTTTCTGCCGCAAGCGTTGTTCTGTTTGTTCTTGTTGTTGTTCTGGTTCTGGTTGTTCTGATTGTTTTGGTTTTTCTGATTTTTCATACTTTTTTCCTCCTTTTCAAAATCAAAATACGTTGAAGGCGAAACGCCGTTTATTTTCTGACGCCTTCGAAAGGCAAATGCAAATCCACGTAGCCTTGCTCGGCTTTGCAAAGAGGGCAAACCTGCCACGCTTCCGTTCCGACGTGCATATATCCGCATTCGCTGCATATCCACAGCATCGGCGTTTCGCTTTTATAAAGAGTTCCGTTTTTCACCGCTTCGGCAAGATACTTGAAAACCGCCTCGTGCTGGCTTTCCACTTCCGCGATCTGTTTGAAGAGCAAAGCGATATCTTTAAACCCTTCTTGCTCCGCCGTAACGGCGAAGGCGGGGTAAATATCCTCCGATTCGCTCTTTTCGTCCGTCTTGGCGAACGTCAAGCTTTCGACGAGCGTACCTTTGTGGAAGGGGTAACCTGCGTCCCCGAGGCAAATGTTTTCTTGGCTTCCCGCGTGTTCGATGATCTTATTGAAGAACTGCGTCGCGTGTACCGTTTCGTTTTTCGCGATCACGCGGATGGCGTCGGACAACGTCTTTAATTTTTCTTGCATCGCCTGCTTGGCGATCATCTGATAACGCATACCCGCCTGACATTCGCCGGCAAAGCTACGCGCTAAGTTGATAAAAGTCTGTGTTTTTTCAAATTGCATAAAATCCTCCCGAAGGGTTCGCCTTCAAGGTCTATTTTGCGTAAAAGGCTTGCGTTTATACGACGTTTGCGCTGTTAATCTATGGAAAAGCGCCTAAAAACGCTTGCCAAAACCCGCGCGGGCGTGTACAATATAAAGTACGCGTAAAGCCAAAAAAGGAGTGAAAAAATGTTCCATATCGTTCTGGTCGAACCCGAGATCCCGCAAAACGCGGGCAATATCGCGCGCACCTGCGCCGCGACGGGAACTTCTCTGCATCTGATCCGCCCGTTGGGGTTCGAGGTGACCGACAAATACTTAAAGCGCGCGGGTCTGGATTACTGGCACTTGGTGGATATTTCTTACCACGACAGCTTCGAGGAGCTGAAAGCGCAATATTCGGGCGCACGGTTTTTCTATTTCACGACGAAAGCCCGTCGCCGTCACAGCGACGTGAAATTCCAAGACGGAGATTTTTTGGTATTCGGCAAGGAAACGAAAGGCTTACCCGAAGAGCTTTTGCTGCAAAACGAGCCGACCTGCGTTCGAATTCCGATGTTTTCGGAAGCTCGGTCGTTAAATTTATCCAACTCCGCGGCGATCGCGGTGTACGAGGCGTTGCGGCAGACGGACTATCAAGGTCTGTTGGAAGCAGGCGAGCTTCACGAACATAGCTGGTCGGAGCTTGAATAAGCCCAAAGACGGGAAGTCCAGAAACTCAGTTTCTGGTGGGGTCAAAGGGGCAACGCCCCTTAAAAATCGGACTCATAAAAGAAAAGCGTTAGCTTTTCGTCTCCGCGGCAACGCCGCGTGATCGCCTTGCGGCGAAAGGCGCAAAACTTCGTTTTGCTTATTTTGGGCATATTTATGCGAGGGCTCTGCCCTCAACCTCCCGCAAGGAACTGAGTTCCTTGACCTCCTATATAGGGGGCAAAAAATAAATACTTTATTAGCGTATAAAATCATAAAATGCGGGCAATAACTTTCGTGTAGATTCACGGAGGTTATTTTTTTATGAAAAAATTTTGCATAATTTTTCTTTTGTCAATCATAATAAGTTTAACGGCGGTCGGGCTTTCGGGCGGCTTAGGCGAAACCCAAACCCAAAACGCGGAATATATCCGTATTCATATCCGCGCCAATTCCAACGATTCCGTCGATCAGGCGGTTAAATACCTCGTAAAAGACGAAATCGTCGAATATCTGACTCCCGTCGTCGCCCGGTGTACGAGTAAGGAAAAAGCCCGAAAAAGCGTCGAAAACAGCCTTTCGGGAATAGAGCGGGTCGCCAAAGCCGTGTTAAAGGAGCAAGGGTTTGACTACGGCGCGAGCGCGGCGGTGAAAACCGAAAGCTTTCCCACCCGCGTTTACGGAGAATTCGTGCTCGAAGAAGGGGAATATCTCGCGCTCATTATAAACTTGGGCGAGGGTGCGGGGAATAACTGGTGGTGCGTGATCTACCCGCCTTTGTGCTTCGCGGGAAACACGAAAACGGAAATCATTTATAAAAGCAAAATCGCGGAAATTATCGAAAACTGGAAGAAAAATCGCGGTTGAACCGCGACGAGGATCGGCGTACATAGGAGGAAAAAAGATGAAAAAAACATTTAAAAAAGGCGCGTTGGCGCTGTCTTTGCTCGGCCTTTGTCTTTTGACTCCCGCGCTCTTGACGGGTGGCGGGGAAAAGGACGCCGCGGCAGTTCGCTTGGAACGTACCGTAACGCTCGGCAAGAATAAAAACGACCGTCGCGGAGGTAAGCCCAAAAACTTGCCCGCGCCCAAAGCAGAGGACGAGGATCAGCCTACCGCGTTTACCGCGGCGGTGCTTCGCCAAGGCTCTACGGGCGGCGAGGTCAAGGAAGTCCAGCGCAGACTGAAAAATTGGGGCTATTATACGGGTAGCGTGGACGGCGTGTTCGGCGCAGGCACGAAAAAAGCCGTGATCGCCTTCCAGAAAAAGAACGGACTCACGGCGGACGGCGTCGTGGGAAAAGCGACCTATCAGGCGCTCGGAATGAATTCGTCGTATAACGTACTCGCAGGCGGCGGTTCTTCGGGAAGCTCGGGTACTTTGTCGAACTCCGATTTGTATTTGCTTGCAAGAACGATCTATGCGGAAGGTCGCGGCGAGCCGTATACGGGTCAAGTCGCGATCGGCGCGGTGGTGATGAACCGTATCCGCAGCCCTCAGTTCCCGAACACGGTCGCGGGCGTGGTGTATCAAAAACACGCGTTCACGGCGGTGTCCGACGGGCAGATCAACTTAACTCCCAACGATACCGCGATGCGCGCCGCAAGGGACGCGATGAACGGCTGGGACCCCACGGGCGGAGCGTTGTATTATTATAATCCCGCCGTGGCGACGAGCGCGTGGATCTTCGACAGACAGACGGTGACCGTGATCGGCAAACACGTCTTTGCTATTTAAGGGTAAGGGGGAAAGAGTATGAAAAAGAATACCGAAATCGCGACAAACCTTTCTTCGGGCGCGGAAAAAGTAGAAACGATCGAAAAGAAAACTACGCAGTCGGGCGCGAATAAAACGCAGACCGCGAAAAAGACGACGGTGAAGAAAACGTCTGAACCGTCCGCGAATAAACCCGCGCAAAAAACGCTTACGAACGCACAGGTAGAGCGCAAGGAAGAGCTTGCCAAAAAGGAAAGTGAACGCGCGAAAAAGCGGGTAGAACTCGCGCTTGCGAAGAAGAAGGCGCAAGCGGAAAAGGCGGAGAAGCGTAAAGCGGAAAAGGAAGCCCGCCGCAAGAAAGCGGAAGCGGCGAAAGCCGAACGCAAAAAGAAAGCCGCCGAGAAAAAAGCCGCGAAAGCCGAAAAGAGAAAAGAGGCTTTGGAAAAGCGGAAAGAGCTTGCTAAGCAGCGTAAAGAACAAGCGAAAAAGCGCAAGGAAGAGAGAAAAGCCCGCGCGAATAATAAAAAGAAAACGACTAAGAAAAATAACGGCGAACGCAAGCGCCACGCCCCCGGGTACGGCGGCTGGTTGGCGGCGGTGATCTCCTTGGGCGCAGTCACCCTCGCGTTGACCACCGTAGTCACGCTCGGCGCGGTGGATATGGCGGGAATGCGCCGCGGCGCGGCGACGAACTATCGCGGTACGATCTACGAGTTCGTGGGAGTGATGGAAAACCTTGACGACGATCTCGATCGCGTGAGAATTTCCGCGACCCCCGCGCAACAGAGCCGGATCCTCACCGATCTTTTGGTGCAGGCGCGCATAGCGGAAACCGATCTTGAAAAATTGCCTATGGACGCGGAAACCGACCGTAATTTAACGAGCTTTATTAACCGTACCGCGGCGGCGGCGGAAGGTATGCTCGCAAAAATCAGAAACGGCGAACGGCTGTCGGCGCGCGACGCAGAGATCTTGGAAGGGCTGTATCAGACCAACCACACGGTGCGCACGACGCTCGATAAGATCGCGGCGGAGATGACGGACGACGATCTGCAAGACTTTATCAAAGGCGCGAAAAACAAGATCGGCGACGCGATGGAAAACATCGAAAACGCCACTCTGCCCGAAAACGGGAAACTGCTTCCGTCCTTCAACGAATGGAAAACGGCGGGGGCAGGTATGAGCCGAACGACTACGGACGAGAAGAAAAAGGATACCAAGATCGCTTCGGAAACCGCCCAAGAAAAGGTAAGAGGGTATTTCTCCGATTATCAGATCAAAAAGGTGGAATTTGCCGGCGAAACGCTCGCAAAGGGTATGGACGCGTATAACTTTATCTTGACGGATAAAGACGGCGTGCAGATCTACGCGCAGGTGTCCGAGTTCGACGGTAGGCTCGTTAAATTCGATTATTATAAAGACTGCAAAAAGCAGATCCTCGACGCGGAAAACGCCAAAGATGTCGCGGAGGACTTCTTGGAAAAACTCGGCTACGACGATATGACCGTCGTGAAAATGGACGAAAGCGGTTCGACTGCCGAATTTACCTTCGTCTACGAAGAGGACGATTTCGTCTATTATCCCGATATGGTAAAAGTGAAGGTCTGTGAGGAGCGCGGCGTGGTGTCCGGCTTCGACGCGTCCAAATATATCCGCAATTCGCATAAACGCATACAGCCGAGCGCCAAGCTGAGTGAAAGCGACGCGAAAAGCAAGCTTCACGAAAGCCTGAGCGTTGAACATTCGCGCGGTTGCGTGATCGAAGTCAAAGGCGGCGAACGCACGGCGTACGAGTTCCTTTGCTCCTACGGCGACAGCCGATATCTTATCTATATCGACGCGAACACGGGAAGCGAGATCAGTATTCTCAACACCCAAAGCCTTCGCTAAAATTTTCTTGCCCGATCATTCGGGCAAGATTTTTTTATAAAATTTCTTAAATTTCCTTGACGAACGGCGAAAAGTATGCTATAATCAAACTATAAATGATATTCAATCCCATTAAGGAGAAAAAATGCAAGAACGGCAGACCAAGCAAAAGTCCATTATTTACGACGCGTTAAAAACGCTTGATCATCCGACGGCGACGGAGGTATACGGGTATATACACGAGTTCTATCCGTCGGTAAGCCGCGCGACGGTATTTCGGGTTCTGAACGGTTTTGCGGCGAGCAGTCGAGCGTTGGAGCTGAAAGTAGCGGGGAGCGACGTGCGCTACGATTACAACACGCACCCGCACTATCACGTGCATTGTAGGGAATGCGGGAAGGTGGCGGATATCCAAGCGGAAGCGTTGTCGGTGATAGAAAAGGGAGTGCCGAAGGAAGTAGACGGATTCTCGGTGGAGAGATTCAGCGTGGAATTTTTCGGGATTTGCCCCGAATGTAAAGGAATGAAGGCGTAGAGAAAATTTTTTATAAAAGGCAAGAAAAAAGCGTTGACATTTTATTGAAAAAGCGATATAATGAAAACGCTTAAAAAATGCAGGTGTCGCCTAGCGGTATGGCGGCAGCTTCCCAAGCTGTTCCCGGCGAGTTCGACTCTCGTCACCTGCTCCATCTGAAGACACCATTGAAATCCGAACCCCCAAGGTTCGAATAGCAATGGTGTTTTTGTTTAAAACCCTTTGATTCTGCGGCTTTTAGGAGTCGCATTTTCTATTTTTATATCGAACTGCAAAACAGAAAAATTCAAAATCGGCATACAATTCAAATCAAAATGTTGTTTTCGAACCCCCATAGTCCGATTACTCATTATCAGAACTTCCGAATATTGCTGAATATTCACGTTCTTTTTGTTCGGGAGTCTTGTATTGGATTTTAGCGTGAGGGCGGCGTGTGTTGTAAAATTCCATGTAATCATCAATGGCTTTAAATAACTCGCTCTCGGTGCGATACTTCTTTCTATACAATTCTTCTCTCTTTAAGGAAGCGAAAAAAGACTCAATAACAGAATTGTCATACGGAACGTATGGGCGAGAAAAAGAGCGAGTAATACCCAATGATTTTATGTAATCGTTTAAGGTTTTGGAACAATAGTTTGCGCCTCGATCAGTATGAAAAATCAACGAAGATGGAGATTGCCGATTTTCATAGGCTTGCTTAAAAGTCGTTTTTATGAGTTGCGTGCTATTTTTCTTGCCTGCTTTATAGGCGATAACTTTTCTCGCATACAAGTCGATGATAACGCAAATGTAATACGGTTTGCCGTTGCATTTGAAATAGGTGATATCACTTACCCATACTTGATTGGGAGTTTCAGGATCGAATTCTTGATTTAAATAATTTTTATGCTTTCGAGCTTCATCGGCATAGAGACTCTTGGACACTTGACGAATGCTAACAAGCCCCATATCACGCATCAATTCTCTAACCATTTTCGTGCTTGTTTTAATCCCTTTGCTCTTCAAAACGGCTGTTATTTTCTCCGCTCCAAAAATTTGGTGGTTTTCGTCAAAGACCTCTTGTATTTGAATACGCAATTCTTCGCGCCGTTTGGCATACCACGTATTATCTCGTT
>JAFURH010000067.1 GCA_017471945.1 Clostridia bacterium | reverse complement strand
AGGGATTGCCGCGCTTCGCCTGACGGCCACGCTCGCAATGACAAGGAAAGGTCACGCGTCATTGCGAACGAAGTGAAGCAATCCCAAGGACTTTGTGGACTGCGGAATTAGGGATTGCCGCGCTTCGCCTGACGGCTACGCTCGCAATGACAGGGAAAGGTCACGCGTCATTGCGAACGAAGTGAAGCAATCCCAAGGACTTTACGGGCTTCGTAATAACGAATACAATAAATATTAGTAAAATATATTGACATCTCTTTTTGATAGTGATATAATAAAACCCGTTAGCGCAATTTTTATAGGAGAAAGAAAATGGCGAAAAAGAAGCTTATTCTTTTTATTTGCAATATCGTGATCACGATCTTGTGCGTGTTTTCGATCGCGACGTATTTTATCGCCCCGCTTTGGACGATCGATCTTTCGTATACCGTCAGCGCGGAAATGCTCGAAGAAATGATCGGGCAGGAGGATTCGCAAGGCAACGGCGAAGGTGAAAACGGCGGCGACGGCTCGGGCGAAGGCACGAATAACAACACCGAAAACGTTGAAAAGGACGTTTGGGACGAAATCGACGTGAAAGAGATCGTAGGCGAGGACGGCGTCACCGTTAAGCTTACCATTCGCTTACAAACCTCGGTGGTGCTCTCGTCCTTGGATTCGGACGCGACGAAGGTCGTGGAAGGGGTGATCGACACGAACGTGGATAAGGTCGTGGAACAGCTTTCGGGCACGCTCAATAAAGTGGCGAAAGGGCTCGTGTCGCAGGTTTCCAAAGTGACCTTGAAAACTACCGTGAAAGAGCAAGTGAAAAAAGTATTCGAAAACAACGCGAATTTCCAAGACGCGGATCGCGTGGAACAGATTCTCGACGAGATCGGGATCACCGACGAATACATAGAAGAAAAAACGCAAGGGCTGATGGACGTACTTTACGCGGAGAACGCCACGACCGAAAAGATCGCGGATAAGGTGACGGACACGGTCGCCGAAGTGTTCGATAAGCTCGGCGCGGCGGGCGATCAATACGAAGAGTTTGTAGACGCGGAGCTGTCGGAAGAAGATAAAGCGGAAATTCACGATCAAGTGGCAGAAGTACTTTCCAAGCTCGAAAAAGAGGACGGCACGATCAACGTAGACGATTTCGTTTCGGAGATTATGCTCGCTCTTTTAAACGGCGAAGATATTGAAAGCGTTCTCGGCGATAAGCTTGGCGAAGATTCTTCGGACGAAAGCGGTTCGGGCGCAGAACCTTCCAACAAAGCGATGAATGCTACCTATCTTGCCGATTCGACGGCGGAAGAAGAAAAGGAAACGACGGAAGAGCTCAAAGAAAAGGTGCGTCAGACCTTGCTCGACAGTATTCCCAAGGACGCGGCGGAGACGGTCGCGCTCGTGATGCAGATCGTTTCTTACGTGCTGTTCTTCACCTTCTTCACGTGGGCGTATTTGATTATCAAGATCTTGATCAAGACGTTTTTTGCGGCGAATAACGGGATCAAGCTGAAACTGCCGATCATACTCGGTTGGTTGCCTTTCCTCGTGCTGGTATTGTTGCCTTCGCTCGCGATCTCGCTGTTAAGCGACCCGACCTCTTTCCTCGGCGAAATGGTCGGCGCGGAAACGGCAAAGACGATGAGCGCAATGACGATTTCCTTCTCGTCCGGAGCTTGGGTGTCGTTTGCGGTGGCAATCTTCTTGATCGTGTTCTTCTTCGCTTATTACGGCAGAGTGCGCAAGAAGCTGAAAAAAGAGCTGAAAGCGAAAAAAGAAGGAAAATAAATAAAAAAAGGGCTTGGGAACTCCAAGCCTTTTTTAGTGCGGGAAAAGGGGCAAGGGTCAAGGGGATTATCCCCTTGTGGGGTGTGGGGCGAAGCCCCGCGTTATCGGACACAGGAAAGCAACCGTAGGTTGCGTTATTCTCGTGGCTTTGCCACGCAATCGCCCAAAGGGCGAGAAGACGGAAAGCAGAGCTTTCCTATTAAGGGTACTCTATTTCGCCTAACGGCGACTTTTGCCAAAGGGGCGTAAAGGCTCTGCCTTTACAATCCGCAAGGGGCAACGCCCCTTGACCCTTGCTTATTCCAGCTTTTCCTTTAAGGTGCGTAAATATTCCGTCGGGGTCAGTCGTACGTATTTTTTAAACAATACCGTCAGATAATGCACCGACGACATATTCAGGATATTCGCGATCTCCGTGAGCGTGTATTTGTTTTCGCGCAAAAGCCGCTTGGTGTGCTTGATCCGAAGCGCGTTTACGTAGTCTATGATCGTCGTGCCGTAGGCGTCTTTAAAGCGTTTGGAAAGGGTGGTCTTGTTCGTACCGAACAAAAAGCAAAGCTCGTCCACGACGATCTTCTGCGCGTAGTTTTCGTCGAGGTAGCTTTTTACTTCGCGAATCTGCGCGTCTTCCGTTTCCGCCGCGGGAAGCTGCCCTTCCTCCGCGTTCCCGCCCCGAAGGCATTTGATCAAAAAGATCTGCAAATAGTCCTTGATCAGCTGGTCTGCGCCGAACGCGTATTCCTCGCGCTTTTTCATATCTTTGAGGTTGGGGATATTATAGGGCGGGGCGTAGACGGCGCGGGCTTCTTTAATGATCTCCGCGAGCATTTTTTGTAGCTCCGTGGGCAGGTGTAAGGGGGCGTAGGTGAGCTTTTCGATCTCCTTGCTCACGCACTCGAACCCGATAATGATCACGTTGGGCGCGACGTTTTCTTTGCACGCGAGCGCGTGCTTCTGGTTCGCGCCGTGTATGATCATTTCGTTTTGCTTCAAATCGCCCGTGTAGTTTTCCGAAACGATCTGTATGCTCCCACTGTCCACGTAAAGTAGCTCGCAGAACGCGTGACTGTCGCCGCTCGTGTGATAATTCGGGGTAAACTCGAAATAGTGGATATTTGCGAGTCGGTTGACGGTGATCTCCTCTTGAAAAGGTTTCAAAATAAATTCCATAAAAGTTACCGATAGAAAAAATATTTACGATATTATACCATAAATTTATAATTATGTAAAGACAAAACGGGGGAGTTATGATATAATAAAGGAAACGGAGCGGAAAAAATTCCGCACGGAAGAAAAAAGTAAAGAGAGGTAAAAATTATGGGAAGAATTTGTATTCCTGATTGCGAATATCAGGAAAGAATCCAAAAGGCGGCGAAGCTCGTCGCGGCGAAAGGTCTTGACGCGATGCTCGTGGTCTCGACGGAAAGCGATTATGCGAACGCGAGATATTTTTCGGGCTTTTGGCCCTTGTTCGAAAGAGCGGGCGTATTGATCGGCGCGAACGGCAAGGCGGTGTTGCTCGTCGGGCCCGAATCGGCGATCTTTGCAAAAGATTTCGGGAAAATCGATAAAGTAATGGTATTGAAGGAATTCCGCGAATCGGCAGACCCTTCCTATCCCGAACTCGTACCCGACACCTTTAAAATGGCGTTCGACTACGTTGGCGCAACGGGCGAAAATCTTAAAATCGGTTTGGGCAGTTACGTAGAATGTACGTTGCCGATTATGGACGGCTTGAAGGAAACCTTCCCGAAGGCGGAAATTTCCGTTTGCAGCGATATTATGGTCGCGCTCCGTTCGATCAAGAGCGAAAACGAGCTTGCTTGTATTAAAGAAGGCTTCCGTATCGTAGAACTGGCGACGGACGAAGTCATCAAGGCGTTGAAGCCGGGGGTTACCGAACTTCAAATGGTCGGCGTTGCGCAAAGAGTCATTTACGAAAACGGCGCGGAATACGAAGGACTTCCTATGTACGTATTCAGCGAATCTTCTACCCGCCACGCGATCAGCCGTTCGACCTATAAAGTGATCGGCAAGAACGATATCGTACAACTCAACCTTTCGGCGAAGATCGACGGCTATTCGCCCGCAATCGGGCTTCCCGTGTTTATGGGGAAAGCGGAAGGCGAAAAGAAAGAGCTCGTAGAATTCTGCTTGAAGATGCACGACTGGACGACGCAGAACTTGAAAGCGGGGATGAACGCGGACGTAGTGCCTAAGAAATTCTTGCAAATGTTCAAGGACGCGGGCTATGAAAAGAACTACGTGTACGGACCTTGCCACGGTACGGGTATGATCGAAGTGGAAGCGCCTTGGATGGAAACTTCGTCCGATTATATCTTGAAAAAGAATATGACCTTCCAGGTAGACACCTTTATTTCCGGCTCGACCTTCGGTTGCCGTTGGGAAAAGGGTATCGCGATCAAGGAAAACGGCGTAGAAAGCTACACCGACTACTTGAAGAAAGGCATTATCGAGTTGGGGTTCTAAAAAGCAAAGAATCTGCGGCGCAAGGCGTTGTCAAACTTACGGTTTTCTTCGGTTACGTACTTGCGGGTACGCGCCCGTCAGAAAATCCGCGTTTTCCTCGCCTTGCTTGCATCTTGCTTTGTTTTCGGTATAAGAAAAAAGGAGAAAAGTTATGGCAACGGTAGGAAAGAAAAATTGGATCGTGCCCGATTGCGAGCTTCCGCCCGAAGGGGAAGGGGTTCTGAAAGGACACGAAAGCGTGATTGTCGTCAACGACACGAACAAGACCGCCAACATCAAAGTTACTTTGTTTTTTGCGGACAAGGACGCGTATGAAAATATCACGTGGACGGTAGAGCCTAAGCGCGTGAGATGTTTCAGAATGAACAATTCCGACGATATGAGCGGGTATATCGTACCTTTGGAAACGCAGTACGCGATGAAGATCGAAAGCTCGCAAAAGATCGTAGTACAATACGGCAGACTTGACAACCGTCAAACGAATTTGGCGTATTACACGACGCTTGCGTATTAAGGAGAGAAAACTATGATTTTAGATAACGTATTTCCGCGCGAAGTCAAATACGTGCAGGAAAAGAATATCCCCCTCGTGATCGTGGGCGGAACGGTGGAATATCACGGCCCTCATTGTTCTTACGGGTGCGATACGCTCGTAGCGGAAGGGCTTGTGAAAAAGCTCGCCGAGAAGAAAGAAATAATGATCGCGCCGACCATTTCGTATTCGCCTTCGAGCTACGCGGTCGGCGGAAGAAAGAGCGGCACCGTGCACGTGCCCGAACGCGCGTTTGAGGACTACGTGTACTACGTGTTCAAGAGTATGCTCTACTCTGGATTCAGAAATATCTACGTCGTGATCCATCATCAGTTCGAGCAGGAAAGCGAAATGCCGATGACCCTTTGCTACCGCACGGCGGCAAAGCGCGCGACGATGGAGTATTTGGAAGAAACGCTCGGCGAAGGCTGGTGGGGAAGCGAATCTTACGCGAACTACTACGAAGAACTGGAAGGATCGAACAATCCTTTCTCGTGGATCAAGGTGATCCCCACGATGAGCACGGAAGTGCAGAACGCGACGGGCTACGACCACGCGGGCAAGTACGAAAGCTCGATTTTGATGTCTTTATACCCCGAATGCGTACAGCTTGATCGCATCGACGAGATCAAGCATTGGTTTACCGAAAGCGCGCGGGAAGCGAGCAAGGAGATCGGCGACGAAATGGTAGAAAAGTCGCTTGCGTATCTTGAAAAAGCAATTCAATAAACGGCGTTTCCGTTAAAAGCGGGCGAGGCTCTCCTCGCCCGCTTCTTATATTTTTCCGTTTTCCGTCCATAATAAAAGAGTAAGACCGAAAAGGAGGGGAAGCGATGTTAAACAGGCGGGAGAGCGAAGTGATGAACGCGGTGTATTCGCTGTGCGCGGGCAAGGGGATCTGCCTCGTTTCGCCTGAGGAAATTCTGGCGGTGATCCCGAAAAAACTCCGTCCGAGCGAGGAACGGCTCGAAGAGATCCTCTACGAGCTAGAACTCGACGACTATTTCGAGCTTCTCTCCTCCGATCGGAAGGGAGAGAAAATGTACGTGATCACCCTGCACGCCGAGGGCAGAGCGTTTCGAAGATATTCCGTACAGATGCGGCGGGATTTCGCGTTAAAGATCGGTTGGGCGGTCGCTTCCGCGGTGATCGCGTTCCTCGTGGGGCTTTTGATGAAACGTATCTTTTGAAAAGCGTGTGAAAAGAGTAAAACCCCCGTTCATTCACTTTACATTTTCCTGAAAAAGTGATATAATACAAACGAATGTTCGCCGTTTTTGTTATTTTTTGGCAAAAAATCGAAAAAAATTCGTCGGGAGGACGACAATATGCAATTTAAATTACGTTCGCCGTTTTCGCCGACGGGCGATCAGCCGCAAGCGATCGAAAAATTGACCGAAGGGGTGCTCGACGGGATCAGAACGCAAGTTTTGGTAGGCGTCACGGGAAGCGGAAAGACGTTCACTATGGCAAACGTGATCAAAAACGTAAACCGCCCCACCCTCGTGATCGCGCACAACAAAACGCTCGCGGCGCAGCTTTGTAACGAGTTTCGCGAATTTTTCCCCGAAAACCGCGTGGAATATTTCGTTTCGTACTACGATTATTATCAGCCCGAAAGCTATATCCCCTCGACGGATACTTATATCGAAAAGGACCTGAGTTTAAACGACGAGATCGATAAACTCAGGAACAGCGCGACTTGTTCGTTGATGGAACGGGAGGACGTGATCGTGGTGGCGTCCGTGTCCTGTATTTACGGGCTCGGCGCGCCCGAGGAATATTTCAGGCTGTCTATTTCCTTGCGCCCGGGTATGGAATGGGGCAGGGATAACCTGTTGCGTAAGCTGATCGAACTGCAATATGCTAGGAACGATACCGATTTCAAGCGTTCGACCTTCCGCGTGCGGGGGGATAACGTGGAGATTTTTCCCGCTTCCAACTCGGAAGTGGCGATCAGGGTGGAGTTTTTCGGCGACGAGATCGATAAAATTTACGAAGTGGAAGCGCTGACGGGAAACAAGCTCAACGAGCTTTCGCACGTGGCGATCTTCCCCGCAAGTCAATACGCCGTGGGTACGGAAAAGCTGCAAAGCGCGCTTTCTATGATCGAAGAGGACTTGAAAGGCGAGGTACGCGCGTTCGAGGACGAGGGTAAAATTTTGGAAGCGCAACGGCTCAAACAGCGTTGCGAATACGACCTTGAAATGATGCGGGAGATCGGCTATTGCAGCGGCGTGGAAAATTACAGCCGTTATTTCGACGGGCGAAGCCCGGGCGAGCCGTCGTTTACCTTGCTCGATTATTTCCCGTCGGGGAACTTTTTGGTGTTTATCGACGAGAGCCATATGACGATCCCGCAGATCCGCGCGATGTATCACGGGGATCTTTCGAGAAAGAAAAACCTCGTGGAATACGGATTCAGAATGAAAGCGGCGTTCGACAACCGACCTCTCACCTTCGACGAATTCGACGCGCGCGTGCCGCAACTTATATGCGTTTCCGCGACTCCCGCGCCCTACGAATTAGAACAGGCGGGGCAACGGGTGGAACAGCTCATTCGTCCGACGGGGCTTTTAGACCCGCCCGTCACCGTAAAGCCCACCAAAGGGCAGATCGACGACCTGCTTTCGGAGATCAAAACTACGGTAAACGAGGGGGGCAGGGTTTTGATTACCACGCTTACCAAGCGTATGAGCGAGGAGCTGACCGACTATTTAAAGGAACATTCGATCAAGGTAAAATATATGCATAGCGATATCGACGCGTTGGAGCGCGTGGATATCGTGAACGGACTGAGAAGCGGGGAATTCGACGTGCTTTGCGGCATCAATCTTTTGCGTGAAGGGCTCGACCTGCCCGAGGTCCGCCTCGTCGCCATTCTCGACGCGGACAAGGAAGGCTTCCTTCGAAGCGACACTTCGCTTATCCAAACAATCGGCCGCGCCGCGCGAAACAGCGAGGGACGGGTGATTATGTACGCGGATACGGTCACCGACAGTATGAAACGGGCGATCGGGGAAACGGAGCGGAGAAGAAAGATACAGGGCGAGTATAACGCGGCGCACGGGATCACGCCGAAAACCATCGTCAAGCAGATCAAATCCACCTTGAATATCACCAAGAAAAAGTCGGCGACCGATATAAAAATGCAGGATATTCCCGACGAGATCGAAAAGCTCAAAGCGCTTATGAAGGTCGCGAGCGGACAGCTTGATTTCGAACGGGCGATCGAGATACGCGAACGGATCGCCGAGCTCAAACTCAAACTGAGAAAAACGCAGAAATAAGGATAAAACAATGCAGGAAGAAATCGTAGTCAAAGGCGCGAAAGCCAACAACTTAAAAAATATCAGCGTGAACGTTCCCCGCAACAAGCTCACCGTACTCACGGGACTTTCGGGAAGCGGCAAATCCACCCTCGCGTTCGACACTATTTTCGCCGAAGGGCAACGGCGGTACGTGGAAAGTCTTTCCTCGTACGCCCGTCAGTTCTTGGGACAGATGGAAAAACCCGACGTCGAGAGTATCGAAGGGCTTTCGCCCGCCATTTCCATAGACCAAAAAACCACCTCGCACAACCCCCGTTCCACCGTCGGCACGGTGACGGAAATTTACGATTATTTCCGTTTGCTTTTTGCGCGCGTGGGCGTGCCGCATTGTCCTAAGTGCGGGCGGGAGATACGCCGTCAAACGGTGGACGAGATCGCCGATCAGGTGATGGCGATGCCCGAGGGGAGCAAAATTTTGATCAACGCCCCCGTCGTGCGCGGCAGAAAAGGGGAGTACGTGAAAGAGCTTGCCGGCTATAAAAAGAGCGGCTACGGCAGAGTCAAGATCGACGGGATCGTATACGATCTGCAAGAGGAGATTAAGCTCGAAAAAAATATCAAACACAATATTTCCGTCGTCGTGGACAGGCTCGTAGTCAAGCCCACTATTCAAAAACGCTTGACGGACAGTCTTGAAAACGCGTTAAAGCTCGCCGACGGACTCGTCGTGATCGACTGCGAGGGAGAGGAAACCTTATATTCGGTCAACTACGCTTGCCCCGATTGCGGAATATCCCTCGAAGAGATCGAGCCGAGAATGTTCTCGTTCAACACCGTCTACGGCGCGTGTCCCGAATGTTTCGGGATTGGGTATCGCCAAATCGTAGACCCCGACCTTATTTGCCCGGATAAAAACAAATCGTTGCGCGAGGGCGCGTTCAAGGTCACGGGCTGGAACTTAGGTTCGAGCGCGATGGCGCAAATGGAGCTGGGCGCGCTGGGAAAAGCGTACGGCTTCTCTCTCGACACGCCCGTCAAGGACCTGCCCGAGCATATCTATCATATCTTAATGTACGGGAGCGACGAGGCGCTCGATATGCAATACCAAACGCGCACCTTCCACGGGAGCTTTAAAAAGAAATGGGAAGGGTACGTCAACAATCTGCAACGCCGCTACGCACAGACGAGTTCGGACGGCGTGAAATACGATATAGAACGGTTAATGCGCAGCGCGCCCTGCGATTGTTGCAAAGGCAAACGGCTCAAAAAGGAATCGCTGTCCGTTTACGTCGGCGGAAAAAATATCTGGGAAGTGTGCGAAATGTCGGTGGACGCGCTTTGCGAGTTTTTGGACGAGGTACAAAGTAAATTCACCACCACCGAACACCTGATCGCCGACGCGATCTTAAAAGAGATCAACAACCGCTTGGGCTTCCTTCGCAACGTCGGACTCAATTATTTAACGCTCACGCGCACGGCGCAGACCCTTTCGGGCGGAGAAAGTCAGCGTATCCGACTCGCCACGCAGATCGGAAGCGCGCTCACGGGCGTACTGTATATCCTCGACGAGCCGAGTATCGGGCTTCACCAACGGGATAACGAAAAGCTTTTGAATTCCTTGAAGGGCTTACGGGATCTTGGCAACACCCTGCTCGTTGTGGAACACGACGAAGATACTATCCGCGCGGCGGATTATATCGTGGATATCGGACCGAAAGCGGGCGTACACGGCGGGGAAGTCGTCGCGTGCGGTACGCAAGAAGATATTATGAACGCCAAGGACTCTATCACGGGCGATTATCTCGCGGGCAGACGGAAAATAGAAGTGCCCGCCGTCCGCGCGACTCCGAGCGAAAAATGGCTGGAAATTTACGGTTGCAGACAAAACAATTTAAAGAATATCGACGCGAAATTCCCCGTGGGGCTGATCACGGCGGTGACGGGCGTTTCGGGAAGCGGAAAATCCAGCTTGGTCAACGAAATTATTTATCCTACCCTTGCCAACGAGCTCAACGGCGCGCGCCACGCGAAGGGCAACTACGCCGAAATGAAAGGGGTGGAGTATTTCGATAAGGTGATCGCGATCGATCAATCCCCGATCGGCAGAACGCCCCGAAGTAACCCTGCGACCTACACGGGCGTGTTCAGCGCCATTCGCGAATTGTTTTCGGCTACGCCCGACGCAAAAGAGCGCGGGTATAAAGCGGGTCGGTTCTCCTTTAACGTTTCGGGGGGCAGGTGCGAGCATTGTTTCGGCGACGGGATCATTAAGATCGAAATGCATTTCCTGCCCGATATTTTCGTACCCTGCGAGGTGTGCGCGGGCAAACGCTATAACCGCGAGACCCTTGAAGTACGCTATAAAGGCAAGAGCATTTTCGACGTTTTGGATATGACGGTGGAGGAGGCTTGCGAGTTTTTTAAGCCCGTTCCGTCCATTTATAACAAGATCAAAACGCTTGAAGAAGTGGGCTTGGGGTATATCAAGCTCGGGCAGAGCTCGACTACCCTTTCGGGCGGGGAAGCGCAACGCGTGAAGCTCGCCACCGAGCTTTCCAAACGCTCTACGGGAAAGACTTGCTATATCCTCGACGAGCCCACGACGGGGTTGCACACCTACGACGTGGACAAGCTGATCAAAATTCTGCAAAAGCTCCGCGTGAACGGGAACACCGTGATCGTTATCGAGCACAACCTCGACGTGATCAAAACGGCGGACTATATCGTGGACTTAGGGCCGGAGGGCGGCGACGGCGGCGGTACGATCGTGTGTACGGGTACGCCCGAAGAGGCCGCGGAAGTTCCGAATAGCTACACGGGTCAGTTCTTAAAGAAAGTATTGAAATAAGTGGAAAGTAAAAGTAAGCCCCGCGCTCGATCCCGAGCGCGGGGCTTATGCTTTTCAAGGAGTTTATTTTTCGAGAACGATTTTTGCGCCGTCCTCTTCCATTGTCAAAGTTTCGCCGTCACATTTGCAGATTTGCGTTTCGCCTTCGAAGGTAAGTTCGATTTCACCGTCGTCGCCTTTTTCCCAAGTGCCTTGCATATTTTCGATTTCTCCCGCAGCCATAGACATAGTAGCCGTGCCGTCGTCGTTAAGAGTGACCGTCACGTAATCTTCCGTTAAAGTAATCATATTCATAAATTCTTCGCCGACTTCGAGATTGATATTCATACCGTTTTGGTTATACGTCATACTTTTGAATTTATAAGTACCTGCAATTTCTTTTTCGCAACCGCCGAACAGTAAGCAAAAGCAAAGTACCACGCTCATAAGAGCAACGCCTAAAATAGATTTGATCTTTCTCATAAAAGAACCTCCATATAAAATATTTGTAAGATTATTATATCAAGTCTTATAAGACTTGTCAAGTATTTTAAGACTTAAAATAAGATATAATAAAAATATGAAATTTCAAGAACGGATAAAAGAATTGAGAATACAAAAAAATATGAGCCAGATGGAGCTTTCGAAAGCGACGGGGCTGAGTCAGTCGGCAATCGCTAAGTGGGAACTTGGAAAAACCGAGCCCACGGCAACGGCAATCGTCGTATTAGCTGAATTTTTCGGGGAAACGACGGATTATCTGCTCGGAATCGTGGAGTAAAGAAAAACGCGTACCTTTTCGGGTACGCGTTTTTGCGTTCAGATTTTTTTGATCTTCGCATTTAAACAAGCTCTTTTAAAGAAACGACCATAGTTTTGTAAAGTTCAAGCGCTTTTTCATTATTGCCCTCGTCAATACAAGTAAGGCAGTTTTGAATAATTTCGTATATGTACGCGTAATGCTTAGCGCGTTCGTTGGACTCGTTTATTTTTTCCACGATCTGCGGGGCGATCTGATAATATTCTTCGATCAGCTTTTCGCCACCCTCTCTCGCTTTTAAATATCCGTCGCGGAAGGCGCGCAATTTCGTCAGTTCTTCGCAATCGTCTGATTTTCCCAGATACTCCACGCAAGCCGAAGTCAAAAAACAATCGGAGCTTTTTGTTGGACCTACGGGGCGAGCCGAAAAGTTGTCGCAAGTATCCGTTGGGTTGATTTTAATACAATGTTCTTTTCCGAAAATATTGCGTTTCGTGACTAAACGGCAGTACCAATCTCCAAATAACCCGTCTTTTTCGGAGTGGACGCAGTTTTTGCAAATTTCTTTCATATTCTTTCTCCCTGTGATACAAAGTAAGTAAGTTTATTATATCAAGCCTTATAAGAATTGTCAAGTATTTAAACATAATATTTTTTTTGGAAACGACGGATTATCTGCTCGGAATCGTGGAGTAAAGAAAAACGCGTACCTTTTCGGGTACGCGTTTTTGCGTTCAGATCTTTTTGATCTTGACGTTGCCGCAGAGGACGTCGGAGTAGGAATAAGCCGTTTTACCGAGGAAATCCTCGTCGTCGGGTTTCACGGTAAACAAAGCGGGATAAATGCCCGAAAGCACGCCCGAAAAGTCCATCGTCTTGTTTCTGCCTAAATTCACGCGCACGGCGACGCGACTCGCCCTGCAATCGTTTACCATTCGTTTGACGTCGGAAATATTTTTGGTAGGTTTGATCATAGTAAAAGTATGCCCGAAAAGAAAGGCAAATATTCCTTTCCCGCCAAAATTTCCCAAAAACCGCGAAAAAAGAAAGATTTCGACGGTCTAAACGCCCGCGCCGCCGCATACGATAAAAAGGCAACGAAACGCAAGGGAGAGTAAACGAAATGTCAATGAAACCGCATTATGAAACTTATCGATATACCGACGAGATCGCGAGGCTGAAAGCCCAGTCTATCGTCGAATGCAGACTTCCCGGGAGCGAGATCACTTCCGTGCTCGCCGTGCAGGCGAACGCCGTAACCAGCGAATGTGCTTGCGCGGACGGTGAGGTGCGCTATAACGGGAAGCT
The DNA here is from genome assembly GCA_017471945.1 of Clostridia bacterium. Classification (GTDB taxonomy): domain Bacteria; phylum Bacillota; class Clostridia; order Christensenellales; family Borkfalkiaceae; genus Scatosoma. Next base: position 16,996 of record JAFURH010000067.1, on the reverse strand, counting down.
CGTTTTGAGCGTAGTATACGAGGACGCGGACAGAAAAATTTGCCGTGCGGAACGCGGTGCGGAATTTTTCCATAAAGCCGAACACGCCGAGGTGACTCCCGCGTGTTACGCCCGCGCGCTTTTGAAAGCGGAAAACTTCACCGTACGCCGCGAGGGATCGGGATTGTATATTTCCGTCGTCGTGGGCGCGGAGATCCCCGTGTACGGGCAGAGAAAGGCGGAATACCTCGTCGGAGGCGAGGACCTCGTGACGAAAAAAGGCTCGGCAAAGGTCGTCAAGCTGTTGAACGTGGCGGGGCAGACGGAACGCGAGGACGAATTCGAAACGGACTACGTAGGGGATATTTTATTGCACAGCGAGTCCGCCGTGGTGACGAGCGCTGTCGCGGACGCGGGTCAGATCGATATCGAAGGAGAAATGACCCTGAATATCTGCGTTTTGAAAAGCGACGAGTCCCTTTGCGCCTACGAACGGTTGATCCCCTTTAAAATGCAGGTGGCGTGCGAGGACGCGTTCGGAAAGATCCCCGTTTCCGTCAACGTACGCGTAAAATCCGCTTATCTTTCGGCGGGGACGGACGAGGAGAAGGGCAAGAGCAAGATCGTGTTATCCACCGTATTGTCCGCGGATTGTACGCTGTATCAAAAAGACGAATTGCCGATCGTGGAGGACGCGTTTTCCCCTACGAGCGAGCTGATCTTAAAGAAGGGAAAAGTGGGGGGCAGGTATTTGACGAACACGCAAAAATGCGTGGAGCGTATCGGCGGCACGGCGATCCTTTCCGAGGAGATCGAGGAGGGGTATTCTCTGCAAGCGGCGGTGTTGCCGCGCGTGGAAATTTCCTGCCGAAAGAACGAGCGTGGGGATACCGAAGCCGAAGGCATCGCACAAGCGGAAATCTTGTTCGCGGGCGCGGACGGTACGCATAAAAAGGCTACGCTTTCCCTGCCCTTTGCCTTCCCCGTCGATTGCGACGAGGACGAAAAAATAGAAGCCGAAGCGCTTCTTTACGGGCTGAACGTACGGCGCAAAAAGAGCGGCGAGGTAGAGGCGGAAGGGTCGCTGAAAGCGGTGTTCCGTCACTATAAGCAAACGACGTCGGAGTACGTCGCGGAAGCGGAAGAAGGGGAAACGATCGAGGAAAACGACAGCGGGATTTCCATTTTCCTGCCTCGTGCGGGCGAGGATCTTTGGCAGGTGTCTAAACGCCTTCGCTGTACGCCCGAGGAACTGCAAAGGAGCAATCCCGAGCTCAAATTCCCCATCGAAAGCGGCGAAAGGATACTCGTTTACCGCCGTTTAGAGGAAAATTTACAAAAATAATCGGGGAATCCCTTTCAAGATATTGTAATTTTTCAAAAAATATGCTACAATAAAATAAGAAAACTGAGCGGCGGGAATCTTCTCGCCGCCTTTCGGGATTTTGAAATATGAAAACGGTCAGGATAAAATCGTACGCAAAAGTTAATTTAACGTTGGAGATCACGGGCGCGGAAGGGGGGTATCACTTCCTCGATTCCCTCGTGGCGAGCGTGAATTTGTTCGATCTGATCGTGTTGAAAAAACGCAAAGATCCTCTTTGTTCGGTGACGATGAAAGGGCTTGGGAGCGAGAGTATTCCCCCCGACGAGAATAACGCCTTAAAGGCGGGCGAAGCGTTTGCGCAGGCGTTCGGTACGGGCGGCGCGGATATCACCGTCTATAAAAATATCCCGCTCGGCGCGGGGCTTGGCGGATCGTCTGCGGACGCGGCAGGCGTGCTCGTGGGTATGGCAAAGCTCTACGGCGTGGACGAACCCGAAAAGCTCGCAGAGCTTGCCGACGCTTTGGGGAGCGATATCCGCTATATGCTAAAAGGCGGGTTTGCGCGTATGCAGGGGCGCGGGGAAAAGGTGACGCCGCTTCCGATCACGGAAAAACTGCATTTTTTAATGATCTGTCCGTCGGACGGGGTGTCGTCGGGGGCGTGTTATCGGAAATACGACGGTTTGAACGCCCCGAAAACGGGCGTGGGGAACACCGAAAAATGTATCCAAGCGTTGCGGAGGAAGGATATATCCGAGGCGGGCAGGTATTTGACGAACGATCTTTATCCGCCTGCGGCAGAGCTTTGCGAGGACGTGCAAAAAGCCTACGAAGCCGCGCTGTCCTTTTCGCCGCTCGGCGCGGTGATGACGGGCTCGGGGAGCTGCGTTCTGGCGGTATTTGAAAACCGCGAGTTCTGCGAATGGGCGAAAAGCCGCTATAAGGGTAAGGCGCGAACGATCGTAGCCGAAACGGTATTGCCCGAAAAAATGAAAAAGGGTTGGCGTAGCCCCTTTGCTTTGAGCGAAGAGGAACGCAAACTTTTGGATAACGAATAATTAAAGGGAGAAATCAATTATGGAAGAAAGAATGATCGACGACGAATACGGCAGAGGGATCAAGCTCAAAAAGACGGCGGACGGCTATATCGACGCGACGGACGAGCTTGCCGAAGAAACCGAAAAGCAAACCGACGCACCCGAAGCGAGCGCGGCGGAAGAATTGATGTTTGAATTTCCCGAGCTCGACGAGGACGACGAGGATCTCGTAGGTCTTTCGCCCGAAGAAGCGCTCGCGCTCAGAAGAAAAAAGGAAGAGGAAGCGGCAAAACGCAAAGCGGAGTACGAGCAGACCTGTAAAGAAGGGGAGGTATTGCTGGAATCGGGCAGTTTTAAAGCCGCCGAACTCAAATTCGAAAAGGCGCTCGAACTCGACGACGAAGAAAAAGAGGCTTCGATCGGGTATTGGCGGGCAAAGACGGCGGATTTCACCGAGCCAGACGTACTCGTGGACGAATACGCCGACGCGGGGTTTGAAAGCCTCGAATTCGACCTTGGCTACCGCGCCGTAGACGAGATCAAAGCGCGGTATAAGGAAGTGTTCGAAAGACGGGTAAAAGAGCTCGAAGCGGAAGAAGAACCGCTTGCCGCGGAGATCGAAAACAAGAGGACTAGCCGCCGCGCCATCATCAAAGAGCGCATCAAAAAGGCGTTTATCTGGTTCGGCGTTGCGCTTTTGCCCGCGCTCGTCACGCTGATTTTGGGCATCGTGTTCGGCACGAAAATTTTAAGCACGCCCGACGGGCGGTACGTTGCGCCGACGATCGTATTCGCCGCGCTGTTCGTGGTGTTCTTTATCGGGTTCGGGATTGCGACGAACAAGCTTTTGAACGCGTTCCGCATCTACCGCGCGAACGAGAACGTTTCTTCCACCGACGAAGGGAAAAAACTCCTTCGCCTTCGCGATTGCAAGGAAATTTACGAACGCTTTTTGGATTAAGGCTCTTTAAAATCGAGAGAGAGCTTGAACTCGGTGGGCGTCATACCCGTCACCCGCTTGAAGACGCGGGAGAAATATTGCGGGTTGTCGAAGGAGAGCGCGTCGGAAATTTCTGTGAAATTTTTATTGCCGTCGCGGATCATCTGCTTTGCCCGATCGATCTTCACGCGCGTGGCGTAAGCGGCGAGCGTTTCCCCGCTCTGCTCTCGAAACAGCGTGCTTAAATAACTCTTGCTGTACCCTAATTTTTTGCAGACGTCGTTCACCCGAACGACGTCGTTTGCGTTTTCTCGGAGGAACTTTTTCACGCTACCCACGATATGGCTTTCCATACTCTCCTTAGACGGGAACACGCCCGTCTTTTCTTTTAATACCGCACCGCGGACGAGCAGGATCAAAAGCTGTTCGAGGTAGGTTTTGATAAGCTGCTCCCCGCCCAAGGGGGCGGCTTCTTTTTTTACGAGCCGCTTTAAAGACGGGTCGTTTTTCGGAATAATATAGGTTTGCTCGGCTTCCCGTATGATCGAGGATAAAAAGGGTTGCAGCGTTTTGTCGAGCACGGTGTGGAATTTTTCGAAATAGCGCATCGTCGCCGAATCGCAAACGAAGGACACGACGAAAAAATTCGGCGAGGAGTCGAGCGCGCGAATAGAATGGAACTCGTTGGGGCGGTGGAATACGATCTCGCCTTGGTTTAGCTCGATATGCTCTTCGTCCTGCGCGATCTCCACCCTTCCTTTGTCGATATACACCATTTCCCAAAAATCGTGGCTTTCGCCGCCGAACACGAAATTACGGTTGAACTCGTAGTAATGAATGGTCACGATCTTGGAAACGTTGATCACGCTTTGCAATTTGGTTTTGACGTACGTCGCTTTCATAGTTGTCCTCGAATAAAAAAATATTGTGTACGAAAATGAACGTTTAGGATAAAAAAATGACTGGTCTGGCGACCGTGCTTGTTATATAATAATAGCACGAAATAAAAATAAAATCAAGGAGAATTCGTATGAAAAAAGGAATCAATATCTGGTCGTTTCCGCAAGGAACGATAAAAGACAGCCTCACGCTTGCGAAAGACGCGGGGTTTGAGGGCGTAGAACTCGCTTTAAACGGCGAAGGGGAGCTTTCTTTAACTTCTACGGAAAAAGAAATCGCGGAAGTGAAAAAGCTTGCCGACGATCTGGGGCTTTCGTTGTATAGCTTATCCAGCGGGCTTTGTTGGGATTATCGGCTCAGCGACGACGACGAAAAAATGCGCGAAAAAGCCAAGGACACGATCAAAAAACAGCTCGATACGGCAAAAATCTTGGGCGCGGACACGGTTTTGGTGATCCCAGGCGTGGTCAACGTGGAATTTTCGTTCCCCGAAAAGAAAGTGGCGTACGACGTCGTGTACGAGCGCGCGCTCGCGGGCTTGAACGAACTCAAAAAGTATGCGGAGGCGTTGCAGGTACATATCGGGCTGGAAAACGTATGGAACAAATTCTTGCTTTCGCCGATGGAAATGCGCGATTTTATCGACAAGCTCCACAGCGATTACGTAGGAAGTTATTTAGATGTAGGCAATACTTTATATTGCGGTTATCCCGAGGACTGGGCGCGTATTTTGGGCAAGCGGATCAAAAAAGTACACTTCAAGGATTACAGAATGCAAGCGGGCGGCTTGCACGGGTTCGTCGATCTGCTTGCGGGCGACGTCAACTATCCCGAAGTGATCAAGGCTTTGAATGAGGTCGGCTACGACGGTTGGGTGTCGGCGGAAATGATCCCCAATTACAAATATCATACGGAAACGATCATTTATAACACGTCGAACGCGATGGATAAAATTTTAGGGAGGAAATAAAAATGTTGAAAGTAGGTTTGATCGGTTGCGGTTTTATGGGTACGATGCACGCGAATTGCTATAAAAATCTCAAAGGCGTAACGCTTGCGGCGGTCGCGGACGTGAGAAAAGACAAGGCGGAAGAGCTGGCGAAGGGCACGGACGCCGTCGTTTACGGCGACGGGAAAGAGCTGATAAACGACGCGGAGGTGGACGTGATCGATATCTGCCTTCCCACCTACCTGCACGCGGAGTACGCGCTCGCGGCGATGGAAAAAGTGAAATATCTTTTCGTGGAAAAGCCGGTGGCGTTGACGGAAGAAGAAGGCGAAAAAATGCTTGCAAAGAGCAAGGCTTGCGGGTGCGAGGTACAGGTCGGACAAGTCATTCGTTTCTGGGACGAATACGTCGCGCTCAAAGAGATTGTGGAGAGCGAAAAATACGGTAAGGTCGTAAACGCGAACTTCCGCCGCTTGAGTCCCCGTCCCGAATGGGGTTGGGAGAACTGGCTTTTGGATTTCTCTCGCTCGGGCGGCGCGGGTCAAGACCTTCATATCCACGATATCGACTACGCGCTTTCGCTGTTCGGCGAGCCGAAAAATTTCTATTCCGTCAAAAATTCGCGCGGGGAGAAAAATTCCTACGTGAATACGCTGCTGCAATACGAGGACTTCGTCGTGAGCGTGGAAGGCACTTGGGATCTGCCCGCCTCGCACCCCTTCGAGGCGACCTTCCGCGTGGTGTTCGAGAACGCCGTCGTGGAAAACGCGGGCGGAAAATTTACGCTGTATACGAGCGAGGGCGCAAGCGAGATCAAGCTCGAAAAGCTCGAACTGCAAGGCGGCTATAAGGGCGGAAACGTTTCCGACCTCGGCGGGTATTATAACGAGCTGTTGTATTTTACCCAACGGGCGAAAAACGGCGAAAAGATCGCGCGAGCCACCCTTGGCGACGGCGTTTCTTCGCTGAAATTTTTAATGAAGGAGTTGAATTTTTAATGATCAGAGTAGGAATCGTCGGTTGCGGCAATATTTTCACGATGCACGCGACCTCGTGCGTGCATTTGCCGATGGCGAAGCTCGTCGGCGTTTGCGATATTAAAAAAGACCGCGCCGACCGCGCGGCGAAAAAGTACGGCGTACAGGCGTATTACGATTATAAAGAACTGATCGACAAGGAGAAGATCGACGCGGTACATATCTGCGTGCCGCACTATCTTCATCCGATCATTTCCCGCTACGCGCTGGAACGCGGCGTACACGTTTTATGTGAAAAGCCGATGAGTATCGAGCTTGCAGACGCGGAATACAACGTTCGCCTCGCGGAAGAAAAGGGGTTGAAGTACGGGATCATTTTTCAATGCCGCTTTAACGATACGGCGAAGCTCGTCAAAGAAAATTTAGAGAACGGAAAGCTCGGTAAAGTGATCTCCGCACGCGTGGTGCTTACTTGGTGTAAGCCCGATTCCTATTATTCGCTTTCCGATTGGAAAGGGACTTGGGAGAAAGAGGGTGGCGGCGTCGTGATCGATCAGGCGATCCATTCCATCGACCTTGCGAACTGGTTTATTGCCGACGAGCCCGTTTCGGTGCAGGCGCATCTTTCCAACCGCGGACATTCGATTATGGAAGTGGACGATACGGGCGAAGGATTTATCCGCTATAAAAACGGGGCGACGCTCTCGTTCTGGGCGATGAACAATTACGGTTGCGACGAGCCGATCGAGATCCGTCTGCTCTGCGAAAAGGGTAAGGTCGTGATGAGTTACGACGAAGCGAAGATCACCTTTGATGATGGGGAAGTTTTGTCCATCGAACAAACACCCGACGGCATCGAATACGAAGGTGGGAAGGATTACTGGGGATTCCAACATATCCGCGAGATCGAGGATTTCTACCGCGCGGTCGAAGAGAACGGAGAACCTTTTATCAGCGGTAAAGAAGCTTTGAAGATACAAAAGCTGATCTGCGCGATCTACGAAAGCGGTAAAAAGAAGGAAGGGATCATTTTATAAACTTTATAAAAGGTCTTAAAAGGACGGCAAAGCTCCGCCCGCCGAGAACGCTCGGCGGGCGGGTTTTCACGTACGCGGGGATTATAAATCCCCGTTTTCAAGAAAAACGGGGGGTAAAATACGAAAAATTTTCGCTTGCGCAAGGGCTTACGCTTGCTTTTCGGGGGCAAATCGTGGTATAATGAACCCGTATGAAAAAGATCTTTACCTATTTCAAACCCTATAAATGGCAGAGCCTTTTAGGTCCGCTGTTCAAACTTTTGGAAGCGACCTTCGAATTGCTCGTGCCGATCGTGGTGGGACTCATCGTCGATAAAGGCCTCGGCGCGAGGATCGGCGGGGGGTATCCCAACGCGGATAAGGGGTATATCGCGGGAATGTGCGGCGTGTTGGCGGCGTTCGGGCTTTTAGGGCTCGTGTTCGCGGTGGTCGCGCAGTATTTTGCCGCGCGGACGGCGACGGGCGTTTCGGCGGGCTTGCGCCGCGACCTGTTCAAAAAAATACAATCGCTTTCCTATAAAGATCTCGATAAACTCGGCACGGCGACTCTGCTCACGCGAATGACGAGCGATATCGACCGTTTGCAGTCGGGGATCAACCTTGCGTTGCGCCTGTTTTTGCGCTCGCCGTTTATCGTATTCGGCGCGGTGATCACCGCGTGCCTTATCGCGCCCTCTTCTTTCGGCGTGTTCGCGCTCACCGTACTCGTGCTCGCGATCGTCGTTTACGCGGTGATGTTCGCGTGTATGCCCCTTTATAAAAAATCGCAGGCGGACCTTGACCAAGCGTTATTATCCACGCGGGAGAACCTCGCGGGCGCGCGCGTGATCAGGGCGTTTTGCAAAGAGGACGAGGAAAAGGAACTCTTTTCTTCACGCAACGAAAAACTCAACAAGAGCCGTAAATTCGTCGGCGCGATCGCCGCGATCACCAACCCTTTGACCTACGTTCTCGTCAACCTCGGCGTGATCGCCCTTTTGTGGACGGGCGCGCTCAAAGTGGATTCGGGCAACCTCACACAAGGGGAAGTGCTCGCGCTGTATAATTTGATGTCGCAAATCCTCGTGGAGCTGATCAAGCTCGCGAATCTGATCGTGACGGTCACCAAAGCCGCGGCGTGCGGAAGCCGCGTGGAATCGGTGCTTGCCCTCGAACCCTCTTTACAAGACGGAACGGAGAGCGAGGGGGAAACGGACGGCGCGCCGTTTATCGCGTTCGAGAACGTGACGGTACAATATAACGACGAAGCCGACCCTGCGCTCGAAGGCGTGAGCTTTGAAGTGAAACGCGGGGAAACGGTCGGCGTGATCGGGGGCACGGGTTCGGGAAAAACCACCCTCGTCAACTTATTGCCCCGTTTCTACGAAGCGCAACGGGGCAAAGTGACCGTGTTTGGCAAAGACGTGAAAAACCGCGCCGTGAAAGAGCTTCGGGCGCGTATCGGAGTCGTGCCGCAAAAGGTGGTTCTGTTTAAAGGTACGATCCGCGAAAACCTGCTTTGGGGTAAAGCGGACGCGACCGACGAGGAACTTTGGACGGCGCTTAAAATGGCGCAAGCGGAGGAGTTCGTGACGGAAAAGGGCGGGCTGGATTCCCCCGTCGAGCAAGGCGGGAAAAACTTTTCGGGCGGGCAAAAACAACGGCTTACGATCGCCCGCGCGCTCGTTCGAAACCCCGAGATCCTTATCTTGGACGATTCCTCGTCCGCGCTCGACTATGCGACGGACGCCGCCCTTCGGCGGGAGATCAAAAAACTCGATTCTACGGTGTTTATCGTTTCCCAACGCGTTTCTTCCGTACGGCACGCGGATAAGATCGTGGTGCTCGACGACGGAAAAACGGCTGGGATCGGCGCGCACGACGAGCTGGTAACGACCTGTGAGGTGTATCGCGAGATCTATCTTTCGCAGACGAAAGCGGGAGGCGCGATATGAATACGACGAACAAAGGAACTTTAAAAAGAGTATTGCGCTACGTGGGGAAATATCCCGCGGCGCTTATCGGTACGCTGTTGTTTTCGCTGGTTTCCGTCGCGGCGAGCTTGTATATTCCCGTTCTGATCGGCGACGCGATCGACTGTATCGTGGAATACGGCGTGAAATGGGCGGAACTCAAAAAAATTTTGGCGCTGATCGGCTGTTCGGTCGGCGTAGCCGCCGTCAGTCAATGGCTGGCGAGCCTTTGTAACAATAAAATTTCCTGTAACGTAGTGCGCGATCTTCGCGAGGACGCTTTTGGAAAGATCGGCAAACTCCCTTTGAAATATATCGATTCTCATTCCCGCGGGGATACGGTCAGCCGCGTGATCGCGGACGCCGACCAATTCGCCGAAGGGCTTTTGATGGGCTTCACGCAGTTTTTCACGGGGCTTGCGACGATTATCGGCACTATTGCGTTTATGCTGGTTACCAACCTTAAAATCGGGCTGATCGTCATTCTCGTGACCCCCGCTTCGCTGTTCGTGGCGAAATTCGTGGCGACGCATACCTCGAAATTCTTCAAAGAGCAGACGGTGACGCGCGGGGAGCAGACGGCGTTCGTGGACGAGCGGATCGCAGGACTAAAAACGGTACAGGCGTTTTCACAGGAAGAGGAGAGCCTTGAAAAGTTCGACGAGATCAACCGAAGGCTTGAAAAAGCGGCGATGAACGCGACTTTTTATTCCTCGCTTACCAACCCCAGCACGCGATTTATCAACAATCTCGTCTACGCCCTCGTCGCCCTTTTGGGTGCGTTCGACGTGGCGAACGGCGTTTTTACCGTGGGCGGGCTGAGTAAGTTTTTATCGTATGCGAACCAATATACCAAGCCTTTTAACGAAATATCGGGCGTGGTGACGGAGCTGAAAGGCGCGTTCGTGTGCGCTTCGAGGATTTTCGAGCTGATCGACGAAACGGAGGAGATTTCCGACGAAAATAACGCCGTTTTAGGGAAAGCGGAAGGGAACGTTTGCTTAGAGCAAGTAGACTTTTCCTATTCCCCCGATAAAAAGCTGATCGAGGACCTTTCCTTGGACGTGCAAAAAGGGCAACGGGTGGCGATCGTCGGGCGTACGGGCTCGGGCAAAACCACGCTTATCAATCTTTTGATGCGGTTCTACGACGTGGACGGCGGCGCAGTCAGAGTCGAGGGGCAGGATATCCGCGAGATCACGCGCAACTCGTTGCGGAAAAATTACGGAATGGTGTTGCAGGAAACGTGGCTGAAAACGGGTACGGTGAAGGAAAATATCCGTATGGGCAAAGCGGACGCGACGGACGAGGAGATCGTGGCGGCGGCGAAAGCGGCGCACGCCCATTCGTTTATAAAACGGATGGAAAAAGGCTATAATACCGTAATAGGCGAAGACGGCGGCGGGCTTTCCGAAGGGCAAAAACAGCTTTTGTGTATCGCGCGGATTATGCTTGCGATCCCGCCTATGCTCATACTCGACGAAGCGACCTCGTCCATCGATACCAGAACGGAAGAGAAAATTTCCGACGCGTTCCAAGCGCTGATGCAGGGCAGAACTTCCTTCGTCGTGGCACATAGGCTCTCGACGATCGTAACTGCCGATCGAATCTTGGTGATGGAAAAGGGAAAAGTAGTCGAACAGGGCGCGCACGCGGAGCTTTTAGAGAAAAAGGGCGCGTATTACGAGCTGTATAACGGACAATTCGATTGATAAAAAACGGTGGAAGAATGGAACGGAAGCAAAGAACGAAAAACGCGGCGAGCGTATATAAAAACGCGGGACAACTTATTCTCGTCGGTTCGGTGACGGGCCTGTTTGCGGGCGTAGTCGTCACGGTCTATAATTTATTCGCGAAGCGCGGGGAGGAAATTTCCCGCGATCTGTACGCGTTCGTGCGGGCAAACCCCGCGTTTATCCCTTTGCTTTTTCTCGCGCTTGCGCTCGGCGCGTTCTTGCTGTCGGTGACGGTCTATCTCGTACCGATGGTGAAAGGAAGCGGGATCCCGCAAACGGAGGGCGCGACGCGGGGCAGATTGCGCTTTAAATGGTACCGCGACGCGGTGGCGATGTTCGCCGCAAGCCTTTTGAGTATCTTTATGGGACTTTCCGCGGGAAGCGAAGGGCCTAGCCTTTTGATCGGCGCGGCGAGCGGCGAAGGGGTGGCTTGCAGCTTAAAACGCAACGAAATGATACGGCGTTATCAGGTGACGGGCGGGGCTTGCGCAGGGCTCGCGGTGGCGTTCAACGCGCCGCTCACGGGCGTGGCGTTTGCCTTTGAGGAAGCGCATAAACGCTTTACGCCCGAGGTTTTTATCTGTGCTTTTTCGTCGGTAGTCTTTGCTCTTTTGGCGCGGGGCGCGCTCTATCAGATCCTCGGCTTACGGACGGAGAGCTTTTTTCATTCCTACCTGCTCCCGCAAGGCGCGGTGACGGACTGGAAATTTTTCCTCTTTCTGGGGGGTTCCGCGCTCGTTTGCGGCGTGTCGGGCGTACTGTTTTATAAATGGGTGTTCTTCCTTAGAAAAGCATTTGAAAAAATTCAGCTGAAAACCAAGTTTTTAAGCGTATTCGCGCGTATCCTTGCCGCCGTGCTTTTGGGCGGCGTTCTGTCTTTACTTACCGTCAATTTAATGGGCGGCGGTCACGGGCTTATCGAATCGCTCGGAACGGAGGGAGGCGCAAAGGACGCGTCTCTTACGGGCTTGTTTTCTCTGCCGCTCGTGATAACGCTTTTGATCGTATGTCTTTTGAAATTTTCGATCACGGGGGTGAATATGGGCGCGGGCGTGCCTTGCGGCGCGTTTATTCCGATGCTCGCCGTCGGGGCTTGTATCGGCTCGCTTTTAAATCAAGCGTGGTTGCGGCTGGGAATGGACGGGCTGTATTGCGATTTTATGGTAATGGTCTGTATGGCGACCTTTTTCACTGCGATCGTGAAAGCGCCGATCACGGGGATCGTGATGGTGTGCGAGCTGACTTGGAGTTTTTCGGCGTTGTTGCCCGTGATCATCGGCGTTTCGATCGGCTATTTTATCGGCGATCTCTCGCGTACGGACAGCGTTTACGAAGGGCTTTTGGAAGAATTCGAAAAAGAACACGGAAAACGCGGCAAAGCCCAACGGGAGGTGTTTACGGTTTCGATCTCGCGCGGGTGTATTGCCGATAAACGCGAGGTACGCGACGTTTTGTGGCCGGCAGGTGCGAGAGTAACGGAAATTCGCCGCGGCGAGGACTTGATCTTGCCCGACGGCGACACCGAGCTTTTGTGCGGGGATATCCTCACGGTCGTCTGCCGCACGGACGAGCCCGACAAGGTCCGAGAAGAGCTTTCGCATATCGCGGGGTAAGCCAATTCATTCATAAGCCGTTTCCTTTCGGCATATACTAAAAAACGACGGAAAGGGCGGTGGCGAAGTGAGATTATACGACGAAATTTTCAAACGCACGGACGGGGAACTGTTTCCCGCGGCAAGATGTCTGATCGTGCCCAACGGGGGCGGGTATTTCGAAGGCGTGAAGGCGATGGGGGATTTTTCGCCCGAACGGGTGGAACTGTATTTCCGCGGCGAAGTCGTGCGGGTGGACGGAGAGTCGCTCTCCGTCAAAAAATATTGCGACGGCGATCTGGAATTAGGCGGTAAGATCACCGCTCTGACCGTTTTAAACGGGGAGAGGTGAGCGATGTTCCGCGATAAACTGCTGGTGACGGGGATCTTGCCCGAACGCGCCTTGTTACGCCTCAAAAGAGAGGGAGTCGGCGTGTATAACGCAAAAAAAATACGAAAAAACGCCTTACTTTTCAGCGTAAAGAAAAAAGATACCGAAAAAGTTTTTGCAATTTATCCCAAGGTGTGCTATAATGAAGAGGGAGAAAACGGTTACCGCGTTTCGCGCGTGGGTGCGGAACGGACGGGAAAGCTTCTCGATTTTTTCAAAAAGCGGTGGGGTATCGCGGTCGGTATAGGCGTGTTTTTCGCTTTGACGGGTTTTTTGGGTTCGTTCGTTTTACGAGTGGAAATAACGGGTACGAATATCTATGAACGGGAGATCCTCTGCGCGCTGGAAAAAAACGGCGTGAAAACCTTTTCCCGATACGACGATAAAAATATCGATATGATCTGTTCGGAGATCCTTTCTCTCGACGGCGTGGGCTTTTGTTCGGTAAAAAAGAGCGGGAATTGCGTGAAAGTCGAGGTGAGAATGAACCCCTTTGCCGAGCCAAAAACGCAAAAAGGGCAGCTCGTCGCTTCCCGTTCGGGAACGATTCTTTCCCTCGCCGTCCTTCGCGGCACGCCGCTCAAAAAAGTCGGCGATACCGTTCGGGCGGGCGAAGCGGTCGTGGGGGATTATATCCTCGTTACGAAGGAAGGGGAAGAGCGGGTGGGCGTGGTGCCGATCGCGAAAGTAAAACTCGCTTGCGTATACGAAGAGGAAATAAACGCCCAAACGGAGCAAGAGGCGTTCGCAAAAGCGTATCTTGCGCTGGGACTTTCGGATAAAGGGGAGATCACGGGCAAAAGCTTCGTGCAAAACGGGGATTCGTTTCACGTGAAGCTTTGTTATACCGAAATACAGACGATAAATTTCTAAGCGGATGAGGAGGCAATCGTTGTCAACAATGAGAAAAACGGTCGATATCCGATCGATGGACAAACTCGTTAAAATTTTAGGCGCGTACGACGAAAATTTAAACTTTCTTTCGTCGGAGCTTAACGTGGTCGCGTATATCGACGGCGTGAAAATGCATATCGACGGAGAGTCGGAGCAAGTGGAGCTTGCCTGCCGCGCGGTGTCCGCTTTAGTAAAGCTCGCCGAAGCGGGCGAGGAGATAGACAAGGTGCGCACGGCGTATTGTATCGAGCTCGTCAAAGAGGGCAGGGAGGACGAACTTTCCTCCGCGCTCGAAGGGGTGGTTGCGATCACCGCCCGCGGTAAACAGATCAAATGCAAAACGCTCGGACAAAAAGAATACGTCGAGGCGATCAAAAAGAATACGGTGGTGTTCGGGATCGGACCGGCGGGTACGGGAAAAACGTATCTTGCCGTATGTATGGCGGTGGCGGCGTTTAAAAGCCGACAGGTCGAAAAGATACTTTTGACCCGCCCTGCGGTGGAAGCGGGGGAAAAGCTCGGGTTTTTACCCGGCGACCTGCAAGAAAAAGTAGACCCCTATCTTCGCCCCTTATACGACGCTCTGCAAGAGCTGTTGGGGCTGGAAGCCTACGCGAAACTGATGGAGCGTGGCGTGATCGAAGTCGCGCCGCTCGCGTATATGAGAGGCAGGACCTTGTCGAACGCCTTCATTATTCTCGACGAGGCGCAAAATACCACGAAAGAACAGATGAAAATGTTCTTGACGCGTATGGGCGAAGGCAGTAAAATGGTAGTAACGGGGGACGTGACGCAGATGGACTTGCCCGAAGGCAAGGCGAGCGGACTCGTCCACGCGACGAATATCCTCGAAAAAGTCGAGGGAATTTCCGTGCAACGGTTGTCGGCGAAAGACGTCGTTCGTCATCCGCTCGTAATGCGTATCATACGGGCTTACGAAACGGACGAAAACGGCGCGGGCGCAAAAAAGGCGACCGCCAAGCAAAAGGAGTAAACGAAAGATGAATTTTCAAAGCACGAATACGTCCGAATGGACCAAACAAAAAACGTTGAGAAGCGCGTTGCTGTTCGTTTTGCATTTCTTCCTTCTCATTCTCATTACGGCGATTTTGCTCTTTCACGACCATTTTTCCGATCTCACGGCGGTCTTGAAAGAAAACGGCGCGAATTATCTGTATATGATCTTTTGCGTGCTTCTTTTAGTATGGATAATGTACTTTTATTTCTTCTTCGAGGATAGAAGGGTGCTTTCGAGCGCGAAAAATATCGCGCTGATCTTTACGATTTTAAACGTATATATCATAATTTCCTTCTTTTTGGGAGAAGGCGTGCATATCTACGCGCGCCCCGTCGCGCTCGTCGCGCTTTTGACGTTCGTATTGCTCGGACGGCGCGACGCGATCTTTATGAACATTATGTGCGCGCTGATGATGTTTATTATCGACCATTTTTCGGGCAGGGAATTCGCTTCGCATAACGAAATTTATTCGTCCTTGATCATTTCGTTTTCGGCGGGTATGATCGCGATCTTCTTCGGCGATAAGGCAAAGACCCGTTTCCAGATCGTCGGGATCGGGGCGTTTATCGTAATTCCCATTGACCTCATCATCTTTTTGCTCGGCATTTGCGAGTTTTTGGAGGCGGGCGGCTCGTCGAGCGAGCTTCCTCTCTTCGAACAGGTGCTGATGCGTATGGGCTACGGCTTGTTCGGCGGGGTGATGTCGGCGGTGATCTTCCTTGCCGTTTTGCCCGTATTCGAAAGTATGTTCAACTGCCTCACGGCGTTTCGGCTTCGCGAGCTTACGAGCTCCGACGCGCGGGTTTTGAAAAAACTCAAAGAGGAAGCGCCCGGCACGTTTAACCATTCTATGATGGTGGCGCAGCTTGCGGAGGCTTGCGCGACTGCGATCGGCGAAGACGTAGACTGTGCGCGTGCGGCGGCGTTCTATCACGACGTGGGGAAATTGCATAACCCCGAATATTTCACGGAAAACCAAGGCGAATATAACGTACACGACGAGCTCACGCCCGAGCTTTCGGCGGATATGATCCGCTCCCACGCAAGGGAAGGCTATCAGCTGATCCGCGCCCACCGTCTGCCGCAGTTCTTGGCGGACGTAGCGGTGCAACACCACGGCACGATGCCCATTCGGTATTTCTACGCAAAGGCGCTGAAAATGACGGACGGGGAGCTGAATATCGAGGACTTTTCGTATACCGGCCCGAAGCCTCAAAGCAAGATCGCGGCGATCATTATGATCGCGGACGCGTCCGAGGCGGTCGTTCGTTCCCTTAATAAGCGCACGCCCGAAGCGACGGAAAAGGCGATCCGCGACATTATCGAGGAGAGAATGGAGCTCGACCAGTTCTCGGAATGCGATATCACGATGGCAGACCTCACGAAGATCCGTCAAGCGCTCGTGGCTTCGCTCACGGGGGTATATCACCACCGCGTGAAATATCCACAGCTTAAATACAAGCACGCAGACGGAAAAACGACGGGAGAGAACTTATGACGGATTTCGTGATCTACGCCGACGAAGAGGAGTTTTCCCGCGCGCAAGCGGAGATTTTGGAGCGGGCGATAAAGGGCTTCGTTCAAACGGAGCTTCCGCTCGCCGTAGAATTTGCGTTCGTGGACGAAACGGAGATACGCCGCTTAAACCGCGAGCTTCGGCAAACGGATAAGGTTACCGACGTGTTGAGCTTCCCCGCCTTCGACGGGGTCAAGGACAAGCCTTTTAAAAAGAAAGACTACCTTTGGGAGCTGGACGAAAACGGAAACCTTTTAATCGGCTCGATCGCCGTATGTATCGAGCGGGCGAAGGAGCAAGCGGAAGAATACGGACATTCCTTCGAGCGGGAGCTTAACTATCTTTTGGTGCACGGGATACTGCATTGTCTTGGGTACGATCATATGACGGACGAAGAAAAAGCGGAAATGCGCAAAAAGGAAGAGTTCGTCTTAAAAAAAGCGGGAATCACCCGCGAGTAAATTATTAAAAAGGAAAAAGCAATGAGAAGTGGATATATCGCCGTGATCGGCAGAGCAAACGCGGGCAAAAGCACGCTTATCAACGTCCTCGTGGGCGAGAAGGTTTCTATCGTTTCCCCTAAACCTCAAACTACGCGGGACAGGATCTTGGGAGTCTTGACGGAAAAGGAGTATCAGATCGTTTTCGTGGATACGCCCGGGATCTATAAGGCGCGCAACGCCCTTACGGATATGATGATGAAAACCACCGAAACGAGCGCGAAATCGGTGGATTATATCCTGTACGTGCT
>JAFURH010000066.1 GCA_017471945.1 Clostridia bacterium | reverse complement strand
CGAGAAAATGAAAAGCTTCATTCCGCCGATCTGGCTCGCTTGGGGATTGATATTCACCGCGCCGCCTTCACCGACGTTCGCGTCAAATACAACGGGTTTACCGCTTCTCCAAGCCGTCGCGATCTGACTATCGGTGATATTGGGATTACCCGCTACGAAGCTTTCCGTATACCCCGCGTGATTAAACGTTGCGATTTGTCCATCCGCGAGTACTTCGCAATAGATTTCTTTACTGTATGCGGACGGATCGACTCCCTCTTTATCGCTTACCGCGAGAACTTTCAATGCGAAAACTCCCGTCAACGAGGATACGTCATAGCTCGTTCCTTTGACAATTTCAGCAATTTCTTCGCCGTTCACGCTTACCGTATAGCCGCTTGCGCCTTCCACTTCGTCCCATTTGAGCATACCGTTTTCAACGCGTACGTTTTGAGGGATATCGAGCGCGTTGTACGTACAATAGACGATATCGTCGAGCCACGTACACGCCGACTGAGCACTTAACGCCGCCGTCGGCACCCAGATACCGAACGTCAACGACTCGTCGCCTTCTTTGTAGCCCAACTCTGTCATATCCTCAAACGTCACTATAAGCGTTTGGAAGTTGGTCTTTGTTTCGTCTTGCACGATCTCTGCGCTGACCTTGCTTGCAGAAGTAATCGGAGTCGTATACCCTGCGTGCGTCTTGTCAGTCGCGTGCAAAAGCGTGAAATACGTTTTATTCTTTTCGTTTGCGGAAATCCATTCCACGAGGAACCGCACTTGAACTGCGTTATAGGTATCGCTCGTTAAATCAAGCGCGTTTCCAAGCTGTACGGAGAAAATGAAAAGCTTCATTCCGCCGATCTGGCTCGGTTGGGGATTGATATTGATCGCGCCGTTTTCGCCGATTTTCGCGTCAAATACAACGGGTTTACCGCTTCTCCAAGCGCTTGCGATCTGACTATCGGTGATATTCGGATTGCCCGCTTCTACCTTATGCGCATAACCTGCGTGATCAAACGTCGCCAACTGATCTGCCGTGAGAACTTCGTAGTAAGCTTCTGTGCTGTAAGCAGACGCCGCTAAACTTTCGACGCTGCTTTCTGTGCGCACTTTGAAAGTAAACGCGCCCGTTAAAGAAGTTAAAGCGTAGCTCGTTTCCGTGCCTTCATACACGTCCACACCGTTCACGTTTACCGTATAACTCTTTGCGCCTTCTACTTCATTCCATTTGAGCATACCGTCTTCGATGCGTACGTTCTCGGGAGCAGCAATCGAATTATAGTAGCGAAGCCAATCCAAAGCCACATTTAAGTATACAGACGATCCACCTTTGTTTTCCACCGGGTTTGTGAGGGCAAACGAGAGCTTCGTATCGCCCGTTTCGTAATACTCTTTTAATTCGTCCATCGTGAGCTGGAAGTTCATCCATTCCCCGACCTTCACAAGCTTACGATAGAAAAACGTTTTATAGTTTTGCGAATCGTTCTGAGAGCCGACTAATTGAATACCCAACGTATCGTTGCTTTGATAATTACTGAATTCCACTTTGAAGCGCAAAACAATACAGTCGTATCCGTTGTCCAGATCCAGCGGTTCGGGCAAATTCACGCTGAAACTGCTGAACGTACCGTAAGGTCCCTGCGCACTCAGGGCTATACGTAAGGCATTGCCGCCCTCTGCCCCTGCAACGGGTTCGTATTTCCTATACCACATATGGTCGAAACTCGTTTTCCCGTCGTTTACCACAGAATCGACAACGTCTAAGGTATAAATCGCGTTGTTGAAAGAGGAAAGTTCATTCTTTTGCACAGCCTCTCTCTTGACAATTTTTTCACTCCATTCGGAAGAACCCTTCGCCGAAACTGCGGAAATCGCACGCACTTTGATTTCATATTGCTGCGTCGTTATAGCAGGATCGATCCCCAATGCCGACAAAGCGATTTCCGATTGCGTAGCATAATAATAATTGCGTTCAAGCTCGCTGTTTGCATTGTCCGTTTTATCCACCGAGATCACGTATTCGTATGTATTTTCGACGTCGTCCCAATCCAGCTTTTCGCCGTTGATCGCAACGTTTTGAGGCGCGGCGAGTTCGTCCTTATAAAGACGGATATAGTCCAGATATAAGTATCCTTGTCCAGTCGATCTCGTCATATTGAACAAGCTGAATTGCAGGAAGCTCAAACCGTCGAAATCCGTCACTGCATTTTGGGGTATTTTTACGATCTGCCAACTGTCGTTGTAGTCGGCGTGTAAGTACATACCTCTGCCGACTCTTCTTTCGTCGTTATAAGGCACGCCCAACAAAAGTCTCGTCGCCGTTTCTTCGTCGCTCCAAATGTAATCTTTCGAGTCTAATTTAAAGCGAACTTCCATTCCGTCAAAATCTGCGCTTCCGTCGATCTTATTTTCCAAGTTAAGACGGAAAAGACCTGTTCCGTATTCGCCGGATCTGATCAAAAATTTAAGCGCGCCGCCCGTCGAACCTTCACATTCCGCTTCCGTCAAATATTCCATTTGGGAAGGCTCTGCGTTCAGCGTATCGGGCGTTGCCTTAACGATATCCAATTCATAACAGGGATTGTCAAAAGACGCCACTTCGCCCTCTTGCAAAGGGATTCGCACTTCGTAGCTTTCCATATCAGAATCAAGCCACTTTTTATTATCGCCTTTTGCTACGACCCCCACGTAGAAGCCTTGCTTCGCGAAAATCTCCGAAGTAAAGCTTTCGTTTTCCGTGATTGTAGCCTCTCCTCCGTTTACGGAAACGGCGTAGCCTGTCGCTCCGTCGATAGGATCCCAAGTAAGCGTATTTCCTTCTACTGCAAAATTCGTCGCGCCTTCGAGTTTTTCACACACGTAGATAGTGATCGTCACGTCTTTACAGTTTTTCGCGCTGTACACGAGCTTATATTCGCCCGGCATAAAGAAATCTATTTTTTCATTATTTAAGGTATTTTCATACAGATACCCACCCGTTGGATCGATAAGACTCATTCGCACCTCCACGTCGTCTACTCTATCCAAGTTTTCATAATACACGCCGGCATACGGCATTGTGTACGCGGAATAAAGCTCCAAAGCAAATTCCATCTCGTCCGTTTCAACGACGATGCTTGGATTTTTTCGTCCCTCGTCGTCGCTTTTAGAATCGTTGCAGCCGACGAATCCAAAGGTAAGACAAGCAAGCATAAAAGTCAACAAAACGAGAATACTCAATCTTTTTTTCATATTGTTTCCTCCTTTAATTTTTCAATCTTTTTTTATCAACCATTATTTTTTAGGCTTTCGCATAGGGGCGAAAGTAAGCCCCTATCTTATGTTCAGCCTCAGTTGGCAGTCGAATAACCGTGACTCTTATAATCTTTAACTCTCACGCTCCAATCGTATGCGTAAGCATCGTAATTATTCTTCCACCAATTTTCCGCGCCTACGCCGTTGCCTCTGAAAATCGTATAGCAAATCGTATTCGCTTCAATACCGACGTAAAAATTACCCCACGTCGCAAAAGCCCCGTCGTCCGACGCGAGAATGGTGTTTTTCGTATTCCATTCCGAAACCGTTTCCAAGAAGTGACTCTTTTTAAACCCGAGTTCTTCGTTGGATACCGTTTTGCCGTACGGCAAGAGTTCCAGCCCATTCAACGCCTTCGCAGCCACGATTGCCGCCGTATCGCTACACATAAATCGGATAAAATCTTTTGCACCTTTTTTATTGGCTGACGTTTTGGGAATTACCATACCGCCACCCGTAAACATCGAAGTCATACCGCGTGCGTCTGCGACTTCCTCAATGTCTGCATCCGATACGCCTGCGGGTTTGGTTTCCGTTACCCCATCTACGTAGTCAATCACCGCGCGCAACGTGGCTTCGTCGTTTACGCTATCAAGACGGTTGATGATCCCGCTGGCGATAGGGAATCGCATCATCCCCATAGTCTGCTCTTGGTTTCTGTTTTTCATTCCCTCCAAGAACACCTTCGTTTCAGATTCGAAATACGGTGCGTCTACCTTAAAGACAGTCTTTGCAGGCATACCTTTAAAGCCCGCGCCCGCTTCTACACCCGAAGCGTAGGTATAATCCATAGACGCCGCGTCCTTATGCACGTAATTGTTCTGCCTCGACATTAAAGTATCCACGATCGTATAGAATTCCATTAGTTCTTCTTTATACGCTTCATATACGGTAGGCTTCGTTTCGTCGAACAAGAATTTGGACGTAGTTTCATCCCAATATCTGCCTTCAAAAAATTGCTCGGCTTTTTCTTCGCCGATAAGTTGGAAGAACCAAGTCACTTGCGAATATTTTAAATTTTCGTAGTTATCGCCGAGTGAGCAACTCATCAAATACACGTCTTGATCTACCTTTTTTACATTCGGCAAATCCACCGTCTTTACTTTATCGCCGAATTCAAAGAGTTCCGCCGTCGTTCTCGGAAGCGTATAACCGTCGGGGAACGCCTCGTCGAGCACCGTTTTATTGTATACGAACCCGTAGGTCGTTCCTTGCGAATACGGCAGAGAATAAGCTCTGGTATTTTCTTCGTCTCGCCAGCTTTTTAAAAGCGGTGAAAGTTTATCTTTGATAAGTTTTGCACCCTCTTTGCCTTCTTCGCCGATCGCATAGCTATTCCAAACGTCGGTCATATCTTCCACGAAGCCTTCCAATTCAACTAAGGATTGGTCGAACAAATACAAATCGGCAGGCGCGGAACTCGTTTGGATCTTGGTAAAATCTTCGCCGAGTGACGGTTGAAGGTAAATATACGTGTCATCGTTATAATTCGTCATATATTCTCTTGCAACTTCCGTGATCCATTCCTTGCCGTATGCGTTATCTTGTCTGTACACTATGCTGACTTTGTTGGGTCTCTTGTTAAAATCTTCGAGACCGGTAACCGATCCGCTACTGCATCCGGCCAGACCGCTCACGCTCATAAGCGCTGCCGCGACAAGTGAAACTGTTCTTTTGATGGAATGTTTTTTCATTTTCTTTCTCCTCTCTTATAAAATGATTTTTTTATTTTGTTTTATTTATTTTAACCCTTTAAGCCGCCGCCTAAATTTAAGCTCATCAGTTTATCTTGGAAGGCGATATACAATATGATAATAGGAATGGCAGACATCAGAAGTCCCGCAAACATAATGGGATATTGATCTTTTCCCGCCGTTTGTTGGAATTGGAAAAATCCCGAAGCAAGCGTTGGCCAATGCGGCAAGTACATAATAGGACCTTGTGAATCTCCCCACTTCGAAATAAAAACCGTAAGCGCGACGGCTATAATCGGGGAAGTTGCTTGCGGGAGCATTATTTGGAAGAACACACGAGCGTGTCCCGCTCCGTCGATAAAAGCCGATTCGGCATACCCCCAATCCACGCCTTTAAAGAAAGCGTACATAATGATGAAATTCGATCCCGTCGCCATATACCCGGTTACCAAAGTTGCTGGATTGTCGTAGAAACCGAGATCCATCGAGAGCTTTAACGACGAAGCCATCGTACCCATAACGGGAATGATCATCGTAACGAGAGCAATCCAATACCAAATTCGGCAAATCTTATATTGATACTTCGCGCAAACGTATCCCGCCGTCATACAAGCGAACACCGGAACAATCGTACCGCCAACCGAATACCAAATACTGTTAAACAGCATCAAAAGCAACGGTGTGCCTTCGGCGCTTAATTCCTGAAACGCACGCACATAGTTTTCAAAGTGCGGCGGATCGGGAAAACTAAGCTGATCATAAAAATAATCAAACGGCTCTTTCAAGGACATAATAAAGCCCCAAAGAATAGGTACTGCAAGGCTAACGCCGTATATGCAAAAAATCACGCTCGCTATGATAAGGGGGATCGCTACCTTTTTTCTTTTTTTAATTTTTACTGTTTTTTCCATATTTTTTCCTCCTATCAATACGTGACAGTTTCTATTTTACTTATCAGATACCGACAAACGATTACGAACGGAACGGTCAATACGCTGAAAAACAAACCGATCGCCGAAGGCATATTGTATTCGTTGCCGTAAACTTGCGTGAACATCCAATAGTTTATCGTCATCGTATTTAACGATCTATCGAAGCCCACGAAATAGAGAAGCGGCCCCGTTTCCATAAAAATCGTCGTAAACGCGAGCAAGAAATACGTGCCGAACGTTTCCCATATAAGCGGCAACACGATCTGGAAAAACTCTCTCGCCATACCGCAACCGTCCAAATACGCCGCATCAATCACTTCTCCCGGAATACGGTTCATCGCACCGACGTATACTAACATCGAAGTACCGAACCCAGACCATAGCACGTAAAAAAGGATCGTATTCGTTGCCGTTGCATCACTAGCGAACAAAGCGGGCATTTCATACCCGAAAACCGATTCAAGCAACGTATAAATCGGACCGTACACGCCGATGATTTCCTTAAAGATAGTGATATAGACCATTGAGGGAATCATAGCAGGCAGATAAAACAAGATCTTATAGAAAATATGTCCCGGTACTTTCTTATAAAGGAAATACGCAATGATCACGCTTAGAAATATTTTCACGAGGTGTAAGGCGAAATACTTCATCGTATTGATAAACGCCTCCCCAAGCGCACTATTGGGATTCTTCAATTCAATGATTATTTTTTCGAAATTATACAAGGAAAATACTTCTTTACCTGTTTCTACGTCTCTGGCAATAAATGCAAGCAGAATCGATTGAAAGTTTACGCCAACCCAAAATACGAGAAAGGTTATAAAGACAGGCACCAAAACCACTATGGAAAAAATCAAGCCCTTCTTTTCCATTTCATTCATTTTCTTTTTCTTTCGGGGCATTCCGTGCTTAGTCAAAAGAGCACCAACTTCCCCTTCCACTTCGATCGTTTCTTGTTGTTTCATTATTTTCTCCTTATTTTTCTCAGTTTGTTATCGTTTGAATGAAAATTCCTTCGCCTTGTTTTATTTCAAGCGATAACTTTCCGTCTTTAACTTCCGCGATCTCTTTTACGCCGTTACGACGGATCGCCAACTTTTTCGCCGTTTTAAACGTAAGCACAACTTGATTGTCCTCTTTCACGGTTGGCTCCCCGTAAGACACCAACACGTAAGAACGTTCATTTTTATTTTTTTCAAAACAGCCTACGATCAAGTCTTTTTCCGCTTTTACGCCCGTCAATTCTTTATCGGAATATTGCAAAAATTCCCGTGTTTTGATAAACGGTTCGTTGGGCTTTTCGTTTCTCGCGCCGTCGATCGCAATTGCGCCGTTCCAATGATAGGAAAGATATTCACGATCAAACGACAACAATTCCTCGTTAAGTTCTTTGACCAAATAGTACAGCTTCGTAGGCTTGCCCTCTTCGCTGATAACGCCCAAAAATCCCCATTCGTGACCGGTACGGTAGGTAAAATAACCGAGATTCTGAACGCCGAAGGCAAGATACAAATATGCCATAAAGCGCAATTCTTCTATGGAGCGAGGCAAGCGAACGTCGTTCCATTCGCCGCCGAACGTCTGCATATACGCGCCGAAACGAACGCCGTTATCACGGCATTTTTTTGCGGTCAAGGCCGTATAGGGAACCCATTCGCTATCATTTAAATAGCAATTTCCAAGCGCTCCCCTACTTAAAGGATATTCGTCGATGGAAAGATATTTATTTTCCGTTTCCAGCTTATTATAAATGCAATTCATCATCAAATCCAAATATTCTTCCGCAGGTCCTTGAAAGTGTTCCGTCTCTCCACAATGGGTATTGATAAAAAACTCCATTCCGCTTTCTTCGTATTTCTCTTTAAACCAAGTCAGGTATTCCTTTGCGAGCACTTTCACTTCTTCTTTATTCGGCTCGTCTTTCATAAAAAAGCCGATCACCGAAGGATAAGCATTAAGGTCTATATGTGAAAAATTTTTTGAAAAATATCTCGGAAAATCGAAGTGTTCTTTCACGTATACTTTCAAACCGACTTCTTCCGCATATTTCAAACAATCCAAATACGCCTGACTGCAAGATTTCACAAAATCTTCCGTCATTTCAAGAACATTAAAGCCAGCGTTCTTATACAGGCGCAATTGCTCCTTTGAAGATTGATCGGGAGTCACGGTCGCATGTATCCACAATCTTCTTTCCGTATATCTTTTTTCCATAACAGATATCTCCTTTATATTTTTTAAGCAATTTATTTTTTGTAAAGCGGGATCACAAATACGCCCTCACCGGATTGTAAGTCGATCTCAAACTTTCCGTCTTTCAAAACTTTAGTGGTCGGTTCGCCGTTTCGATAATACATAACGCCATCCGCTTCTTTAAAGGTTACCGTCACTTTATTGTTTCTTTGCATCATCGGCTCGTCATAGTTCAAAAGCATAAAGGCTTTGTTGCCGTCTGCGTCGGTAAACTCGTTCATTGTAATATCGTATTTACTTTTCACATTTTTCACGTCCGTGATAGGTTTCACGACGCCACGAACGTGTTCAAACGCCTGATTTGTAGCAGAACGGCTACCCGTTCCTACGTTGGTAAACAAATGATCCCATTTATACGAAAGTAAAACGTGATCGTATTTTTCAATGAGCTTCAACGCTTCCTGCACGAAATAATAGCGTTCGTTAGGCTGTCCGTCGGTAATCATTCCTGCAAGCCCCGCCGGCTCATACGAACGATAACAAAAAAACTTAAGCGTGGTTGCACCGAACGAAAGAATATTATATAACGACCAGTTAATCTCGGCAAAGGTACTGGGAATTCTGTACGAACTGCCGTCCGCATTACCGCCGAACGCCTGCGCGTACGCTCCCAAGCCTACATTATGGGCTTTCGCGCGCGTTGCTGCATCCTGATGTACCTTCAAATTATATTCATACATATCGTAAACGCCGTCGTATACGCGCAGGGGATAAAAGTCGATACTGTGAGTCTTATTCGCCGCGTCTGCTCTGTCTACGATCGACAAATATTTCTCCACGTAATCGTTATAGGTTTTATCCTTATATTCCCCCGTCGCCCAATTCCTTGTATGGCAACCGTATAAATTTGCAAAGAATTCAAAATTTCCCCCGCCGTAATTTTCGTTGAACCAAGTTAAGTATCTGCTTTCCAAATCCTCCAACTGTCCGTATGCGGGTTCATCAACTACGAAGAATCCTTTCACCGCAGGATAATCGCGAAAATCTATCGTAGAGAAATATTCTTCGAAATAACAAGGCTCCGTCGTGGGAACGGAAGAAGTCTTCCCGCTGTGAGGACGAATGAATACGTCAATCCCTACCTCCTCGCAGTTCTTCAACCCTTTTATGTATTTCGAATCTTCTCCGTCCATCGCCACCTCCGACGCTAAAACGAAGTCCTCGGTATACGGCGCAAAGTTGAATCCAGCCGCTTTATACATCTCCGCTTGCGCCTTATCCGCAAGATTTGGAGGCATATCAGCCATTGTGCGGTAATGTTGTCCATTGTCCTCGTAAACGGGAATATACAAATCTTCAATCTTTACGGTAGAAGCCTTTTCTGCACAACCCGCAGCTCCACACGCCAGAAACAGTGCCAATGTTAAACACAGCGATTTTCTCCATTTTGTTTTCATTTTCTTATCTCCTTAATATTTATTATTTTTCTTTCCTATTTCCCGAACGAAACGTCCGAACTGATTATCCACTCTCCGCCCGACAATTTCGCATAAATATAGTTTTCTCTCTTACGGGATTTTAACTGCTTGCCGCCTTCACTCTGCGCGTAAAACCTTTCGCATACGTCGTTAGGCAGACGAACCTCACCCTCTATACCGTGAGGTACTCTTATCTGCATTTTTAAGCTACCATAGGCTTCATACTTGATCGCCGCAACACCGAACGCCGTATTTTTCTGAGCGGTGGCTTCGCGCACGTAGTTTGTAAATCTCGGCGCAAATAATATTTTGCCGTTATACATTTCACTCAAATCCAAGCCCGCAACGTATTTATACATCCAAGCAACAACGCTTCCGTACATCGGGTGGCAATGAGATACGTCGCCAGACAAAGCTTCTTCTTCGCTGTCGGTACTAAACGTTTTCGGCCAATACTTGCTCCAATGCTCGCAAAGAGTCGTTTCATTTTTTAACATCGATGCAAATGACGGATACTCTTCTCTACTCATTAATTTTACAGCTAAGTCCGTTTCCCCTTTTACTGTAAGAGCGTCGAGCAAAACGGGCGTAAGAACGATCCCCGTATCAAAGCATCCCGTTCGTTTATAATGCGCAACGACCTTTTGCCACAACGGCTGAGAATACTTCTCTGGAACGATCCCGTGTACGATTGGCAAAACGTCTTCGCCTTGCACTCCGTTGCCGTATTGTAATTTATCCTTATCGAAAAAGTTCTCGTTAATCGCTTCTTTTACCTGCGCTAACAGATTTTCCATTTTCACTGAGAGCTCACGTTCAAATAAAAAGTCCGCCATTTCCTTAACCTGCGAAATTGCAGAATAAAACGCAAGAGTATTTATATAAGCGATATTGCTGGCGATTACGTCAGGGGCAAGCCAATCTCCAAGCAACCATTTCGTACACGTTTTTTTTATCACGTAATCCCCGTCGTGCATTTGATCGTAATAATTAACGAGCTTTAACGAGGGTTGCAACGCTTCTTTCAATACCGACTTATCACCAGTGAATTTGTAAAGAATCAAAGGTATGGTAGTAAGCGCGTTGCACCACCAATACCCGCCGCCGCCGCTTATGAACGGTGCGGTATAAGGAACCCAACCGTTTTTTCCTTGCGCGGCGATAATATCCTTCAACCACTTCCGATAAAACGTTTCCGCTCCGAAAACGTACATCGCGGATTCTGCTACCAGTTGTCCGTCGCCCGTGTACGGTAATTTTTCCCTGTGCGGACAATCGCTGGGTACGCCACAATGCATATTATCCCTTTGCGTAAGAACGAACGCACGATATAACTCATTGAATATTTTTAAAGAACATCTGAATTCTCCGTCCTGAACGATATTCGTACTTATAAATAAGGACGATAAGGATAAAATTTCGCAATCGTCGGGGACTTCCAACTCTGCATAGCGATAACAATTCCAATGAAACAACGGACATATTTCATCTACTTCGCCACTCAATATATAGTTCCCTTGCTGATCCAAATGCGAAATAGGCTCTTTTCCGTCTAAATACGCCGTCCATCGACAGGTATCGGGATTCGGAGTTCCGTCTTTTGCTAAAACTTCGTAATATTTTATCGAAAGCTTATCCCCACACTTACCTTTCACGAAAAGCCGTAAACCGCCCGTATGATTCTTTCCGAAATCGTACAGAATTTTGCCTCGTTCCTTTTTTATCTCTAACGGTTCGATCGTTTCAAGGACTACGTCCTTTTCCGCAAGCGCAGGAACGAGTTTTCCCGTTGGAGGTGAACAAAGCCTCGCCGGTTCAAACGCTTCGTTGTCTTTGGTAAAATCCACGAAATCTCCCTCAAACAGTTGAGATTTTACGTAGGTATTTCTCACGCGACAGCTTTCGTCGCTTTTGATTATCGTCTTGGAACATTCTCCCTGCACGTGCAATTCAAAGAACAGCTTTGGAATACCGAACGTAAAACTTGGGTCCACGAAATCTTTATCCGTATTGCAATACCAACCCGTTCCTAAAAGGACGCTCAAATTGTTTTTACCTTTTTTTAAAAGCGCCGTCACGTCATACGTATCATAACAAACGGTTTTTTTTCCGTCGGAAAAGTTTTCTTCGTCATACCAAGGATTATTTTTTAAGCCGTGCCGCTCGTCAAAATCGGTGAGCAAGGGTTTGAAATAATATTCGTCCGTCTGCACACCGTTTATTTTAGAAGAATAAAAACCTAGTCCTACGATATATAGCCTTGCAGCGATAATCTCTTCTTCGATAACGAACTGTTTGAAAAATTCCGATACTCGTCCATCAAAATGTTTATTTTCTATCCATTGCCCTACTACGTCGTTTTCCCTCAAACCGCATTCTGCATAATACAGCTCCGAGCAATATTTTTTTTCTGCAGTTGTCACGATTGCTCGATAGAAAAGACGGTCGCCGCAGTGAAACCCTTCAAAACCCAACGAACAAAATCTATCAGCACCTTTCTCTTTATGGAAAACTTTCCCTGTTTCGACCTGCTCGTCAATATAAAATTCATATTCAACGCTTTTTATATTTTCGATCCCTTCCGTTTCCAAAGAAAAACGCAAATCGGAAAAATCAACGCCTTTTGGGTTTAATTTTCCATTACATTGAATATCTAAACGCATAATAACTCCCATTACGATATTCTTATTTACCTATATTATAAAACTTTTTATACGCGTTTGCAATATTCTTCATTGTCAAAAACATTCTGTTGGTTGACTTTTATAAAAAAATATGTTATTATATAGAAAAAGGAGGATTTTTTTATGCCGAAATTATCCATAAACGATTGGATGATATCTCCGTCCATACAGCTAATCTCTAAAATCACGGAAGATGAATCCGATCATTATTATCACGACCATAATTTTTTTGAAATTTTTTACGTTTTAAGCGGTACGATCATTCATAACTGCAATGGAAAAAAAGAAACTTTGGAAACAGGAGATATACGTTTGTTGCGTTTAAAAGACAAACACAGCTTTATCCGCAAAGACAACGCGCCCTGCTCACACCGAGATATTATCATCACCGAACAACTATTTAAAAAAAGTTGCGACTTTATTTCGCCCTCGCTTTTTGAAGAGATCAATCAACGGCGAGAACCGTTAAAATCAAAAATTAAACAAACGAAAATCGTAGAATTTGAAAAAGAATTTTCAAAAATATTTTTTATGCCTGCACAAAAAGGAATTCATACGAAAGAAACGATGGCGAATATTCTCTCAATTGAGCTATTAAACATTTTTCTGCAAGAATTTCAGCCACAACACAGCGGCTTACCCGTATGGCTCAATAATATTCTTCCCTCTTTTTCCGCCCCGATTTTAATGCGCGAAGGCTTAGAACTTATTTTAAAAGATATCAATTACGACAAAAGCTATATCTGCCGCACGTTTAAAAAATATATTGGTTGTACGATGACCGAATATTTACACGCTCAACGAATCGATTACGCTATGTCTCTTCTTCTCACTACCGATAAAACAATAGCGCAAATATGCGAAGAGGTCGGTTTTCAATCTATCCCTTATTTCACCACTTCTTTCAAGAATAAATACTCCTTATCCCCGAAGCAATTTAAACTGAATTTTTTCAATCGTTAAAAAAACGAGTTCTGTGTTGAACAGAACTCGTTTTTTTAGTTTTTCTTTTTTTATTCTATTTCGGTAACCGAATTTGCCCTTGCGAGCACTTTACGTTTATTTAACCATAAATATACGTCTGTTGCCGAATTGTTGAGCACCTTATCTCCTGCCGCACTGAAAATTAAATTATCGTACGCTTGCACGTAATCGTAAATTTCCGCATTCGTTGCGTGCCAAATATCGTTGTACTGCGCCGTTTTTGCACAAAAACGCTCTATCCGTTCCCAATTATCGTTATCCTCAAACTCATAGCTATGCCCGAAAAGATAGAACAAACGAGGCTTTGCATTATAACTTTTATCGGGCGACTCAGCCAAAAAAGAGTCCAACAACTCAAATAAATTGGCGGCGGCGTGACGACAAGTCGGCTGCCATCGCAACCAATCGGCGGGAAGCTCGAAGTTCCCGCTGCATTCTGTCGTGCGGAAATAGCCCACGCCTAACGTTTTAAGGACGTTTACGATTTCGTCGTTATATATCCCGAATGCGTAGGCCCCTCCCCGCATAATTTCCCCGAATGTTTCTTCGAGCTTAACTTTATCTTCATAATATTCTTTTATGATATCCGCACCCGTGCAGCCGCCTAAAAAAGCGTGTCCGTATCCGTGCATAGCAACTTCCATACGAAACTCTTTATATAATTTGAGCGCCGTCGTTTCGTCCATTCGTCGATAAAATTTATCCGACATCATTCCGCCGTTGACGTTAAACGTACCTTTCAAGCCGTACTTTTGCATAATGCCGATAAGCTTTTCGTCAAAAATCACCGCATCGTCATAGCTGAGCGTCATCGCTTTGGGTTTCCAATTCGGAAATCTCATAAATTTCTGCATATACTAACTCCTCTGATTTCTGTATTTTAAAGGCGTTGTGCCGTAATATTTTTTGAACATTCTGTAAAAATAATTTTCCGTTTCGAAATTCAGCTCTTGAATGATATCGCTCACTGACAAAGTGCTTTTCTTTAAAAGAATTGCCGCAACCGACATTCTCTTGTCGTTAAGCATTTCCACAAACGAGCGTCCGTACTCTTTTTTGATAATTCTTGACACCTGCCTCACGCTCAAACACAGCTCCTTCGAAAGCATAATGATCGAAACGCCCGCGCGGTTATAATTTTCCCCAATAAATTTATCTATCTTTTCTATATTTCGATAACGATTATTGACGCTCTCCGCTATCTGAGTGTTATCCACCGTTTTCAACAGAGTGCCTATTTCCAAAAAAAGCAATTTTAAGAGCGACTCTCCTTTCGCTCTGCCGTAGCTCGACAAAAAGTCGGTTGAAACCAACTTATCAAGATAATACGACAGTTCTTCGCTCATACCAAGCGTTGTGAGCCTGTCCTTTTTTATAAAATCAAGCAGACCGAATTTACCGCCAATGCTCTTCACGTCACTCGCCGTAACGGTTATCCGATATCCATCGTTTCCTTCTGCGCAAGAAAAGTGTTTCATCTCAGGCGGAATAATAATGAGGCTGTTAGTAAAGCTCAACGTACCTATTTCCGTCACGATAACAAGCGGGGTTCTCGTAGCAAAAAAGAATTCGTAATAAACGTGCGTATGCAATGCTTGCAATTGTCCGGCATCTGCAATTTTAGTCTTGGTTGGGAACAATAAAAAACCGTCCGCTCCGTGAGCGATGATTTTCATTTCTGCTATCAACATAGAATTTTTACTGTCTTGATGCACCTCTCTATCCATATTTTTATTATAACATAAGAATTTTTAAAAGGCAATCATTTTTTAGATATCTTCAATAAACTACACAAAAACGACATATCGCTCAAAAAATAGTCTTTTGCGTAAATTGAAAGAAAAGAAAAAAGATGATATAATAATACCAATCTAAAAAAGGAGTTTACGACAATGAGAAACAGCAAAGTTCTCGCAAAAATGAGAAACGGACAACCGGCAATTTCGGTAAAATTAAATTTAAGAGACCCTCGCGGGGCGGAAATCGCCGCAAGATGCGGTTTCGACTGTATTTGGATAGACTTAGAGCATTCTCCCAATAGTATCGATCAAGTGGAAGATATCGTGCGCGCGGCAAAAATTTATGACTGCGACGTCCTCACCAGAACAGAGAAAGGCGGCTACAACGACTACATCAAACCTTTGGAAGCCGACTCGACCGGCATTATGATTCCTCATCTTATGAGTCTTGAAGAGGCAAAACAAATTGTTTATTACACAAAATTTCACCCTATCGGCAGAAGACCTTTGGATGGTGGAAACGCTGACGGCGCTTATTGTCTGGTTGACGGTAGAGAATATATGGAAACGGCGAACCGCGAAAGATTCGTCGTCGTTCAGATAGAAGACCCCGAGCCCTTAAAGGAATTAGACGAGATCTGCGCATTAGAAGGCATTGATATGATTTTCTTCGGTCCTGCGGATTTTAGTCAAGGCATTGGCGCGCCGTTGGATTTTGCAAACCCTGAGATCAACCGCATAAGAAGGCTGATTGCACAGAAAGCAAAACAACACGGAAAATTTGCCGGCACCGTCGGAAGCGCGGATAATTTTTACGACCTTGTTTCTATGGGCTATGATTTTGTGAATATAGAATCAGACGTTTGCGCACTTCCTAAAATTTATAAGGAAGAATTAGCAAAATTGAAAAAAGAATGATAATGCGCAACGAAAAGATATCCAACGCTTGTCAATTAGCATATATTAGGGAATACCATTATGGACGGCATTTCGCACGGCTTACGCGACATCGAATGCGATAGGCTCAATGAAAAAGTACCCATTGGAACAAAATTTCTGTCCCTAAAGACAATACTGAGGACGTTTTTTATTTCCTCGATACATTGATGTAGTATCTTTTACTTAGCCGATCAAACAAACTTAAAGACAGAAAAACGGCGGTTTTCGCGCTGACCAGCTTGCGAAATACCACCGTTTTTTAATGCTGCTCCTAATTTAATCCAACAACCAATCTATGATGTTTTCCACCACAATCCCATTATAATTTCCTATGCTGTATTTATCAAGCGTTAATATCTTTTTCGGATAAAAGTCTTTTATATTCTGAAGCGGCGTTATTTCACGGTTAAACGTGCTTTCTTCAAGCATAGACGCCGTCACCTGATAATATTCCGTCCCGTCTGCTTTTTGAGCAACAAAATCCACTTCGGTTGCACCGACTTTACCTATATTGACTTTATATCCTCGTCTTAATAATTCAAAATAAACGATATTTTCTATGGAATATCCAATATCTCCGCCCTTTTTGGTACCAAGATAACCACGCAAACCAAGATCAATCATATACATTTTTTGATTGCGTTTCAAAAGCAATTTTCCTGCTATATCATAGCGTTCGGCAGGATAAAACAGATAGGATTCTATTAACGCTTCCACGTAATCGTCCACGGTGTTCGACGACGTTTTTCTGCCGTTCGAGCTTAAATAATCCGCAATACTTTTTGCCGACACGGGACTTCCGACTACGCTTGCAAGATATTTCGATATCGTTTTTAATAAGGTTATATCCGTCACCTTACGTTTATTTTTATCTTCGTGCTTACGCTTATCTCTTTCTTCTACGTCCTTTACAACGACCGTATTATATATCCCTTCGAGATAACTATTATATTTTCCCCTGCTTCTATCCATCGTAGCAACGTAAGGGAAACCACCGCATTGTAAATATTCGTTAAATGCGTCCTCTTTGCTCATATTAGCATTTAGTTCGTAAAATTCCTTAAACGATAACGGCAATATAGATATTTCCACGTATCGCCCTGAAAGAAGCGTAGCAAGCTCGCCCGAAAGCAAATAAGCGTTTGAGCCGGTAATATAAATATCCACGTTATCTTTCACGTAAAGGCTGTCCACGACCTTTTGAAAATCTTTTACCGTCTGGATCTCATCGAGAAATATATACGTATACTTATCTTTGCATAAACGCTCCGTTATATATTTATAAAGCTTTTTATAATCGGTCAATTCCTCATTTTCCAATTCTTCAAAATTGATCGAGATAATCTGTTCTTTTTTTACGCCTTCTTTCTTTAATTGCTCTTGAAATAACGCAAGTAGCGTCGATTTTCCACAACGACGAATCCCAGTTACCACTTTAATTACTTTTTCATTCTTCCATTCTTTTAATAAGGCTAAATATTCTTTACGCTCTACCATTCCTATTTCTCCTTTTGACCTTTTCTATATTTTAACATATTTTTAATGAAATGTCAATAGTATATTTGCCGATTTCGGCAAATAATATAAAACAATTGTTTGTTTTTGCCGAAAATAAAAAAGAAAATCGGATGCAGATTTGCTTTGCAGCCGATTTTCAATTTCAAACCATTGAATTGTCGAAAAAACTCGATACTTTTTCTTTATTGTTTTATTCTTTTTGGGGCAGATTTTGGGGCAGAAAAAGCCCCTTTCCCTTTTATATTACTAAACTAATTTTTTACCTTCTTTTATCTGATAAATCGCTATACAGTTATGCTTTTCAAAGATAACGATAAGATATAATGGACATAGTTTCTGGTGTTTGTTCAGTTTTATTTAACTTTAAGTCGTTTGAAAGGAGAGTCCAACCACAACTCTATGTCTTTTTTGTTGATTAGTTAGATAACGCTGTTTCGTTTTATTTCTCACGAGAGTACATAAGCATTTTTTTGTGGTTGCACAGAACAAGGAGGATATTCCTTTTCTCCATACTTCCGTACTATTTTATCTTCAAAGAATTTTTCAAATTCTTCTATTGTACCCCTCTGCGATTAGATCTTTTTGACAAATACAGTTTTGCACAATCAATCGGTATGAAAGACCTCTTCCATTTCCGCCCACCAAACGCCTGGCTCTGCCGATATAACAGGCATTTGACAGAGATCTGTTTCCTTCCACCATAACTGTGTTATAGGATCGTCCGCCATCTTCTTCATATCCGCTTCGTAATCATCACCTATGTATTCCATATACGCAAATAAAAAACTGTCCCGCAAAAAAATACTGAAATTACGAATATTACACGCTTCAATCATTATCAAAATTGACTTTCTATTATTAACATCATATAAATATTTACAGTGCTTTTTAAGAAGTAATATCAAAAAACACATTCTTTAATTTAACATTTTAATATTTTCAATCTTGCCATACCCAAAGGTCATTTCACTTTCATATAATTTACTAAACTTAACCTCTTTAATTTCCGAAGTCAAATCTCTTATCTTTTTTCCGTTAATCTTTATGTTCTTATAGTAAACGTTTTTTACTTCACATTCTATATACGGGTCAAAAATTTCCAATTTCTTTTGTTCAATATATCCGGTTCGTGGACCAACCGTTATGAAATGAGACGTCAACGGATAATCCTTCTTATTCATTTCCGCCTTTATATTCGTTAAATATAAATCTTGTATATTTGCCCCCAACTCAAACACCCCAAAGTGTCCTTTTTCTAAATCTTTATTCACAAAATTAGGAGTACTGTCGGTATGCAATAATTGTTTTATTTTTATATTATTAAAACGGATATTTTTCATCCAACCAACGCCTGCCGGTTCAGGTTTACCTATATAAGGCGCTGTTTGAAGATACATTTTTACGGCACATAAGCCCGTCATATTACTTAAATAAACGTTTTGGATAAAGCAATCGATATCTTCTTCTCCCCCTTTTTTTACACCTGCGAGAAGTCGCACGGACTTTAACCCACTCGTCTTATAAGGATGGATATCTTCAATTATAAAGTTTTGAATACTTCCATTATTTATGGTAGCATTATTAAAATCGTAAGCATTTAACGCTACTAAATCGTCGCCTGTTTCGCCTTTAATATTTTTAACGTATGCATTTTTAACGTCACCGTTAAAATGCACACCGTCCGAAAAGCAGTTAATAAATTGCAGGTTTCTAACTACGACGTTGGTGCATCTTCCTATTTGAACGCAAAAAGACGATGCATTTTTAAATTTCATATTTTTTAATGATAAATTCTTTACGCCACTAAAAAACAATATTGCGCCTACACCGTGAAAGGTGTCCTCCACATCATACCGCCCACTTTTCCCCTGTCCTAATCTACAAGTGCTCTCTTCAGACCAAAGTCCACCACAGATTGAAATATTTTCATTTATTGGCTCATTATCTAAAATTATACGATTTTGACCGTTAATGACGTGTTGATTTCTCATCATTAAGACTTTTGTGCCGTATACCAGACATATTTCCGCCTTTTTTGATGCAAGTATCTTTCGATTCGACGGTATTATGATAGAATCGTTTATATAATACTTACCTTTTGGGATATATATACATTTATTTTCATCTATTGCTTTTTGAAATGCATTTGTCCAATTTTCTGCCCATTGTCCAAATTTATCGATCTTTTGAACTTCGTGAATATACGAGTTTATATTTACATATTTAGATTTCGGCAATTTAGTTTCAATTTGTTTTTTTAAAGATTTTACATTTAATATTTGCATACTTCTATCCTCCTTGTTTTTATTTCTTTCCTATTTTCATAATGAAAATATATTCATTTCGTTTTTTATTGTTGGACATTTACTCTGCGTTTCTTTACAAGAAATTGATGATCGCCAACGCGCCCACACTCAAAACGATTCCGATAACATTTTTCCACGAAATCTTTTCTTTATAATATATCGAGCCAACGAGAATAGTTATGATAATACTAATCGCGTAGGATACCGAGAATAAAATCGCCGAAGGTACGGTTTTTCCAAGCTCCGTCACCAGCATATTGATAACAAAAACCGCGAACGCCAAAAGCAAGCCGCAAACAAACAATAGCTTAGAAAGCCGTTGCCAGCCCGCGCGGACGGGCGTTTCCGTAATTGCAACAGCTTCCGCCACAGGCGTCTTTGTCGCTTTCCCCCGCGCGAAACGTTTTATAAATATAAGCCCGAAATAGCAAGCGTATAAAATCAACGCGTTCAGCGCAAACATCAAAAAGGAATACGTCGCCACGTTTCCGTTCGGTACGAGTACGGCAAACACCTTTTGCACTACCATCGTCCCACCACCTGCCAGCAAGCAAACGATTAAATACATTATCGTTTTTAAGGACATTTTTTTTGCGGGCTCGCTTTTGCTCTTATCCTTCGTCGGAGCGACCAAAAAATACATTGCCACCATAAAAAGCACTAACCCTAACCATTGCCACACGCTCATAGGCTCGTCAAACAGGAAAATCCCGACGAGGCAGGGAATAAACAACGCGCCCACGCCGAACATTTGGCTGACGATAAGCGTACAGCCCTTAATCGCCTCTATCCCCGCGAACAATTCGACCGCCATAAACAACGCCGTACCCAAAGCGCACAGCACCGTTGGCAAATTAAAGCCGTTAAAACCCACTATCACAAGCGTGATTAGCGAAAACAACGCCGACATCAAATTATAATATCCGCCGTAGTGAAAAAAGGTTTTCCCTACGACTTCATTGCTGACTTTTTTGGAACATACCTTCTGAATAACGCGCATTACCGCAATGGCGGTAAAACTTAATACGATTAATAAAGGATTCATTTCATTTTCTCCTTCCTTTTATAATTTCTTCACTTATTTCATCAAACAATTGCGATACATTCCAACTTCCGATTGCAGCATATATTCCACTTGCCGTATCTTCCATTCGATATGCGCTTTATCGCCTTGATAATCCATCGACGCTTCGTAGCCTATCGCAGAGTCTTTTTCTACAAATTCTATGCTCTTTTGAGCGTTGTCTATCTCCGCTCTTGCGATTTTTTCGAGATTATCTAATGCCCGTGTCGCTTTACGGCAAGTACTTGCGTTGTTAAAAGCGCATTTTTGCAAATAGAATTCCTTTACGTGAACCGCCGTTTTATAACAACGTAAAATATACTCTATCATATTGATTTGCCGTAATAATTTTTCGTTCGGCTTCTCTATCTGTTTAAAGAGCGTTATTGCTTTTTCTATATATTTCACGCCTTTTTTCAATCGCTTCAACTCTACTCTGACTCGCACGCAATGCGGGGTAAATTTCGTTCGGATACTATCCATTCCGCGATAAGTCGTTTCGCAAATATTCATTCCGAAATATTCGTGCGGTTTTTTCTTTTGTTTGCAGTCTTTGATCAAATTCAAAGGATAAGCCGTTCCGATACGCATCGGCCCGTATTGCATTTCATCCGTAGGCGCATAACAGTTTAGCGCCTTACTCATCAACGCAAAGCCTTCTTGCAATCTCGGCAAATCTTCGCCAAAATACTCCGTCAACACCCGATTTAAGTATTGTTCGCTGTCTTTTTCGTCCGTAAAATCCCCCGCATATTCAAAGCAACGCTTCTCAAAGCTCGTGATAAACGACGGCGTAAATCCGAAATGATGACATTCCATCACTCCGCTCAAATGATACTTTTCACGACATTCGTTCATACTGTCGTACCGTTTCTTCCAATGATAAGGCATCGGCTCGTACGGCAAAATCCCGAAATCCCACGTTCTTCCGCCCGCGTTTGCTTGCGTATATAATCGAATATTGCGCGCCTTTGCGACCTTTGCTTCGCTTAAAAAATAATCCCCTGCCGTAGCCTGTACGAGCGAATAATCGCAGACCATTTCCGAAATCTTTCCGACTTTGTATTTTTGGAACATTTCAAACGTGACGAGTAAGCTGATATCCGTAGGCAATGCGTTCAACAATTCGATGCGTTCCTTTTCTCCTGCCCAGCCCCAGTTATACGTCCAAAACACGATATCTGCGTCGGGTTTAGCCTTTCTCACGCTCTTTTTGACAAGCTCTAACCATTGCGGGTAATCTCGGCACGGAAACCAACCGGGCGAAAGCTTCCCGTCGGGGATGCCGTCCTCTCCGATCTCGTAATAATGCCGACAGGCTACGCGCTCGTCTTTGCTCGGAAATTCTACCGATTCTCCCACTAAAATCAAGCCCTTAAAGCCGTTATGTATACGGAAAAATTCCCCGTAGACCTTATCGAAGGATTCTTCCGCGCCTTCCTCGTCGGGGTGATGGAAATTTTGCAGTTTGCAATAGGCGTACACGTCCAAGCCCATTGCGTTCGCTTGCGAAATCAAGCCGTTGATATCCTTCTTTTCCCCGAATGCGTTCGCGTTGGGTTCTTTCATAAACAAGATTATCGCGTCTATCCCTTCTTTTAATAAACGCAACATATACTCTTTCGGAAATTCGTCTAACCCGTACCCCGAATGGGTCATACGCGGAGAGAATAACGGTTTGTTTTGAAACTCTTTCTTACGCAAATTTACCGTTTTTTTCGTTTTTAAAATTTCTTCTATATCGAACAACGCGCACGCAAGTCCGCGATGATCGAACCCGTAAATTTGAATTTTATTCTCGGAAACTACGATTCTTCTGCCCTTATACGCGTTGACTTCTTTCAAGTCCCCGCCGAGTATAAGAGAAATCTCTACCCCGTCTTCGTTAAACGGCTTTTCTATTCCGCAGGAAACGCTTAAAAATTCGAGAAAATCCGTTTTCGCCACCGCTATTTCCGTACTCTCTTCGCCCGTAAAAAACACGCCGCAAGCAAGGGAAAGCTCCCCTTGCTTCGCTACGACGCTTTTATCACAAACGTTTGGCTCGTTTGCCCGCAACAATTCTTTTCTGAAATCGTACTTTCCTTCTTTTTTTCCAAACATAGCTATCTCTACAATATATGAATATTTTCTCCTTTCGATTTTAAAATTTCTTGATAAAGAAATTGCGCGTACAAAGCGTGCCCCGCGTCGTTGGGATGTAATCCGTCTCGAATATATTTTTTTCTGTCCGCTTCGTTTTCGGGATCGATCGCAAGCTTTTTACCGTCGATAATAGCTACGCCAAACGCCGTCGCCGCTTCTCGTATCGCCGCCCGATAATCGTCCAAAACATACCCTTTTTCGTTTTTTACGTTCTCGTTCCTACGGGGAATAGGCAATACCGCGTAGATCTTCGAATTAGGATTATTTTTCTTTAAACGCGTAAAAAGAATATGCAACGCTCCGCACGTGGAAATATCTCCTTCGTCCGTAGACCTGCCCACTTCCACCGAAGTTCCGAAATCGTTCGTACCGCCCGCCACAACGATAATATCGCCGCTAACGGCGTTTTCACACAGCCGACAAAGCGCATTTTCGGAATTAACCGAAGAAGTTGAACTCATCGAAACGCCGTTGACGCCAAGACAAACCAGCTCGTCCGCGCCAAGCAGCTTTTGTAATCGTTCCGAATAATTAGGAAAAGCCACCGCCCAAGCGTCGTTATCATCCCTATACGTGCCGCGCGTAATTGAATCACCTATCGTAATAAGTTTCATTTTTCGTCCTCCTAAAAAGTGCTTTCCTTATTTCGATATTGCTATTGAAACGAAGTATTATTCATAATATTTTTTTATCCAATTACGCAATAACGTCGTCCATTGCGCCACGTGCGGAAAATGCGGCGCAAGCCCCAAGCCGTGACCACCATTCGGAAAAATATGAAGCTCTACTGGAATTTTTTGCTTTGTCAAAGATTCGGCATAGCGATAACTGTTTATACAAGAAACCCCGCCGTCTTCCGCCGTATGCCAAATAAATGCAGGCGGCGTAGTTTGATTCACCAATAATTCGGGGCTATATTCTCTTCTTTTTTCATACAAGTCCCCAAGCAAGTTTTCAAAAGAGCCTTTATGTGAAATACTTTCTTCCGAGGAAATCACGGGATAACAAAGTATTTGTCCGTTCGGCA
Organism: Clostridia bacterium; assembly: GCA_017471945.1. Classification (GTDB taxonomy): domain Bacteria; phylum Bacillota; class Clostridia; order Christensenellales; family Borkfalkiaceae; genus Scatosoma. The sequence goes on along the minus strand of JAFURH010000066.1, from coordinate 89,446 downwards.
AATATGCCTCTTGGCTTAAATCGTCTTTTTCCTCACAAAACTCTTCACAATACGTAGATAACAATGCCGTCAAATGCCCACCCGCCGACGAACCCATCGCCAGCACTTTATTTTTATGAATACCAAACTCCTCTGCTTTGAAACGAACGAAACGCATTGCACGTCTTGCGTCTAAGAGCGGCGCAGGAAAACGGTTCGGAAATACCCGATAATTTACAACAAACGCCGTAATACCAAAAGCATTTAACAAACGAGCATACCCTTCTCCTTCGTAATCTGCCCGCGCTCTGTATGCCCCGCCGGGGAAAATAACCACAGCTACGTCCGTTGATTTTTGAATAGGCGGATAATACTCGATTGTCACGTCACTCTTCGAACTTTCTTCCCATAAATTGAAACTTTTCATCTCTATTTTTTATACCTCTCAAAATTCTTTTCGTTTTCATAAAGCAAATTTATTCTAAAACTTCCTTGTTTGTTCCGTAGAAAATATCGTTGCGATTAGATAATTTTTCGCAAATCTTTTCAAATTTTTCCCACGAAATATATTCTGCGTCCATTTCATACGAATGTCCCCAAATATATAAAAGTTGTCTATCGTTTGCTTCCAAAGCAAGGAATTTCTCCACGATTTCTTCCAACTGCTTCTCTATATAATACACAGAGGGATTGAAGCGAAATAAATTCTCTTGTTTATCAAAAGCGTATGTAGACGTAATCGTCCGCGCATAGCGAACGCCCGTATTATTTTTGATAATTTCCGCAACGCGATCGTCGTTATTTATACCGCCGTTAGGATAAGCCATACCGACAACTTCGTATCCGCAAAGTTCAGACAACGCCTTTCTATCTTCTTCTACCTGCCGAATAATCTCCTTTTTGTCAAGCGTTGTTAAAGTCGGATGCGTAAGGGTATGTACGGCGACCTCGTGCCCCGCGTACACCGTTTTTACATCGTTAGCATTGATTTTATCGTGGCGCACATTTTTCCCGTTCCGAAGCAATTCACCCTCTTTGCCAAGTAAACCCGAATTAAGATTAAACGTACCTTTCAAACCGTAACGATTGAGTATTTCAATCAAACGGATATCCTGCGTAACACCGTCGTCAAAACTAAACGTTACTGCCTTTTTCTTACCATTCCACATTTTTTTCTCCTTTTTCAATTTTTTACTATATTATTGTGACGTTCAAAACAATGATTTCTTCTACCAGCTCATTAGCCTAAAAGCAAAATGGGTATATACATAGGCGTATAATATCCTTGCGCCACCACTTCCAAGACGCATTTATTATCCGCTTGCAACGTTTCTCCCGCTTTGATCGTAAACGTAATGCTTGATTTTGCCTGATACTTAGAATTAACGCCGTTAAAATTATCCAAGATCAACGCCTTCTTTCCTTCCACGCTGAAACCTTCGGGCAACCACCAACGGAAAGATAAATTATAGGGTCTAGAATGATAAATCAAATATTTATTTTCAAACGTTAAATGAATTTTCTTTTCCCCGAGTGCGGTAATTTCGGGTCCGTCCTCGACTTGCATATCCACGCCCGCAAACGCAAAATCAAAATGCGTGAAATAAGGTTTGAGGCTATTCAAAAGCTTCGCGGATTTGATTTGTTCTATAAAGCTTTCAGCAAGATTATCGGGAATTTCTTCTTCTGCGGATATTTCCACGTCGGTAGTATTTTCCGCAAGAATATGCGGCGCTTTCTTGACTACTCTTTGCGTAAGCTCCGTACAGGTATTCGGCAAATCATAGCCCGCACAGCTTCTGTCAATGGAAATCGTCACGATATCGTCGCCTATATGTTGGCACCAATCCTTAGGTAAAATTTCCGTACCGCCCAAAATCCCCAAAGTCGCTCCGACGGTCGCCGCCGTACAATCGGTATCGTCCCCGCAATTGATAGCGGTAATCATAGATTTTTTGAAATCGCCTTCTCCGTAAATCAAACCAATGATAGCATAAGAAACGTTAGAGGGCGCTTCAAACCAACCAGTTCCGATATCTTTATTCATTTCGAAAATGATATCGCGGGTTTGCCTTGCGGGGATTTTCGCGTCGTAGCACTCCAAGATTTTTACAATACTTTTCGCAACGCGAGAATCGCTCGGAATCGCGCAAAGTCCGATTTCGATACATTTGCGAATATCCGTCACCGCAAAAGCCGCCGATTGCATAGTCCCTACGAACGCGGCGGCGTAAGTTCCTTCCCCAACGCCGTGATCCACCTTACCGTCTTCAATGGCGTATTTTGCCGTCGCCGCAGGGCAAGCAGGCGTTAAGCACGCCCAAATTTCCGTTCTGATCCACGCGCCGTTGGAATTTTGCCACCCGTTTTCATAATCCCCTGCAATAGAAGGCAGTAACCCCCGACGCATATTGTTTTTAGCGATTCCGTATTCGTTCCAATTAGGCGGAATGAAATTCAGCCAAAATTCGCCCAAAATCTGCGCGTTGATTTTCGCGCCCAATTTTTCCGCCACGTGCAACCATACCAATTGCAAATCCAAATCGTCGTTGGGAACTGCCTTTCCCGCAGGCGTGGAAAACCCCTGTATGTCCAACGTATGCCTTACTCCCTCGTAAGGCGCGCCCATCGTTCCGCCGATATTTTTACCTATCCAACACGCTTTTACTTTGTCTTCATATTTTTCTCTTGAAATTTTAATCATTTTATTTTCTCCTTATGAAATAATTTTTATTTTTCCTTCTTTTTCAATTTCAAAATTCAGTTTTTTTCCAACCCGTTCAAAAGCAATTTCAACGTTATTATAGAGTAGTTTCGTTGTTTCAAACGAAAGCGCAAGCTCTACCTTCCCTTTATAAGGGATCTCGAATTCTATGCCGTTTTCCGTACTCTGCAACGCACGGATTTCTACGTTGCTATCCAATAAAACGGTATCGCTTGTTGCTATCGCGTACGTTTTACAGCTACGGGGCGGCAACGTAGCGGATATCGTATTCTCGAACACCGATTGCTCGCCCGTCCAAATTTCCCTGCACAATACTTTCTTTTCTTCAATCCCCATTTTTTCGATATCGAAACAAACCGTTCTTTCCTCGTCGTCGGGATTAAACAAAGCCACCGTTTTCACAGGCAAAGCGTTGTTTTGCTCACGGGAGAAGTGCACGCCGTCAATATACAAAATTTGAGGTACGTTTCTCCCTGATTTTCTATAATCGTAGTCAATAAAATATACGTTTTTGCCGTTATTAGGACAGCAAATTGCTTTTTGCAATACTTTCAGCCGAACGTTATCAGGCTCTACCTCGCTGTATTTCCCCGCCAATTCCACGCAAGAGCGCGTAATGACGATATAGCTGGTCAAAAATAAAAATTCGTTATACGGCAACGTTGAAAATAAGCTCACCGAATCGCTGTTAGGAACGATCATATCCCCCGTATGCGTTGCAAAGCAAGCCGCGCCCCAAAGCATATTCGTTTTCATATAATCCCAATTTCCGTCGCCAACGTCAACGCCGTAGCGGTAATTCGTGAAAAACTCGCCTAAAAAGGGGTTTCCTTGCACGATATCGCAACCCGTTTGTAAATACCCGTCTTTCGGCAATCTCTTGCGGATTTCATTTAGCCACCAGCTACGCATTTCATAGCCCGATTTTGCCTTTTCTTTATACAAATCGTGGCTATCCTCAAAAGCATAACTCCAAAAATCGTGCTTTACAGCCTCGAACCCGCCGTCTATCACCAAAAAATCCAGCGCGGTTTTCATATACTCCTGTACGTCCGCTTGACTGACGTCTAACGGCGAACACGAAGTCATACGCATAGAATAATCGATAAACCAATCGTGATGCTCTTTATAAATTTTTATTTGCTTAGGACAATGTCCGCCGATCCAAATAGCAGGACGAAGCCCGATTTGCTTCAACTCGTCGGTAAACCCGCGCAATCCTTTGGGGAATTTATTTTTATCGATTCCGTCCTCGCCGTCGTACGGCGCGCCAAGCCCCACCGCGCCTTTGTTATAAGTCGCGTACCCGTCGTCAATTTGCATCCACCGCACGGTAGGGAAATAGTTTACGATCGCTTTCGCTTCCTTTATCAACGCTTCGTGAGAAATATTCCGATAAAAGCCATCGTTCCAAGACCCCCAAACCACGCTATGACGGTTCGCGTTCGAACGCCCGTAGCCGTTAGGAAGTTTTTCTCTCAAAATCTCGGCGTACGTTTCAAAGATTTTTTCAATATCGTCGGCATCGTTCGTCGTACCCAAATACCATTCGTCGGTCAAGGTTTCACCCGCTTGTAAAACGCGGTATTCCGTTGCCTTAAAGGAAGAATAAATTTCCAAAAACGCGCCGCTATCCTCGTGTCCCACCAAATAATTATGATAAAAAGCACGTTGCGATAAGCTCCCTTGCACGACGCCCCGTTTGCTTTGATAATTAGACAATAAAATAGCGGGGAATGGTTGGTACGGGCTTGCGCCTATTCTATCCTGTATCACGCCGGGATCTGCCCAACGGTTGCTTGCGACCACGTCGTACTCGGAATCCATTGCGTCGCTTGCCGTCCGCTTATAATCCAACGGAAACGTCATCGTTTCGTAAATACGAGGATTTTCCGCGTGATAAAAATAATCTTCTTTTTGCGCTCCGCCGAATTGCAGCCCGCCGATTTTCGCAAAGAGCTCGCAAAGCTTAAACGGCTCATCGGATACGTTTTTGATTTTTCTGCAAGCAATTACGCCGTTCTTCGCGCTCTGCAAATAAATATCATCTTGCAACAAACCGTTTTTTGCCTGTATGTGAATATAGTCGTCGCGTTCGTGCAAAACGTTATATTGTAAATTCCTTCCTTGCTCTTTTACAATAACGTTAAACGCAACGGCAACGCCTTTTCCTATTTGCTTTTCAATACAGTTGATTTTCATTTACTACCTCCCACGCCTCTTCTGCGTTCATAGAAAAAATTTCCCCGATTTTGCAAGCAATTTCTTTCCCGTTCGAAAATAAAATTTTTTCTTTTCCGAACGTATTTTTGATACGTATTTCCTGCGGTTTAGCCGTTTGAATTTTTAATTTTTCAACACTTCCGTTTTTATACGTTGCGCTGATCAAAACCCCGTTTTTAGCTCGCAAAGTCTCAAAAGAAATTTCTTTGTCCTTCCAATCGTCAGGCACGCAAGGAAATAATTCAATATACCCCAAATGATCTTGGATAAGCATATTGTGAACGGCGTCGCAATATGCGTAATTCGCTTCCAACGTAAACGGGCGATAATGGATAAGCGAAGCCCCGTATTTTTTGAAATCGCCGTTCAAATGAAAACCATTGTCCGCCAAATAACACCGATAAAATATCTGCAATGCAAACAACGCGCGGTTCGCGCTTTTATTCATACAGCAAATAGAAGCAAACCACGCAAAAGAATAGCCTACCCACCAGCCGTAGCCAAGCTCTTCCAAACGCTTGATATTTTCCTCGATAATCTCTTCGTTGTCCTTACAGTCCGCTTTTAACGTTTGCAAAGGATAAATGCAAAGTAAATTCGAATGGTGTCTGTGCGTATATTCCACCCGCTCTACATTGCTTACCATTAAAACCTTGTCTTGATTGATATAAAAACCGTCGAGTTTTGCAAGCTTTTTCTCGTATTCCGTTATATCGTCGCCTGCTTTTTTCGCGTAGACAATCAACGTTTCGTATAAATACCGCACTAATTGCAAATCAAAATTCGACCATTCCATAAAGGCGTTCTTTTCACAACCGTTATATTCAGGAGAAGACGAAAGCGGCAAATACAATTTTCCGTCTTTTTCGTATAACAATCCCGAAATCGCGTCGCCTACCCTTTTGAAAAACGGATACGCGCGCCCCGAAAAAAAGCCCTCGTCGCCCGTATATTGATAGTAATCGTCAAACGCCTTTGCAACCCAAATCGCGACCGTAGGCGAATAAGAATACATAGGCCACCCGCCGATCGGCTGTCCCGTTATCGACGAAGCTGAGGGAATCAATAATCCCTCCACACCGAAAAATTTCTTCGTAAAAGTTTCGAACTCGGATTTATAGTTCCAAAGATATTCCACGAAGGATTTCCCCGTTTGAATATGATTAGAGCGCAAGTAAGACCAATACGTCATTTCAGTATTCAAATCGTGATGATAATCCCCTTTCCAAGGAGGTAAATTTCCGTCGCTCGCCGTCCAAAGCCCCTGCAAGGGCATAGGGAATTTATCCGCGCGATTGCCGCTTCCAAATAAGTATTGCGATAAATAATACGCCCTTTCCATCTTTTTATCGGGAATGGAAATCGACGATTCTGCCCAAAACTCTTGCCACCAGAGCTTATGCCTTTCGAATAACTCGTCGTATGATTTTTCCTGAACGGAAAAAGCGTCCTTGATATCGTCAATCGCTTTTTGCTCGGTCGGCTCGTTAAATACGTAATAAAAAAGCTGTTTTTTCTCGCCCATTCGCTTTTCGCTATACGCAATCCCGAAATAGCTTTCACCGTTTTGATGCACATACGCGACGATATTTTCTATATGCAATACCGTAGGACGTTCATAGCCCAAGCCTCGAAGCTTGACCTTTCCGTTCTCCAATACTTCCTTTCGATAATAATATTCGGGAAATTCCACTGAAAACGTAACGTCTTCGTCTAAGAGCGCAACGCCAACCTTTTTATCAGCGCAGACGAAAGACTTTATCGATTTATTCCCCTCGCTTACACACGCTTCCCCGAATGCAATATTTAAAGAAAATTGCGTAGCCGAAGTAGGGGCAAGATGAAAAACAATCTTTCCCGCGTTCAACTTCGTAGGAGTGGAATGTTTTACACAGTCGTTGAATATCCTTAAAAATTCTTGCCAATCTTCCTCTTTCCCGCTTTTAACAAGCGCAATCATATTGGCATAATTAAAATTATTCTCCAAAGTTTCAGGAGCGGGGCGGTTATCCCAAAGGTTGCTCTTATCCAACGAAAAACAAATATGTTCTTCCCCGAAAATAAGCGCGCCTAAATCACCGTTCCCCAAAGCCAACCCTTCGTCCCAACGACCAATCGTCCCACTCCTTGTCAAATTATATTCGCTTTTCAACATATTTCCTCTTTATTAGTTGGTTTTTATTTCTTTGATTGCCGACCAAACTACTGCCTCGTCCCAATAATGATCTCTTTCGTGCTCGACTAACGCGCAGTTGTTTTCCGCTTTATTATATTGATAAATCTTTTCTACCGTTTTATAAGAATCACGCACGCCGTCAATCGGGAAAATAACGTCCTTTTTTCCTGCCAGGACTAATAACTTGCGAGGCGCGATCAAGCACGCCAAATCTTCCATTTCAAAGTATTCGTAGGCGTGCGGAATACAGTTGCACCCGCAATGCAAGATCGCCATAGTAGACGTGTGATAGGAACAAAACGAACAGCTCGGCGCGGAAAGCTTAATACGCTCGTCGTAGCAAGCCGCGTAATACGAAGCTGTTCCGCCTCCCGAATTTCCCGTAATCAAAATATTCTCCGTATCTACCTGCGGGAAATTCACCATCAGGTCAATCGCACGGGAGATATCCCAGCATCTTTCCCCGATCAGCGTTCTACCCAACATAAACGCGTTGCACGCGGCGAACCCGCAATTAAAAGCAGGATATTTGGGCTTTCTTTCTCCCATTGCCCGCTGTTCGATACAAAGGGCGATATACCCCTCTCTGACTGCCTGCAAGCCAAGCGAAGCGCGGGGCTGACGCGTATAATCGTCGGGAAATTTTTCTTCCCCAACCGAAAGATGAAAGCCCGTTGAATGCCCTTGCAAGCAAATCGCCAACGGGTATTTTTCTTTGCCCGTATCGGGAATTAACAAATAACAGGGTACGTAGGTATCTACTTCGCTTTCAAACACGAACCGAATACGGCGATACCCGTCCATTTGGAGTTCTTCTTCGATTTCCCAATCCATAGACCCTGCATTTTGCTCAATCGACGACATACCCAAAAGCTCCAAAAACTTTTCTTTGACCTTCGCTTTCCATTCGGTATAGTCTTGCGTTTCGTCGTAGGAAAGCTTTGGCTTCTTTCTTCTCATCAAGCTGTTATGACATTCGTTTCCGTCTATTTTTACGACTTTTTTCATAATACTACCTCTGTCAAGTTATTTTTAATATTTTTTTGTTTTTCCGATCCGTTTCCATTCGCCGTTCTTTTGCACGTAAACAGCCGTCTGATATACGCTCAAAGCGTCCGATAACTCTTGCCCGTTCAAAACGTACTTTCGACCCGTATCCGTAGAAAGATTGGTAATCAAATAATACTTCTCGTCCTCCTTTTCTATTGCCGCCAGCATTGTGTAACTATGGCAATCCAAGCGAGGCAACGTCGGGCACAGCTTATGGAACAATTCCTTAAAATACGCCACTCTTTGATGCGTATAGAACGCTCTCGACCAATCCTCTTTTGCTATATACGTAAGGACTTTACCACCATAGGGATTATCAAACCAAACGAGGCCGGGAACTTTTTCTCCGTCGGCGGGAATAAATTCAGACAACACCTCCGCGCCTTCCAAAAGCTCTGCTTTTCCCCATTTCCCACAGGGTACGCGACAGGGGATGCAAATAAACGTTCCGTCTTCTCTCTTGCGTTTGGTAAACACTTCGCTTTGAATAACTTTTTGAATATTTTCCTCAAAGCCCCAAATGCCGATATACGAGCAGAATCCTCTTTCAATAAGTATCTGCGCCGCACCGTAATCGATAAACGCGCTCCCCGATAAAACCTTTTTCAAATCCTCGTCGCTTAAAAAGCTCGCAGTATACGAATCCAACGCAACGACGCCGCCTTCAAGCTCCTCTGGCGTTCTATAACAACAAGGAATACCGATTTTCAGTAAGTAGTCTTGAACGTATCGCCCCGCGCCGCGCAAATGATTAAAATCCTCGCCCTCTTTAAGGCTATAATGCAAGCCGCTTTCGGGATCGGTAGGGATCATAACACCCAAAGATTTTGCGTCGCGCAAATCCAAATTAAACAGCTTATTAACGAACGGCTTTTCCTTTTTTAAAACCTCGCGATAGTTAGACTCTTCAAAAAACGCCACGCCGTTCAAATCGTAAAGAGAAAGCGTTATCCCCTGCGAGCCCATAAACGCCGACAAGGCTATTTGATACGCCGTATGCGCGCCCGACTTTGCCCAAACGGTAAAAGGCGTATTTTCAATCTCGGGGCAATAATCGATTTCGCTGCCGTATGCTTTTTTCAACTGCGTTTTTAACTGCTCGTAGCGGGAATACGAATACATTGCCTCGCGTGGATCTCCTTCACTATACGACCCGAAATGCGAACGCAATAAAGGCTTATAATTCATCTCGAAGCCGTTTAAGGTCCTTTCCCAATCCCGCCATTCTGCCGCGTGAACGTCGGGCATAGAAGTCATCAACGCCACGCGTGTTTCGGGGCTTTCTTTATGTATCACGTCGCCCATCCACTCTGCGGTTTCTGCCATCGTTTCGCCGATAAAACGCAAATACGCATTCCGCGCCCAAGTAGGCTCGCCCTCTTTTAATATCTCTTTAACTAAGCTTTCGCGCGTATAATTCGTATTGTATTTTTCGTTAAATAAGCGAATATGCTCGTCACAGTAGCAATAAAACGCCATTCCCTTCGTTTTCGAATGATCACCGTAATTATGCCCGTGCATACGGAAATCGTCGTCCAGCCAAATCACGTCGGGCTTCGTCTTTGCCCAATATTGCAACCGCTTGCCCGTGTTCTCGCGGAATTTCTTACCAATCGGACAACCGCAATTGGATTTATAGCCGTTTTGATCGACCAAATGCTCCCAATCGAAATGCTTTTCCATTCCCGTTCCCGTAGGTACCGCCCCTAAGGTATTTTGGAAATTAAGTTGATAGCTGATTCCCTCTGCTTTTAACCTTTCAATATAAGGCTTCATTTGCTCAGCCCAAGCCTCCGCTAAGGACGGCTCTTCGGGCCAATAATAGCAATACGGTGCAAGTGCGACGAAAAACATTACCGCCTCAACCTTTGCCTCTTTACAAAACTCCAACAATTCCACGAAGCGTTTTTCCGTATACTCTTCGTCGTATAACGGCAAAACGGGTAAATAATATCTTAAAATATACGGATACGTCGTTGTTTTTTTCATAGCTTCAAACCTCACAAACTATAAATCGTTTTTGTCTTTTCGTTAATTTTTCCAAACGGGATAACCCGCTGATATGTCCCAAAAACCGTTATCAAAAGCAATTAACGCTTCGTCGGAAATGGAATCACTCAAATCTTCAAAGGTTTCAAAAACGGGAAGCTTTTCTTCGTAGTACTCTTTTTGTAAATACTTTTCGTTCGAAAGAACGTTCCCAAGCTGATAGAACGGCGTAAAATATTCCTCGTTCTCGTTGCTTTGGTTGCGAACGACCGCGAAAACGTTCGTAAACGGGTCGCTGTCCGCCAAATACCTCGCATAGCTCATAAGATAAAAGTTATTTTTTCTGTTGGGATCAGCGCCGTCTAAAAGGCGAGCGTATTCGTAATCGACGTCAACGACGACGTTTTCAAGCGAAACCATCCCGCTGTTGGCGTACGGCAACAAAGAACACCCCTTAGTGACGACGTTTTCCTCATAAAAAGAGGTTTCTCCAAGCGAAATGAAAACGTTGGAAATCTTTATCTCTTCGGCAGAAGCGTCGTAATTCTCAAAAGACCCGCCGATCGGACTTCTTCGCATATAATCGTGCTGTTGAGAAGCGGGACTGGGACCCGAATGGATATTGATTTCCTTAAAGGCAACGTTTTTCACCTCTGCGCCAAACAGAAGCTGATTAAAAAGCCCCGAACCACAGGAAAAGGTCAGCGAATGACCTCTGCCGTCGAAGGAACCCGCAAAGCCGAACATAGACGCCGCGTTTACGTATTGAACGACTTCTCCTTCTTCGTTGCGAAGGTTACCGTCTTCGTCTCTCGTCAGCCCCAATAACCAAAGATCATCATCCGGCGTACTCGGGCTGGCGTAGTAATTTTGAATTTGAATAGACTTTAAGTTGTAAATATACGCAGGATCTATGATATTCTTCGTCAAGGCGTAGCAACCCGTGATCTTTCTCCACTCGGAAGCAGTAGAGCCTTGATCGAACATTCTCAGATCCTTAGCGTTGGTGATAAGCCTGGTATAAACGTTTAACGTCGCCAAATAAACGTTATCCGTTTCGTGGTCGGTACAGATTACCACGTCCACTATTTTAACGCTATTTTCAAAGTTTTCAATAGCGATTTTTTCGTCTTTATATAAGTTATTTTCATAATTGACGTCGGAGGACAAATAAACGGCTTTTACATTTCCTAAAAGCTTGTCGCTCTTGATCGTCCTGTCGTCGGAATCCGCACCCGTTCCGTTCCAAGCGGAAAAATCCATCTCGCCTAAGGAGATGGCTTTATCGAGCGATTCCGGTTTATAAATCGGCTCTTCAGGCTCCTCAACGCTCGGAGTACCGTTCCCCGAATCGGTAGGCGTTCCCGCTCCGACGCACCCGAATAAAGCTACGGAAAAAGAAAGACAACACAGCGTCGTCAATATACGTAATAAGAGTTTTTTCATAATCCACCTAAACAAAGGAATGGTATCAGACCTGTATGGGGCTTTGAGCCCCATACAAGCCCAATAAGGTTAGTTCAAGAATCGTTATTCACAAGCAATTCTTCAATTTTGTTCCTTCCAAACGGGATAGCCCAAAGAAACGTCCCAATAAGTCGTAAACGTAGCAAGCGCCGTCGCGCCTTCTTCCGTTGCAAAATACGTTTTCAAATCGTCGTAAGAATCGTATTTCGTTATCGTACCATTGGTTGCGGTCGTATCCCCAAAAATTTCAAACGAGCGAGCATACGTTTTCGTTTCGTCATAATTCAACGCGACCACGCAAGTATTACTCGTGCTGGTAGAAATTTTAGAAACAAGGTAGATCTTATAGTCCGAAACCGTATCAGCCTCCAGCTTAGAGTAGTCGAATTTGACCATTACGTTCGTGCAGGTTACCTTTGCATTGCTTTCATTGCATATAAGAATATAATTGTTTTTCTTTGCGCTTATCAAGTTGGTATACGTCGCATCCGAAAGCGAAACCGAAAGGTTTGTCAGATAAGTAGGAGCCGCACTATTAGTATAACCCAACAACGAGCTGGCAAACGTTGCATCAGAGGCTGCTGTAATCGTACAATCCTTGAAGTTCACGTTTTTAATAGTGGTGCTGTCGGTACTAGCGCCTTTAATCATTACGCCAAACAATCCGTTTCCTGCCTTAAACGTCAGGCTATGCCCCATCCCATCGAATATGCCTTGGAATATCCATTTAGTATTGAAGGAGCCAACATCATTATATATTTGTTCGGTATCCACGATATCGCAACCTAACGCATAGTAGCCTGAGAGCGTTACGTTCGACGAGTTACCTTTGGAGTCAGAGTCGAACATTCTCAAATCTTCTTTCGAGTTGATAATTCTCGTGTAGACTTCGAGCGTAGCTTCATAGAAATCCCCTTCGGCGGTTTGAATAAGAATCGTTGTATATTCGATCGCTCTCGTAGAGGTATTGGTGATATTTACCTTTCCGTTTGCATAAAGATTGTTTTCCGACGTTAAATCTGCTTCGGAAGAAATATTTTCTTTCAGATATACGCCCGTCACGGTGCCGTCAATATCAAAGGGAAGAACTTGGTTGTCGCCGTCGGTATCGGTTTCGAAACCTTCCGTGTCGTCGAGCCAACCCGAGAACATTCCCGTGCCGAGAGATTCAGCCCAGTCGAGCGCGCTATAGTCCAAAATCGGAAAGCCTTTCGTCGTCACATCCCAATAAGTTGTATCAAACGTCGCAAGCGCCGCTTTACCTTCTTCCGTTTCGTAATACGTTTTCAACGCATCGTAAGAATCGTATTTCGTTATATCAGTGCTCGTCGTGGCTACTTCCAATTTATTCTCAATAAGATCAAAACCGCGGGCATACGTTTTCGTCGAATCGAAATTCACCGCAACCACGTTAAAATTGCTCGTACCCTTTCCAAGCTTGGAAACAGCGTAGATTGTCTTTGTCGCTGTGTCTGCCGTGGGGAGCTTGCTATAATCGAATTTAATCATAACATTCTCGCATACGATAGAATTATAAGCCGAACTAGCATCATACACAAGAATACGTCTGTCTTTATTCTGCGTAGCAAAGGTGGTGTACGTGGCATCGGAAAGCGAAACCGAAAGGTTTTTCAGAGAAATAGGCGCAGTAGCAAGAGTATACCCCAACAAGCTGGTTTGATACGTTTCTTCTGTAACAATGGTACAATTCTTAAAATTCACGTTTTCAATAACGGCACCGGCGTTAATTACACCGAACAACCCCAGATTCGTCTTGAACGTCAAGCTATGCCCAAGCCCGTCGAATACGCCCTTGAAAAAACTTTTGGCCCAATACCCTGTGTTATACGTCGTAGCGGTATCAACGATATCGTTCGCAAGCACGTAAGTACCTACGATTTGTTGATCCGTCGCCGTGAGATTGAACACCTTCAAATCCTCTGCGTCGTAAATGATCTGCGTGACCTCTTTGACGGAGGTTTTCACAAAGTCAGTTCCGTTGCAAAGATAGAGCTCGGTGGTTGCACCGACTTCCGCTCCTGCAAAGATATTTTCCGAAAGAGTTGCCGTTTCCCCTTCAGAGAAGGTAGTGATTTGCGTAAATTTCGCTACGTCCTCTTCAACGGTTTTGGTATAAACGCTATAACCGACATTTGCGGTGTTATCGATAAACGCGAGCGTCGTCCCGTCAACGGAATCGTGATACGCGTTCGTATCTTCGGATTTCACATAGGATAAAAGAGTGTTGAGTTGCGCTTCGTCGTAATTTGGCGTTGTTGCCGCCACTTCGTCAACTAACTCCTCTTCGGCGATATTACGCATTTTCTTAGACTCCGTTCCTTCGAGGTTCGCATAAACGTATTCGTAGGAGTCGTTTTCATAAGTAATCGCAAGGCAAGGGCGCGCTACCAACGGCAAATCAATAAGCGCTTGTTGCTTGTCTTCCGTCCAAACGGTCGTATCGGCAAAATTATATTTTACCTTAGCCGTATACGTAAACGTCTCGTCCTCGTCCGTCGTAAAGTTCGTCGTTTCCGTAGCATTGACGATTACGGCGTCTTTTGCTTCGCGATTTTCAACCGTCAGCTCGGATACGTCGGTCACGTTTTTAGCAGGCGCAACGATCGTCCAATACTGAATGCTTTTCACGTTTTCGAGGCCGTTAATATAGCTTTCCTTTACGTCCGCCGAAAACCGAATACCGCCGTAATTGTCGTCGCCGATCCAAACCGCCGCGCCGCTATTCAATTTAAATTGTTCAGCCGTCGCTACGGTTGCCGTGGGCGTTTCCGTTCCACTTGCGCTTGCGGATATTTCATTGGACGAATTTACGGCGAGAGCCATCGCCAAGCAAGAGGCAGAAAGAAAGGCAAAGCTAAAAAGACCTTTTAATTTCTCGTTCTTTTTCATTTTTTTCCCTCCTTTTTAATCAACCCAGCTCGACGGAGCATCCGTCATTCCGTCAGTCGTGTCCACACTTGTCGGCGAAGCCGTGATAACGTCGGCAGTGTTTATAAGCCGAATTTTAAAGCTTATAGGTTCATAGTTTCTTTTTTCGCAACTCTTCATTTGGTTGCCCTCCTTATTTTATATTTTCCGTTGAGAAAGCAATTTCTTGCTTTCCCAACGAATTTTCGAAATTAATGATTTCCTTGCGGTTAGTCTTTCTTCCAAACGGGATAGCCCAAAGAAACGTCCCAATAAGTCGTATCGAACTTTGCAAGCGCAGCTTGACCTGCCTCCGTAGCGTAATACTCTTTCAACTTGTCGTAAGAAGCGTATTCCGTTACGTCGAAGCTCGACGGATGACTGCCTGTAATGATCTTCTCGTCCTCGATAAGCACAAGAGAACGGGCATATGTTTTCGTCGAGTCATAATTCAACGCGACCACGTTAAAGTTACTCGTATTCTTTCTAAGCTGAGAAACGATGTAGATAAACTTCGTCTCCGAAGTCGCGTCCGCCGTCGGCATCTTGTTATAGTCAACCTCAACCATAACGTTTGTGCAAACAACGAAGTTCGCGCCCTCATTTATCATATCGTACGCCACAACGTATAAATTAGGCGCGCTGTCGTCCTTAAAGTTTTGATACGTTTGCTCCGAAAGCGAGATCGAAAGATTTTGCAGATAAAGATACGAGCTACTACTAAGGTATCCTATTAAGGTACGAGCATAGCCATATTCTTTACTCGTCGTTACGGTACAATCCTTAAAGTTCACGTTTTTGATAGCCATCGAGCCACTACCCTTAATCTTGCCGAATAAGCCTCCGACCGTCGTGAACGTCACGCTATGTCCCTTCCCGTCGAATACGCCTTGAAAATAGGAAGTACCACAGTTTACGCTGTTATATACCTCTTCGGTATCAACGATATCGCTACCTAACGCGTAGTAACCTGTGAGCGCTCTCCCGTCCGTCGCGGAATCAAGGTCGAACATTCTCAAATCTTCTTTCGAGTTGATAATTCTCGTGTAGACTTCGAGCGTAGCTTCATAGAAATCCCCTTCGGCGGTTTGAATAAGAATCGTTGTATATTCGATCGCTCTCGTAGAGGTACTGGTGATATTGACTTTTCCGTTTGCATAAAGATTGTTTTCCGGCGTTAAATCGGCGTCGGAAGAAATATTTTCTTTCAAATATACGCCCGTCACGGTGCCGTCAATATCAAAGGGAAGAACTTGGTTGTCGCCGTCTTTATCGGTTGCAAAACCTTCCGTTTCGTCGAGCCAACCCGAGAACATTCCCGTGCCGAGAGATTCAGCCCATTCAACCTCGTTATACGAGCTTGCCCAAATAGGATAGCCTCGTTCCTCTATCGACCAGTATGAAGCAAAAGTAGAGAACGCCGCTTTTCCGTCGCCCGACGCAAAAAATTCTTTTATCTCGTCCTCCTCGTAGATAAACACTTCTACCAATTCGGCAAATTCTTCTAACGTATGATAGGACTGATATTGATATTCGGCATCCTGCTTACGACCGCCGACTGTGAGAGGAAGCACGTAATCCTTATCCGCATCTTTGTTGCGTTCTACGATGTAAATATTAACGAACGGATTCGTGAAATTCTTTTTATAATACTGTGCGTTGTTAAACAAAACGGTTTTCTTTACCGACGAATTATCCACGTCTTCGGGGATATATTTATAGTCGTATACGAAGACAACGTTTTCGTAGCTCATTGAATTCCCATACGGATTACCTCTCGGGAATACGTATAAAGAGCGTCCGTTTGTAGAAGTATCGTCCAACGACACGAAATTATTGTAGGTAGCAGGAGAAAGCGACAAGGAAACGTTTTTCAGCAACGAACCGTGTCCCATTCCAATCGGCGTGAGATAGGAGTTATGGAGTATAGACTCCACCGTTATGTTTTTAAACTCAACGTTTCTGATTTCACTCTCTTCTTGGATTGAGTTAAATAATCCCGCGCAAGTTGTGAAGGTAAGCGAATGTCCGTTGCCTTCAAAAATACCCTTAAACCCGTAGTCGTCGTACCACGCAGTTGCATAACCGCCAAACATTCTCTCCAAAGAATATTTGTTATACGTATATTCCGTATCAACTATGTCGTTAAATAATTCAAAATATCCTTCGAGCTCCTTCAAGTTATCTTTATTAGTCCCTTGATCGAATATTCTCAAATCTTCGGCGGTGTAGATATACTTAGCACAGGCTTCTAACGAGAGAACGTAGCCGACTTTTTCGTCGTATACGGTGATCGTTGCATCGCAAATTCGATCCATAGCTTCAAGGGCTAAGCCCGTCACTTTTCCGTCTTCAAGCGCAATCGCGTCGTTTCCGTCCTGTTCAACTGCCACGAGCGTGGTTGCATAGCCGAAAATGTCGTCAACCGTCACCGCCTCCTGCTGTGCGTTTGAAAACGTTGCGTCAAAGGTAGAGAATCTCAAGGTGGTAGCGTAATCGGCTATCGGTCTAAAAACTCTAACGGGGAGCACTACGGAATACTCTGCGTTGTCGGAATCGGTAAAGGCGAACTTGATTTTCGCTTCGCCGAAGCTTTTACCCGTAATCGTTCTGGTAGCGTCGTCGTATTCGATCACGTCTTCGCCTTCAATGATCGTACCCGTGCAGGTTTTTTCGCTTTCACCTTCCAAAGCCTTTACAGCAACGGTATGCTCGTTCTTAAACGTCTTTCCGCCAAATTCTTTTTGTGAAAACAGATCCAGCAAGACGTCGTCGCCAAGCGCGCCGTTATCCAAAATAATCGCCTTTAATTCCTCAACGTTTACCGTAATGACCTGCGACATTGTTTCATATTGCTCAGAGGTGAGCCCTCTCCAACTCGCCGTGATCGTCACCTGCGTGGAACCGACCTTCAACGGCTTGAAAACGCCGTCCTCAACCGTTCCTACCGTAGGATCCAAAGGCGTGTAGGCGACTTCAACGTCGTCAAACGTTTTCTGGTTGAATAAAACTTTGCAGCCTAAATTGATTTGATTATCCAAGCTAACTTTTATGCTATTACTCTTAAAGTCCGCATTAAATTGCAAGGTCGGGATATTTCCGTTCGCCGCAACCACTACGTGGCACTCCGCCTTATCCGTTCCGTACGTCGCGGAGATCACCGCTTCGCCCGAACCCATCGCAATTACCGTTCCTTGTTGGTCTACGGTTGCAACTTGTTCATTCGAAGACTCCCACTTGAAATCGGCGTTCTCCGTTGCGCCGTCAGCCCTAGCGACTAAATAAACGATATCGCCTAACGTCATATCTCTTTTTTCTATATTCAAGCCAACTGAAGACGTTTGCTCTATCTGCGGTTCGGTTGAGGGTGGCTCACCTTTACAGCTATCGCAACTATCGCAACCGACAAACAACATACCCGCAACGAAAACGGTACAAAATATAGATAATAATTTCTTTTTCATATACACATCTCCTTAAACCGTCAGACCTGCTACGTATTTATTGACGGAGTCAATTTGCAGTTTATTGCTCAGCACGTCTTTCAGCTTCGTCAACAGCTCTTCCCTTTCAACGCCTTGAATTTGCGCCCCGAAAACCTTAAATAACATATACGCGGGCATAACGTATTCCAACTCGACGTTATACTTGATCCTTTCGTATTCTTCGGGATAATGCGTTTTATACTTCTTCTCGATAAGCTCTATCGCTTCTTCGCAAGTATTCATCCAATTAAACAGCGTCGTGGTATCCCAGTCGTCCATATTGTCGTGCGGAACCCACGTGGGAACGCCGTCCAGTCTATCTAAGGTGTAGAAGAATTCTATGTTGTGTTCTCTTTGTTCTAAGAATAACTGATACATCATCGGAGCCGCGTCCGCGTACATTCCTTCAAACCATTCTTTCGTTAAATCATAAGAATTGAGCGACGCATTCCACATAAGCTTATAGTCCAAGAACGCTTTCAACCCTTCGAAGCCCGTCGTGTCGGTCATAGCGCCTGCGCCTTCTTGAAAGTATAACGTCGTTCCGCCTTCTACTACGAAGCGCCAATAGTCGTCCGTAAAGAAGTTGTAGGTGTCGGTCAATACCATTTTCGTGGAATAGTCGATGGGGTACGTCCAAAGCGCAACGTTGTCGGTTAAGTCAAACCACTTGCGAGCTCTTTCCTTTCCGACGTCGCTTGCAGGGGCTGAAAAATCTTTCATATATCCAAACCCGTTGTTCACGCAATACCAAGCGACAACGTCGTCTCTCATAACGCATTCTTCGGAGGCGTATACGTACTTGCCCGCCTTTTCATCGTAAACGGCAGGCGCGTCCAAGAAGGCTTCGTAAGCAAAGAACATAAGCTTTAAATCGTCCCTTCTGTACTCTTCATTTTCAGGCAAGCTCATCCAAGCTTTAATCTTTTCCATAATATCGTTACAGAAAACGATTACCTGTCCCGAGTACGCGCCGTGTCTTTCAAAAGCTTGATAGCAGGCGTCACAGTTACAAACGCCGCCCGTATCTTCTATGGTGAGCGCCATATAGTTTGCGTAAGGATAGTCCTCGGGCGTGAATTTCGTAAACGCGTTGTCAATCAACTGATCTACGATGTGGTCGATCAGCGCATTATAAAGCTCCTCATCGCCTCTTGCCGAGAAGCAAAGCTGATTGCCGCCGTTTTGCGCAAGCCATTCCGGTTCATAGCCTTCATTATCCCAAACCAGTTCCGATATATTGTGAACACGGTAACCGGTCTCGAAGGGTCCCCCTACGGGCAAGGAATAATCGTTAAAGCCCAAACCATATCTGAAACGGTATTTACTGTCGGTGTTTTTGACGCAACCCCATTGCGAAGTTCTCGCGGGGATATCCGGAACGTCGATCACGTCAAAATCATTGAGCTTTACGTTTTTGACGTTTTTATCGATCTTAAACGTATTATGATAATACGTTTCATATTTGAAAACCAACTGAAAGAAATCGTAAACGGAATAAAGCGTTCCAAGACTCGAACCGCCGACGATATAGACCGTCTTGTCTTTGGTTTTTATTCTGCAACCCTCGCTGCCCAATTCGTTATAATCTATCTTCAAATCGGCAGACTGCAATAATTTCGTTTGACCTAACGAAATATATTTGTTGTTTGCGTTGTGCGTTTTGCCCGTTTCGTCTTCGTATTCGACTCTTATATTGATATCCGTCGCTTGCTTGAAGAAGTACACGAACTCGTCTTTCGCTTTTCTCAAGTACTCATCGTATTCCTTAGGCATCAACACAACGTAATCCGTTAAACCGTCCTTCACCATATAGTCATTCGTTTCCGTCATAGTAAATTGATGAACCGTTCCGGGAATTGCGGTATTGACCGTAGTCGTCTCTTCTTGCTTGCTTTCGTCAGTTTTAGCACCGGCACAGCCCACCGCAAAGCTACACGAAAGGATCATTGCCAATAACGTACTAAAAATTTTCTTTTTCATAATTTTCTCCTTATTTCACAACAACCGTGTAAGACGCTCTTGCTTGGTTTCCGTCCTCGTCGAAACAAACAACCTTTACCGTGTACGTGCCTGCTTTCTTAAAGACGTATTCGTCAAATTCGCCATAATCAACAAGCGCGTTTCTATCGTTGTAGATTGCAATTCTAACCGTCAACTCGCGATCGGGTATATTATCCGAAACGGTATACGAAAGAATCTTATGAGCTTTGTTTACCCTAGCGTTTACAACGGAATTTTCGTCGATCCCATTATTAAACGATACCTCAGGCGCGATATTATCGGCTACGTTCAGCGCAATAGGCTTGGAGGTGGTGGAGATAGATTTCGACAAAGTATTTACGACGGCAGTATATTTCACTACGTAAATACCGGGCATCGTAAGCTCTATCGTTCGTTCTGTCGTAACAGGGAAATTATTCAGTAAATTACCGTCTACGTCCTCAACGATTTCGCCGTTATCGTCAATCACCGTCACCGTCACGTTGTTCGTAAGCACGGGGAAAAGAACGTTGCTTACCTTCGGAACGTCGATCACGTATTTATCGCCGAGATTGAAGAGTTTTGATTTTTCCGGTACGATAAACGTCGAACCGGCTTCTTTTAACGTTTCTTTAAACGCTTGATTTCCTATCTTCGTCAGAACAAACGACGAATCGCCGTACACGTTCACGATTTCAAACGTTAAATATGCAATTTCCGCGTCGAAACCACTCAAATCAAACGCAACGCTGTTGCCCAAATTCGTCAAAATCTTGCCGTCTTGATAGAAAATTTTATAAGACGTGCAGAAATCAAGCCCCGCACCTGTATCAGCACCGTCATTTAAGGCAAACAAAAGCTTATTGCTTGCATTTTTCTTAAAGGAAAGTTTGACCGATTGCTGCGAATAATAGTCTTCTAAATAGATATTCAACGTCGAAAAATTTAATTTTTCTTCATCAAATGCGAATTCCAACGAGAAATCGGGAACGGAAATAGGATTGATAAACTCGATTTTTCCGTCAGCTTGCGCAGAGAAGGTGTAGTCTTGAGAGTTCTTGGCGATAGTAAACGGCGTCACGAAATACTTCGTGTAGTCCATCACCTTGCTATCAGTCGAATCGACAGCGTCTACGACCTCTACAACGTCGCTCAAAAATTCGTTTTCGCCGCACTTATACTTAAACTGCAACGTTTTATTCGCCGTCACGGTATACGCCAAGCAATCGTTTTCCGAAAGTGCAACGAACTCCCCGTTATCGGAAGAAACGAAAACCTCGCATTTATTGGCTTTTAATCCTTCGTCGGAACAGGTATAAGCGAAATAATCGACGATGGAATATTCGACTGACTTAATATAACGTTTATTTAAAAGTAGCTTATCGAGGAAGAATGCTTCCTGCGAATCGTTCGTATACGTTGCCGTTGTGGAAGCAGAATAAATTCCGTCGGTGAAAACGTACTCTAAGGTATAATCCCCTAAATATTCAATATCGAATTTATAGTCTTCTGCCACAAACTTGTTTCCCTTTGGATCCGTCACGTTGATCGTCGTATCTACCGCCCCGTTCAAGCCCTGAACCGAAACGACGGGCAATTTGCAAACGGCGTTCTCAACGACTACGTCTTGCACGTTGATTTGATCAAACGTAAGGCTCTTTTTATCCACGCAATATAAGTTGAGCGTAAATTCGGCTCTGTTGCCGTAGTTGTCCGTCGCCGAATAAACGAGCGTATATTTTCCGTTTCGTGTCGGGGTAAATTTGCCGTCCTTCATATAAACTACGCTTTCGTTATCCGTGCCGTAATTCATATAGCAGCTTACGTTCGAAGCTTTAAGGTTCAAGTCGTACGCGATAATCTCCGGTGCAGAGAACTCTTCATTCCTCGCAATGTAAAGCGTATCGCCGTCGTTTAATCCGCTCTTGGTTCTAATCAAAGGCGCGGTGGTATCCTCCGTGACGAAGTTATTCAAAGCTTCGCCCTCAACGCCAAGCAAGGAAGCAATTTCAATGTGCTGAGGAGCGTCTTTTCTATAATCCGCGCAATAAATCGAAACGTATACTTCACCCGTGGTAAAACCCTTAAACAAGTTTTCGCCGTAAATAGCAGGGCTATCAAGATCGTTAATCATCTGATGGTTTGCCGATTCTGATTTATTGGAGGAATTGAATTTCAATTGTTTCGTTTCTTCGTTATAACTAAAATTAAATCCGCCTTGTTCCGCAAACTTCTTCAAATTCGTCGTACCCCAAGTCGCACTCCCATAACTGGTATGTACGAAGTCAAGCGTTGTCGTATCTCTAACGTAATATTTTCCGTTGTAGAGCACGGACGTACTCGAAGCCGTTGTGGTATTTCTCAAGCCAACCCAATCTTGAGTGGACGATCTTGCCATAGTATAAAGCCCGTCGCAATAATCCCGACCCGCCGCATATTTCGTCATTAAATTATTGTTGATCAACACCTCCACATAATTATTCGGATCGTAGCAATCGATCACCTTCACTATGACGAATTTAACGCTATCAATACTACTTTTGCAGACTCTTGGATCTTCAAGTCCCTTATGCTTTTCATTAAGGCAAGGCGGAATGTTCGCATTGTCTTCAACGGGAACGGGATATATTCTACATATATTTGCCCATTCGGCGTCGTTGACGTTAAACGGCGCTTTGAAAATAAACTCGTCGCCTTCTGACAAGCTTATCGTCAAGCCTTTCTCTTGCTTCTCTTCGGTTGCCGACATCGTTAACTCGCCGTACGTTGCGCTTAATGCGTCGTTGTTGAATTCGGCTTTATATTTGCTGACGTTAAACGACTGCTCCGCCTTATACTTTTGGTCGTTGTGCGTAAAAGAATAAACAACGGAATACGTACCTAAATCATTCAAGGTGTAAGTCCCCTTCGTTTTGACCGTTCCGTCGGGGAAACGGATCGTTGCGTTCGTTGCAGAAACGGTTTCGCCCTCTACGGTGATTTCAACCGAATCTGGAACCGAAAAGGTTTCGCCTACAAAATACGTGCTTGCGATTTTTTCGCTTTGCAAAGAAATCGTTTCTGCGCTTGATTTCGTGAAGGCTACGCTCGTGAAAATGAGGGACATAAGCGTCACCAACATCAACACGCCCGCTGAAACAAGCCAGCTTAATGATATCTTTCTTTTAGTTCTCATAAATTTCTCCTTTATTGATTTTTTATTCCTTGACCCCGCCAGTTGAAACGTTCCCCATAATATAATTCCTAAACGAGAAGAACAGCACCAGCAAAGGAATCGTTAGAACCATCGTTCCTGCGAATTTTTGCGGAACGCCCTGCGTATCACTATCGCCGCCCATATTGCTTTGCGCCATTCTCCAAACGCCGTAAGAGAGCGTCGGGAAGCTGGGATAATACACGAGTACGGTATTATAGTCGTTCCAAGCAGTGATAAAATAAAGCAAATACACCATCACGAGCATTTTCGCCGCCAAAGGAATTATGATGCTCGTATACACTCTAAACTGAGACGCGCCGTCAATTTCCGCCGCCTCGATATAGGTATCCGACATAGCCGTGAAAAACGCGTTGAATACAAGGAAATAAATACCGCCGTAGTTGAACTTATGTATGAACATACCAGCATAAGTGTTATACACGCCCAAATCCATCAAAAGCGAAATTTCCGCAGGCTGAGAACCAACGATAGGCAAAGCCATTAACGCGTAAACCGTTCCTACGATCACCGCCGCAAATTTATTCTTATATTTAGCCGTCATATACCCCATCGTCATACAAACCAAAGCTTGCACGAACGCAAGAAGACCTGCGTAATATGCGGTGTTTATCAGCATCGTCAAGAAATTGGCTCTATACGTTGGCACCGTGTGTTCGCCGAACAAGGAATAGTAGGAATTACCGTTCACGTTCAGCTGGAAATTTTGCCAAATGTATCCGTAATTCGCAAAAAGCATTTCGTCAGAGCTGTATTTGGAATCAGGCAATCCGAAATGGTTCTTAAAGTCGGTGAAATCAATCGTTGATTTTAAAGAAGTTAAGAATCCCCAACACAGCATAAAGATTATAGATATTGAGTAAACCACTAAAACGGTGAAAACGATCGCCTTTAACGGCGTTATTTTTTTTGCTTTGTTCTTTTTTGTTTTCTTCATTTCTGTTCTCCCTTAGTCTTCTCTCGGTCCGTGTTTAAGCATAATTTTGCGCAACGGAAGAATTATCGACGTTAAAATAATCGAGAAGATAATACCCAAAGCCGCAAGATTCGGATACGTGACAACCGTGCCGACCATTTTCGCTTCCGTTGTCTTTACAAAGAAATAATGCCCAAAAACCACAGGATAAAGATCGCGGTCTAAGTTCCCAGCGAAAAACGTATAAAGCTGCAACCCGTCGGTAAATACGCCGGCGATCAAAGCAATGAAATACGTCACAAAGGTCGGGTAGATGGCAGGAATATAAATATATAAAAACTCCTGCAAGGGGGTAATCCCCTCCAAACGCGCCGCTTCGACAACGGACTCGTTCACACCGCTCATCGAGGTAGAAAACACCATAACGTTTCCACCAAAGCCAACCCAAAGATTATAGAACAGAACGCATATAAACGCGCTGTCTGCACCCTTATCGAGCAATCCCGTCGGATCGCCGGAAAGCGTTATGTAAACGTCGGATAATAAGTATTGATACAAAACGACGAGTACGATACCACCCAACATTTGCGGCAAATACAAGGTCACTCTGAAAAAATTCGACATAAAATACTTTTTAGCCGCATAGTACGAAAAGAACAAGCCACCGCCGATAGTGATAACCATTTTCGTCGCCATAACGATAAGCGATCTGCCTATCATATCCCCGCCGGAAGTAAAGACGTCCCACGCCCACTCAAAGTTATCCCAAGTGAACGAACCGACGTATCCGCCTTTCCCGATTTTATACTTTTGAAAAGCCATTAAAACGGATTCGAATTTTGTATATATCGCGAAGAAAAAATATTGCAGAACGGGCAAAGATACAATCGCCAAGAAAAAGATCCAACGCCTTGCACCTCTTTTTAATCCGCTTCTTTTGATCTTTTTATCCATATTACTAACCCTCCTAAGCATTAAGAGTCTAATACCTCATTCCATTTACTTGCCGTGTATTTCATATCTTCAAACATCTGTTTCGTGTTCTTGGTGCCGCGAACGTAATGGTAGAGGTTAAATTTTTCCCACATCGCCGAGTTCAAGTTCAACTCTATATGCGAGGCAACCTTCAATCCCGTCGCAGTCGTCGGATAGTTTATAAGCGTATTACTACCGTCTTCTTTTCTGCTGTTCCAAAGAGATTGATAGAATTTAGGCATCTTGCCGATCTCTTCGTCGGTTAAAGAGTATTTTAAGTTTCTCGTACAGCCCGTTTCCACAGTAAACGCCGCCAATTCTTCATCCGAATACAGGAACGATACAAAAGCTGCGCAAGCCTTTTCATATTCCGTGTTCCCTTTAATATTGGCATTGATTACAACCTGCGCACCTGGACCTGTAAAGATCGGAGAGATCTCGCCTTCTTTTACGTCCTTCGAATAAACCGCAGTAGGCAAGCTCATCCAAGCAACCCCGCGTTCTTCTCTATCGCCCGAAATGGTGACGTAGCTATTCAATACGCCGCTCTTTTTGGCTTCATTATACCAATAAGAACCTTCCATCAGCATAGCGACTCTGTCGTATTCCGCAGCGCCTGCGTAAATCATACACTTTTGCGTGGAATAGTGGTCAACGGACGTATTATACGCTTCCTTCGCAAAATACCCTTCCTTATGAATAATTTCAACCGTCGCCATCGCGTAGTATTTTGCCGCAAGCTGCGTCGTTAAATATCCGTTTTTATCCTCTTCCGTTAAAGTCACCGTTTCGACAATCGGCTTTTTGATATAGTCGATACCTGGAAATAACGGTTCCTCCGTATAGCCCGTGATAATATCAATTTCACCCGTACAGTTAGAATAGTTGTTCATTTGCTCGCTGCCTGCCAACGAGAAAGTAAGCCCCTGCAAATAGAGCTGAATATAGCCATGATACTTACCGGAAACTACGATAGGAGAAATTGACATATCGCTCTTTTCATTTTTGATATAGTCCATTAAAAGAATAAATTCCTCTAAGGAACAAGGCATACCGTCGTCTTCCGTATCTTTTACGCCGTCCATCCCGACCGTCTTTTTCGCATCCTCCGAGCTGACGAAATTTCTCGTTATCTTTATATCTTTACCCGTGTATGCAACGACGTCCGTTTCCTCTTCGTCTGCAAAGTACAATCCCGCCTCGTCGAACAAGTCTCTATCAAAAGACACGCCGTTCGAGTTCGCATAATGCGGAAGCCCGTAGTACTTCCCATCGTGCATAAAGGCGGGCTTAGCGCCGTCGTAGATAAGATTTTCCAACGTATCTCCCTTTCTGGTCGTATCGGTGACAATACCCGTCATATCATACAATATTCCTAATTGCGCCAGCTCGGAAACAGACATATAGGCACCTGACGTTATGTAGACTTGATACGCTTCGCTTCCTAAGGCTATAGTAGTCAAATCGCCGTCAAGAACCTTAACGTCAATGCCCGTCTTTCCCTCTGCGAAAGATTCGTTTGCGTATGCTTCGGTGAATCTTTCCACTGCATTGTCGAGCCATTTCCGTCCAACCCCGCCGTTATAATTCTTCACCGTAATCTCCGTTTTGTCCGAGTCGGCATCGTTGTTTCCCATATCCGCTCCGACAGGACCGCAGCCGATCGCGCCGAGTACGCAAGTTGCTGCCAAAATAGATGCTACAAATTTTTTCATAATCAATCTCCTCCTAAGAAATTATTATTTGTTTATTTTTTTATTTTTTAATACTTTCGTAAAAATGCAAACGACACGCGCAATTATTCGGGTTTCTTTTCCAATTTTATCGGGTAATCTCCCAAATGCTCGACCTTGAAGCCGTTTTTCTTATACGTTTCATAATCAAACGCTTCCAATTCGTCGATAGCAAGCTTATGGAACTCGTAAAAATTCCTCCACCATTCGTACCCCGTACCCAATTCTGCGTTCAAATATGCGTCGGCAATATCGCAAGCCATAGCGGGGGCTACGTAAAACGCTCCCATCGCAAGTACGTTTACTCCGTTTCCCGTGATCGCTCTACGCGCAGACGCTACGCTTTCCACAACGCCTGCGTGCACGTGCGGACATTTGCTTGCCGCGATATGTATCCCCATACCCGTGCCACAGAACAATAACGCGCGTTCGAAATTCCCTTCGGAAATTTGCGCGCCTACGCGAAGTCCTATACGATGAAACATATTTTCCGTATCGTCGGGATCGCTGTCTTTCGTCACACCGAGATCGGTAATTTTCCAACCTTTTTCCCGCAAATGCTCGCACACGGCTTCTTTTAAGGGATATCCCGCAAAATCCGCGCCTACTACTAAGTACTTGTCTTTTACCGTTTTCATTTTTATTATTTCTCCTAATTAATTTTTTCTATTTCTTTCAAATTTTCGCTTACTACTTGAACTTATTCTTTAAATACGCCTTTCTTTAAAATCACGCACGCGTATAAAGAAGTTTCGCCTGTTGCAATTACCGCATAAGCATTTTTTGCACGTTCATAAAAAGCAAATCTTTCAATTTGCGATTCCATAACGTTGTCGTCTTTTTCTGCTGCAATTTTCCGATAATCCTCCCAAATTACGGGAATTTCCGTATCTTTCCCCGCTAAATGCATTAACACGAAATTATCCTCGCCGTACGTATCAAGCGGAATCAAATCCATTACGGCGGAAAGCATTTCTCTTCCTCCGATTCCGTCCGCCCTGATCAACCGTTTTCCCATTGTCGCGCTTGGAAAGTTCCAATCGGCAATTACAATCTCGTCCCCGTGCCCCATTTCACATAAAATCTTCAAAAGTTCTGGGGAAACAATTTTAGAAATACCCTTTAACATATTTTTTTCTCCTTTTTTATTTTTTCTTAAAGCCAACCTTTTTTTGTTTCCAAATGAAAGTCATTACAAACTTGCCGAAGCATCTCGTCCGTAATCGAACTTTTCACCTTACAATTAACGATATGCATATAAATATCCGCCGCCTTTTCCACCGTTTCCATTAATCCAAAAGCTTCGTCCAAAGACGTTCCCGTGACCGTCATTCCGTGAAGCGCCCAAACGAGTATTCTGAAATCCTTGAATTTTTCCGAAGAAACAAGCCCCAGATTATCGCTACTGCTCACCATCCACGGCAAAATCGCAACCCCGTCGGGGAAAATTACGATACATTCCGTACACGTTCCCCAAAGGGTCTTGGTAAATTTCACGTCGTCGATTTCGTGTACGTGCGTCATTGAAATCAAATTCGTCGGGTGCGCGTGCATAACTACTCTGTGATTTTCGTCAACGCCAAGCCTTTTTTCGTGCGCGCCCAAATGCATAGTAATTTCACTCGTAAATTTTCCGCCGTCGTCATAGCCCCACAACAGGTTCATTTTACTTCCGTCTTCCGAAACGCGCATTATGCCGATATTCAAAGAAGGATTATCCTTAATATTCTTAAAATATTTTCCCGTACCCGTAACGACGAAATATTTTCCCGCCAAATTCGGAAACGCAACCGTCAACGGTATTTCTCTAATCACTCTGTTGATGTCCAGATAGTTTTCTATCTCTTGTTCGTCGAGTATCATACTGATGTTGCCGCCGTTTCTTTCATTCCAACCAAGCCGATACATATTCGCCGTCGTATCGGCAATTTCTTTTATAAAAGGCGCTTCAAAAATGTTTCTCATATTTTTTTACTCCTAAAAAATTTTATCTGTTCAATTTTTTCAACAAAATTATATCATACAAAAGATCTCATTTCATTTGGTCTTTAATCAAAAAATATGAAATAATCACCAAAATCATAAAAAATCAAATGCTTTCACGTGAAGAAAAAACAAATTTTTTTTACAGATATTGGGAATTCGGAAGATGATTCGTTTTGTTAAAAAAGCGTTAACCACCCTCCTTAAACCTTTGAGAAAAAATGTTTCCCTTATATCTTCACCTTTTGTTGTATAAAAATAAATTCCGCTTTCATTTTTGCCAAAATAGATCTTACGGTTAAAATTATATCATACATAAGAGCATATTTCATTTGACTTTTAACCAAAAAATATGATATAATCATTAAAATTACAAAAAAAGGATTCAAATTTATGGATAAAAATCAAAATTTTTTTATAGACATCGGCGACACGGAATATAACTTAGACCAAAGCCACAGAGATATCAATGCGCATATCGCAAAAACGGCTTTATTCCCCGTAATAAAGCCGTTTCATTTTTTAATACAGCGTAATCAAGTAAACGCTTCCGCTCAAAAATCGGCCCCGAACATTCACTCTCATAAGCATTGCGAACTTTATATTCATTTATCGGGAGAAACCTGTTTTATGGTTAAAAACGAAATTTATCCCCTTTTATACGGAAACGTACTTATCGTTCCGCCAAATCAACTGCATCATTGTATTTATAATGCGGAGCAAAAACATTCTTATTATTGGATCCTGTTTTCTCTTAAAGAAAACAAAGAGCTCTTTTCCTTTTTTCAGCAACAACGTCCGCCTATTTTTCTTTCAATGACAGATATAAATGAATTAACGGATATTTGCGAAAAACTTATCAGTAAAACACTTGCGCCTCTTGAGCAATATATTTATTTCTTTCGGCTCATTTCTTTACTGACAAAAAACGAGTCCGTCGTACCTACTACTCAATTACTATCCGAAGAAATGAAAGCCGTCGTTACTTACATAAATCAAAATCTTACGCAAAAAATAACGATTAAAGAGCTTGCCGACGCCGTACACGTAAGCGTCAATACGTTGGAGCGACATTTTTTCGAAGCTTTTAAAATCACGCCTCGGACTTATATTCAACAAAAACGTTTACTTATGGCAGAGAAACTTTTACGGAACGGTTCCAGCGTTTTAAACTCTTGTTTAGACAGCGGGTTTTCCGATTATCCGCACTTTATCGTACTATTTAAAAAGCATTTCGGTCTCACGCCTTTACAGTATAAAAAGACTTTTTCTTTATCTTCCGACTAAACGAATATTCACTATGCGCATTTCCCACGAAAAAAATTTTTAATTTTTACGGCATAATTTCTTTGAATGAATTCTGGGGATTTAATCCTCCTTTACCTTTCTCAACCTCGTGGTTACTTCTGCAAGACTTTAACGGCTTAATATACTCAGAGTCTTTAAAATAACAAAAAAACACCCGCTTACAAACTTTATAAGCGGGTGTTTTTCTATATGCTCAGCCCTTTACCGCACCACTCGTGATCCCTTCCACGTAGTAGCGTTGCATACTCATAAACAGCGTTACGATGATCGCGCCAACCACCGACGCGCCAGCGCAAAAGAGCGTGAAATTATCGTTAAAACTGCTCTTTTCCGAGTTGATCATTTTATAAAGCCCCAACGAAACGGTGTACTTTTCCCGATCGCTTATGATCGTGTTGACGAAAATGAAATCGCACCACGGAGATATAAAGGAAGTCAGCACCGTATAAACTATAATGGGTTTTGCAAGCGGCATCGTGATCCGCCAGAAGATCGCGAGCCGACTCGCGCCGTCAAGGATCGCCGCCTCCTCCATCGCTTTCGGTATCGTATCGAAAAATCCCTTACAGATATAATACGATAGCGCCGCGCTTCCCGAATAGACCAAAATCAATGCCGTAAGCGAATTGGTTAAACCCATCGCTTTTAAAATAAAGTATACGGCGATCATACTCATAAACCCCGGAAACATACCGAGTACGAGTAAGACGTTCATAATCGGACGGCGAAGTTTAAAGCGTAACCTTGAAAGCGCATAGCTGACCATTAAAATGAACACCGTCGTTAAAATACAAGAACTTACGGACACGAACAGCGTATTTAGAAGCCACGTCGAGAACTCCGTTTGCGTAAACAAGCGGGTGAAATTCCCCATCCCAAGCTTTAAATTCGCAGGAAAAAGTTGATTGATGATCCCCGTATCGGGTCGGACTCGAAGCGCCGTGTAAAGCAGATAAAAGATCGGCAATACCCACAACACGCCGAGCACCGCAAGGAGCGTGTAAACGACGGCGTTGGAAAGCTTCGTAGCGTTTTTTCGAAGTTTGGTTTCGCTCATTGAAATTCCTCCTCCCGCTTTGAGCTAGCGGAACGGTTGAAGGTGATCAACGACGCGATCGCGGAGATCACGAAAATCACGATACCGATGACCGAAGCGATATTATACTGCGGATTTCTGTCCGTCGTCAAACGATACAGCCACGTTACGAGAAGGTCGGTCGATTGCGCTTGCGTTCCGCCGCCGTAGTACAGATTGTCTACGGGTCCCCCGCCCGTGAGTAGCCAAATGATATTGAAGTTATTGATGTTCCCGACGAATTGCGTGATAAGGTAAGGCGTTGTGACCCGAAGCATATACGGCAACGTGATATCAAAAAAGATGCGGACCGTAGACGCGCCGTCGATGCGCGCCGCCTCGTAATAATCCGTGGGGATATTCATCAAGATCCCCGAACACATCAAAAGGGTGTACGGCACGCCGATCCAGATATTGACGAGAATGATCATCACGCGCGGGAGCAGGGAAAAATATCTACCGTCTCCGAGCCATAGAATATTCGTACCGAGAATCTTATTCAAGATCCCGTCGCCGTCGAGTATTTTTTGCATCAACAAAAGGGTAACGAACTGCGGTACGGCGATCGCGATCACAAACAGCGTTCGCCAAAGCGCTTTGAGCCGTATTCCCTTTTTATTGATCATAAGCGCGATCACCAAGCCCAGAAAATAGTTGGTGAAGGTCGCAAAAAACGCCCAGATAAACGTCCACGCGAGCACTCTGAAAAACACTGCGGCAAACGACGACGTTCCGCCCGACAGGGAAAACAGAGCTTTGAAGTTCTCTAACCCTACCCAGTCGAACAGTTTCCCGGGCGGCTGATGGCGATAATCGTAGTTCGTAAACGCGATCAGGATCATAAAGATCAACGGCATCAACGTAAAAATCAATAGTCCCGTAAACGGAATGATCAAAAGCGGCGCGTAGAGTTTTTCGTTTGCCAAACTTTTTAGGTCCTCCTTAAAAGTCGGAAGTTTTTTCCCCTCGCGGATTCGCAGATCGTTTTCGTAGCTCCCTTTGATATTCATTGCCCAAACGATAAAAAACACCGCGATGATCACGAGGCTCATTACCCCGTAGAGCAAGATCAAAAAACTGTTATCCCCTACGACTTTTTCGAAAATCTGCAAGCTTTCGTTCCATTGTTCGCCCGATACTTTCGTACCTAAGTTTCCCGAAAACAAATGCAGGAGATATCTCCCGCCGAAGCCGAACAGATAGACGAAAAACAACGCCTGTAACAAAAGATACAACGCGCCTTTCGCGTATTGCTTACGCGCGATCTGCCCGCTTCCCATCACGAAGAAGGAGAGCCGCGTTGCGTTCGACCCGTTTCGAAACGCCGAGAACAATCCCTTATACGGATTCGGCTTTTTCCTTCCTTCTATTCGCTCGCTCATACTCTCCTCCTCTCTTCGATCGGTTTTTATTTTTTAATGGAATCCACGCAAGCTTTGAGCTGAGCGTTCAAGTCAAAATTCCCGCTTTGAATTCCCGTGATCATTGCGTTCCCAAGCCCTTCCATCGGAACCCAAAGGGTAGACGGAACGTCCACTTGCGTTTTACTGTGCGCAAGCTGCGCCACGATCGCCTTCGCACAAGCGTCGTTTTTCACCCCTTCCGCTTCGCGGGCTTCGAGGTTGGTGGGCACGTATCCGCGCATTTCGAAATGCTTGATCTGATTTTCTTTATTCGTATAGAATTCGGCAAACGCCATCGCGTCCGCTTTGTTCTTGGAATAATTGTTCACCCCCATCAGCTTATAGCCCGCAAAGGAAACGAGTTGTACCTGTTCTTCGTTTGCAGCGCCCTTATTGAAGGTGTACGTGGGAAGTTTTGCAACGGCGAAATTATTCCCGAGATACCGTTCGATCGCCGTTCTGTTCCAAATACCCGTGACCGCCGCGACGATAGACCCGTCGTTAAAACCCGCCGTGATCTTGGAATCGTTCACGTCCGCTTTTACACGCTCGTCTCTCACAAGATTCCACATCGCTTGCGTGACCGCTTTACCCGTGTCGTTATCGAAATCACAGGAGATCTTCGTTTCGGCGAGGTTATCGTCGTAAGTCACCTGATACCCTAAGCCTTTACCGAAATAGAAGGAAGTGGAATACCAGCCGTCCGTCATCGGGAAGGCGAATTTTTTCGTCGAGGAACATTTCGCGAGAATCTTATCGATCGAAGTTACGTCCTCTTCCGTAAGCACCGATTTATTATAATACATAAAGAACGTATTGTCGGTATAGGGAATCCCGTAGAGCGCTTCTTCGCCGGCAACCGTCGCTTTCCCGGAATCTACCGCGTCTTTTGCGTTTTCGTTTTCGATCGCAGTAAGCCTGTCGCCCGCGATCTTAGAAAGCGCGTCGCCGTTGACGAGCTTCGCCACCTGATCGTTGATATAAGAATATACGTCCGCCGCGTTTTCAACGTCCTTCAAGACGCGAGTCGCCACGTCGTTTTCTCCTTGGATATCGATCGTGAAGTCGTATTTTTTATCGGGATTCGCCGCTTTGAAGTTTTTCACGACCTCTTGCGCAAACGGCTTATCCGCTTCGGAAACCCAGACGGTAAGTTTGATCGAGCCGTCGTCGCCCCCGCCGCCGCACGAGGCGCACGAGCCGAAAAGTCCCGCCGCGCCGATCGCCATTGCTACGCTTAACAATTTAAAAGATTTTTTCATATACACCTCTCGTTCGTTTTTCGAACCTTTTCCCTTAGTGTTTCTTTTCGAGCCTCGTTTTATACGCGAAAGCAAGGGAATTTTTCTAAAAAAGAAAACGGGCGGTTCGTCGCCCGTCCGTTTTTATCTAACTATCTCCTAAATATTCTTCACGCTATTTTTTGAGTTTTTATTTATTATGCAAAAATTCTTGATAAAAATTTTTTTATGTGCTATACTTATTATGCTAAACTAACTAAATAATAGAACTAAAGCGGTCTTTTTATCGTAGGGCGTATTATATCCTTTTGTCGTATTCTACTTTTGAATTTTGTAAAAATGCGAATTCCTCTTAGTAGAATACAAAGGATCTTATCCGTTCTATTTAAGGTTAGTTTAGCGACAATCGGAGTTTGCGTTTTTGTGCGTCAACTTCGGTTGACGCACTTTTTTATTGAAGGAGAATCGCATTATGAAAAAGACAAAAAAAATCTTGACCAATCTACTTATCTCAACTATCGTATTTAGCAGTGCTTTAAGCTTCAATGCCTGTAATTTCAGTTTCTCAAAAGATAACGACGAGCTTATTGAACAACCCGCCGCTCCGAGCGACGATCCCGTTCCCCCTATTTCCCCAACAGAACCCATTGAACCCGATCAGCCTGTTATACCGCCTATTGTGGAAGTCCCCACGACTTTATCGAAATTTATGATACATAATAGAGATGCCGCGCTTGCATTTGCTCAACAATTTAAATCAGTCCTCTGCGAAAATAAAGATATTTTAAGCGAAAGTTACAGCTTTTCGGCAAACGATGATGGCGAAATTACCGAAATTTCAATGAACTACACATACGCCGAAGATGAATATATGCGCATAAATGAAGTCGCAAGAATCTCGTTTGACCAGCCAATAGCTATTGATGACATTTTAGACGAAAATCTTGAAAAATACGACCTAAGCGCAGATACTTTAAAAACAAAACGCGGGCAAGTGGAAGTTTTCCATTATGACGCTAAACAAAACTATGTTAAAGAGGATTTAAACGAGGTACTTAAATTAGCCGCTGACGTGACAAGCGAAAACACCCTCTTTAAAGAAGTTGTGAGCGAGGACGAAGAGAAACAAAAATTTGAACTTGCTGTGATTGACGAGAAAAATAATACTCAAATTTATACAATCGAAGTTGATAAGGCTGAAAATAAAGACGAGCTTATCGCAAATCTCAAGGACGAGACAAAGACGGCGGTTGCACTTACTGGCAGCGTAATTTTCTCTAAATATGATTATGACCGAATTAGCGTCTTTGCGTATGAAAAGGAAAAATTCCTTCCAGAAAATATTGACGACCTACTCGAAAACTATACTGACTATGTTCATAGAGCTTTAAATGAAAGTATGTATGAAAAGATAGCAAAAAAATGCTATGGCACAAGACTTTTTGATGAAACGAAACTCGTTGACGCTGAGTGGCGAATAATTAACTCTGACCAAACAACAATAACAGGATTTAAGTTTATTTCAACTTATGCAATATCCGTCCCTTCTCCGCAATACACTGTTGGCTCAATTGAACTTGCTGAGCCTGTAAACGTTGTTGATTTTGTAGATGAAAATTCTTCCACAATATTTGCAACGGCAGCAGCAAATGCGACTATGAAAAATGAATATTCTTTTGGTTATACCATTGGAGAAAACGAAGAAAGAAAGGACCTTATAAATGCAATATTTGAAGCAAAAGGTATGGGATTAGAAAAGCCTGAAGGATCTGTTCGATATATAAGTGAATTTGGAGCTGTACTTCACGATACGCTTGGAGAAGCTCGTCAGTTTACCGTTACTCAAATTGAAAACAACAAAATTACCCAATTTACAATTTATATTAAACATACTTCTTCAGATGAAGAATATATCCAGCAACTTAAAGATGAATCAAATTACATAATTGATTTAGAAAGTACAACATTAACCCCTGGATATTATCTTGATTATAAAGTTTTAGAAAGCGAAATGGAGTTGGTTTCATAAAAAAAGCCCGATTCACTACGCTTTGTCGAATAAAGGCATAGTGGATCGGGCTTATATTTCGTCCGTTTTCGTATTCGTTTTATTCTTATCTATTGTATTTTTCGACGAGCTCTTTCAGCCACGCGGCTTTACGGCGTTTTAAGTCCTTTACCGTGAAACGGAAGCTCCAATTATTTGCAGAAAGAGTGGAAGGCGCGTTGAGCCGCGCTTCGTTTCCAAAACACAAAATATCGTGCATCGGCACGATCACCAAATTCGCTTTGGAGGCAAACACCAACTCCACCGCGCTTTGACATTCGTCGTCGAGCGTTTCCGTGATATACGGCGTTTCGAGCTTTAAGCACTCCTCTTCGAATTCCCGTTCAAAAGCTATGCGCGCCGTTTCGTCAAGGGATTCTATATACCCTTTTAAGGTGTCGTTATCGTGCGTGCCCGTGTATGCGACGATATTCTCTTGATACGTGCTCGGTTTGTGCTCCGAAGTCGGGTTTCCGTCGAAGGAAAACAGCAATACTTTCATACCCGGGTAGCCCGTTTTACGCATCAGAGCGCGAACGCTTTCGTCGATCATTCCCAGATCTTCCGCGACGATGGGGTATTTTTCCAAACCTTCGAACAGCTCTGCGCCGGGACCGTCGAGCCATTTGCCGTTCTTTGCCGTTTCCTCGCCTTTTTCCACGACGAAAAAGCGGTCGAAGCCACGAAAATGATCGATTCGAAGAATATCGAACAGCGTGAACGCGTAGTCAATGCGTTCCTTCCACCAGCGATACCCGTTTTGTTTCATCTTATCCCAGTCGTAGACGGGATTTCCCCAAAGCTGTCCTTCCTCGGAAAACGCGTCGGGCGGCACGCCTGCGCGCAAAGAAATATTCCCTTCTTCGTCGAGCATAAACAGATCTTTGCGGTATTTCCAGCTCTCCACGCTATCGGCGGAAACGTAAATGGGCATATCGCCCATTATCTCCACGCCTTTCGCGTGCGCGTAGTCTTTGAGCGCGTTCCATTGTTTTAAGAAAATATACTGTGTGAACTGCCAAAACCCGATTTCCTCGGCGTTTTTCCGCGCAAAAGTTTGTAAGGCTTTTTTATCGGCGTTTTTATACGGCTCGTCCCATTCAAGCCAAGAGCGGTAGGAAAATTTTCGTTTTAAGGTCATAAACAGAGCAAAATCGCGATAGCGCCCTTCTCTTAAAAAAGCGAGCCAGTCCGCGTCCGTTTTATCCAGACGCGAAAACGCCTTTTTAAGTATCTCCGTTTTTAAAGCAAATTGCTTACCGTAGTCCACCCGGCGTTCGTCCGCATTCCAGTCTACCGATTCGTACTCGGCTTTTTCGAGCAAGCCCTCTTCTTCCAAAAGCGCAAAGTCGATAAAATAATAATTGAGCGCGTCGGAAGCGCAGGACTGATACGGGCTGTCGCCGTAACTCGTAGGCAGAAGCGGCAACACTTGCCAGACCTTGATTCCCGCGTCAAACAGCCAGTCCACGAACGCGTACGCGCCTTCGCCGAGCGTACCGATCCCGAACGGGGACGGTAAAGAGGAAACGGGCATTAACACGCCCGCTTTTCGATTGGCTTTTTCTTCGGTTGTTTCCTTGTTCATATCGATACCTTACCCCCGCCGCAAAGGCGGTTATTTTTTAGTGATTTTTTCCCTTTATATTATCTTTTATACCCGTTTTACGCGAGTTTTCAGTTTTTCCAAGAAAATCTCCTCGCTTTTCCGCTCGCCGACGATCTCTACCGAAGGTAAAAGAGCCTCAGCTTGCCCGAGCAGGATTTCGGCTTTTTCTTTCTCGCCGAAAGCAAGCGAATACGCGGCAAGCGCGCGCTTGGCGTTGATTTTTTCTTCCTGTAACGCTTCCCGACAAAGATTTCCGCACTTGTCCGCTTCTTCTTTATTCCCGAAAAGACTATTCATATACAATAGCTCGATCGCAAGCGTTTCTTCCTCTTCAAGCGACAGATAATCCGCCGAACTTGCAAGGCGGTTGAGCGCGTCGCCCGCGCGGTCAAGTTCTCCTTTTTCAAGGTGATAATAATAGCGAAAGAACAGGTTCATCGCGTACACGGGTACGTTCTCTGCGAGTTGCGGAAGATCAAAATAAAATTTTTCGTCGAGTTCGGAATAGCTTTTCCCTTCGGCTAAGCCGCCTTGGATCTCCATACAGGCAAGCAGAACTTTTTCCTCGTCGCGATCGCGGCGAATACCTTGATACACGAGCGTATCCGTTTTTCCCGAAGGATATTCAAACGGAGGTAAATTTAAAAGAAATAAGTACGCCGAATAAGGAATCGCGCCGAGCAGGAAATAGCTGGTTACGCTCAACGATAAACAAACGAAAAACACCGTTAAAAGCAACGCGAGAAATACGCCGCCAAACACGAGTCCGCCGATCGCGTACGCCGCGGCGCGTTTTTTCATATTTCCGCCGCAAGAAGGAAGAACTTGCGTTTGCTCGGGGGCAAACGGGTTTTCGAAGCGGAAACGCTTTTTTCCGTTTTGTACCAACACGCCAAAACAGAAAAATTTTATATAGCGCAAACGCATTTTCTTTGCTTTTGCGAACGATAAATGCCCGAGCTCGTGTACGGTCGGCGCAAAAATAAGCGCAAATAAAAAACCCGCGAGCGCGGAAAATACCCGCCCTACGCTTTGCCAAGCAAAACAAAAGACGGTAAGCTCGCCAACAACGAGCAATAGCAGCGCGAAGATCGCGTAAATTTTCGTTCCGACTCTTTTCATTTTCACTCCATTAACCCGCATTTTTTCGCGTAGCCTTCCAGGTTATCGCTGTCGCTTACGATAATTTTATCAATACCCAGCTCTTGCATAAGCGTACTTAAAAGAGCTACGCCGCCCGTAATGACGTCCGCGCGCTTTTCGGGCACGCAGGGGATTTTTTCGATCTCCTCCACCGAAAGCGCGAAAAATCGCTCGGTAAGTTTCTTGATTTCAAGCAGGGAAATTTCCGTGCCCGTGATTTTTGTAGGAGCGTAAACTTCCAGCCCCAAATACACCGCCGCAAGCGTGGTTGCCGTACCGCCGATCGCGTACACGGTATGCCCGTTTGGTATTTTTCCGAATTCATACGCGGCGTTTTTGCCCGCAGCTTCAAGGCGTATTTTATCTCTTCCGCAAAGCTCTTTCAATCGCACCACGCCGACATCTACGCTTTTTCTATAAACGATTTTTCCGCTTGTCCGAAAAATAATTTCCGTACTTGCGCCGCCTATATCGATAATGCCGCCGTCTTTTTCCCCCAGCGCGCCCAAAATTCCAAGCTCCGCCTCCGCTTCGCCCGATACGATCTCCACTTCCACGCCGCAAAGCTCTTTCACGCGGGCGGTGAAGTTCGAGCCGTTTTTTGCGGTACGTACCGCGGCGGTAGCAAACGCGAATATCTTTTCCGCCCCTTCGTTTTTCGCTTTTTCATAAAAGCCTTTCACGGCGAGCGCGGAGCGTTCGATCGTTTGGCTGTTCAAAACAGGCGCAATCGAGAGACCTTCGCCGAGGCGCGTGGTTTCAAGCGTTTTATATAAAATTTTTCCGTTCGCCACGAACATAAGACGAACGGAATTCGAGCCGATATCGATTACGGCAAACTTATTCATTTATTTATTCCCTTGATCCTTGATAAACCCTTCTTTGAACGCGAGCCATTCCTGCCCTAACACCGATTCGTAATACGCGGCGTCTTGCTCGTTTTGGTCTATCACCTGTTGCAACTGTTTGTTTTCTTTTTCCAATTTTTCCTCGCGACTATCGAGCACGCTGATAGTGACGATCTGATAAATGATCACGACGAGAAGCAACACGAGCAACACCGTTGCCGCGACTACCGCTGCCGTTATCACTTTTCTTAATTTTTCTTCTGTCATTGACCTTTACCCGCCTATGTTTCTTTGGGTCTTTTCGGATTTTTTTGGCTGTTTTTCGTCTAGTTACAGCTTTCTTTATAGTATTATAGCACTTTTTTTCGAAAAAATCAAGTATTCTGTGGATACTTTTTAAATATAAAATAAGTCCGATAGCATATCCGAGCGCCATAAAGAACCGAAAATCGGGAAACCCCAGCGCCGTTCCGACCAAAACGCCGAATATTGCAAACAACGCGAAAAACAAAATATCAAACGTAACGGTCAAAACGGAAAATTTCCCGACCTTACAACCGAAAACGTATCGTAGCAGGGAAAATATTTCGTAAAGCACGCCGCCCGCAAACCCGATCGGAATACAGACGAGGAACAAAAGCAGTTGATTTCCTGCGTTCATTCGTCACTTGAAGATCTTGGAAGCAAAGCCCTTGCCGCCGTAAGATACGCCAAAAATTTTCCCGCTTGCCGTGAACGTTCCGTTTGTTTTGGAAAAGCCCGTAATTTTAAGCTCCGCACCGCTACAATGCATTTTTTCGCCGCCGATCAGAGCCAAAGTGATCTTGCTTTCCGAGAACGCGATCACGCTTTCCACGCCGCTGACCGCTATATTTTTCCGTTGTTCGAGCGTTACCGAATGAGTCGTCGTTGTTTCTTGCATACCTTACCTTATGCGACGACTCGAAAAAAAATGACGGTTTTATCTTTTTTCGGAGAATTTCTCGAGGAAGGAATACTTTTTCCCGTCCTTTTTATATTCCGCGAGCGTGTCAAGCTGCACGTTGTGAATACTTTGAAAAATGTTGTTTTCGATATTTGCGTTTTCTTTTTTCAATTCCGCGATCAGCTCTTTCACTCTTTGCCGAGCGGAAAACAGTTCCCCGTTCTTCGCCGCGATCCCTTCCGTGAATTTACACGCACAGGCGATAAATTCAAGCCCGTTGAACTCTCTCCAACGGATAATATCTTGTTCAAGAACGCAATACAAAGGGCGGATAAGCTCCATACCCTCGAAATTCGTGCTTTTAATACGAGGCAACATTCCTTGTATCTGCCCGCCGTAGAGCATTCCCATTAAGGTAGTTTCGATCACGTCGCTTTTATGATGCCCGAGCGCGATCTTATTGCAACCGAGCTCTTTCGCCTTCGCGTACAAATGCCCCCTTCTCATTCTCGCGCAAAGATAACACGGGGCTTCGCTTGCCGCGCTTTCCGCGGCGGCGAAAATATCGCTTTCAAATACGTTAATCGGGATATTTAAAAGGTCGGCGTTTTCTTCGATCTTGCGCCGATTTTCGGCGTTATAGCCGGGGTCCATTACCAAAAACACGAGCTCGAACGGCGCTTCGCTATGACGTTGGAGTTCTTGCATAAGCTTGGCGAGAACGATACTGTCCTTTCCGCCAGAAATGCAGACGGCGATTTTGTCGCCCGCTTCGATCAGGCGGTATTTTTTCACCGCGAGGATAAACGGCGACCAAAGCTCTTTGCGATAGGTCGTGATGATCGACCGCTCGATTTGTTGACACCTTGAAAGCTCTTTCGCCATTTTTTTATCGTCCTTTGAAAAATTCTACGATCATTATACCAAAAGAGAATTAATCTCGTCAAGCGTTTTCGCTTTTCAGCGCAAAATCAAAAGCTTTTGCTTGGCGCGGGTGATCGCCGTATATAACCAACGGTCGCGATCTTCTCCAAACGCCCACGACTCGTCGAACACGACCACGAAATCAAACTCCGAGCCCTGCGCTTTATGACAAGTGATCGCATAGGCAAACTCGAAGCGGGCGATCGGCTCTTCCGCAACCGCTTTCAATCTATGCAAAAGCGCAAAGTTGTTCTCGTGCGCAACCGTTCCGTCAACGAACGTCACCGCTTTGTCGCCGTAATAATGCGCGTATTCCTTTTTCGTGAATATCCCCGTATCGAACGGCACGCGAACGCGTTCTTTTAAAAAATCTGGCTGAAATTCAAGAGTCGCCAGCTCGTCGAGTTGTTCGATCGTATCGTACGCCTTCCCGATCACCCCGTTCACGAGGTGAAATCGCCCGTCTTTATCAAGCGGCTTTTCCCAGTCGTTCAAGGTACAAATAATTTTTTCGCCTTCCGTGGGGAGAGGCTCGTCCTCGCCCAATCCCTTATATTCGCGGATCTCCTTATTTAAGGAATTTCGCGTGGCGTTGCGGCCGCAAATGATCTGATCGGCTTTTAAAAATATCCGTTTGCGCTCTGAGGGGGACAACCCGCCGCGCGGCATCACGCACACCGCGTCGCCGTAATTCCCGAACGGGATTCGTTCCCCTTTGCGCGCCATCGTAGCTAAGCGGACGATCGGATTATCGCTTTCCTGCCGTACGATCTCTTTGAGTTCGTAGTGAGGATTTTTTAGCAGCTTGCATACGCCGTTGACGGGCGGGAGTTGCGCGTTATCGCCCGTGAAAAGGCATTTTACGCCGAAGCTCAATAAATCGCGCAACACCTCTTCGTTGATCATAGACGCTTCGTCCACAATGATCAAGCGAATCCGCTCGTCGATCTTTTCCCGCTTATAAAAGCTCAGTTTTCGGCTCTCTATGATCTCGCCGTTTTCGTCTACGTCGAAATCGTCTTCGTTTCGAATATAAATAAGCCCGTGAACCGTGCCCGCCAGCGTGCCTTTTTGAATAATATTGACGGCGGCTTTGCCCGTCGGAGAAGTGAACACGACTTCTTCGCCCGCCTTTAAATACAAAACTTCTTTTACGAGATAATCGATCAAAAAGGTTTTGCCCGTGCCCGCGTAGCCCGCAAGCACGAACACCTGATCGTCGGTGTTTAAGAACCATTCCGATATGAGCGTTATTGCGTTTTGCTGGTCGCGGGTAAGTTTGATTTCCATAGCTTTTTTATTGTATCACCTTTTTTTGGAAAAAGCAAGCGTTTTGCAAACATTTGTTCGCAAAAGTAAAAATTTTATTGCACGGAAAAAGCGGGCGCGTTTGCACCCGCTTTCGGTTGATTATTCGGAAGCCGTGAAATCATATCCGAAGATTTGATTTTCCTGAACAGTCCATTTGGATTTAAAATGAGAAACGAGCTCGTTGGGCACGTATATTTTTAAAGTACTCGGAACAGCTCCTTCCCAAACACATTGTTCTCCAACGTTTAAGTAAACTTCTACATTCTCTATCAACTCTTCGTACAAATTGATATTAAACACTCCCTTTCCAATCGTTGCTTCCCCGTTCGTTGCGTGAATATACAATTTTTCCAAACCGATACAGCCCCGAATGGAATTGTACGTAAGTTCAACGGAATCTCCTATAACGTAGATTTCTTTAATCGTAGTATTTTTTTCGAGTAACTTCAATTGACCTCTACTAAATAACACGGAATTTACTTTTAACGTTTCGAATTGAGAATTACAAATGTAATAATCAAAATTCTCATCTATTTGTTCAAGTTGAGTAAGGTCTAAGGATTTAATGCCGTCGCACAATACGAACGCATCTTGACTTATCTCTTTGATATGAGAAGGTAAAACGATTTCCGTCTGTCCTTCGTCGGGAAAATAGCAGTAAAGGATTTTTCCGTCGTCGGAACAGAGCATTTGATCTTTTAAAATTATCGTTCCGCTAATTTTCCGTTCCCCGTTCCCTTCTTTTATCCAAGCAGCCAACGCTTGCAAAGAATTCCGCCCGAAAAA
Organism: Clostridia bacterium; assembly: GCA_017471945.1. GTDB lineage: Bacteria > Bacillota > Clostridia > Christensenellales > Borkfalkiaceae > Scatosoma. The sequence continues at coordinate 46,000 of JAFURH010000066.1, read as the reverse complement.
ATCATTATGTTGCTCTATCACGTCCGCAGAAAATACAATTTCTTCCGGAATTACGTTTCTTGGATCATTAAAAAAATTATAGAAAAAGTTGTACGCCAATTTAATTTGCCATTGATTTTCTCCGATAATAAGCTTTTCGTCGGCATTATAAATTTGCGATAAATACCTCGTATAACCCGTATCTACATACTCTTCACCCGTCATATAATATTTCACGCAAGGTTCTATCGTTAAATCCTGATAAGAGGTATGCACGAAGTTATTCAAAGACTCCCACTTTTCTCCGTTGACCAACCAATATTCTACTTTCGCATATTGTGCAAGCGGTTCTTGATAAGGATTTAAAATTATCTTCCACCAACCTGTTTCTATCTCCATAACGGAATTAAGGTGCACGGTGATTTCTTGTTCTCTATATTCCCCGTTCTTTTTTGGAATACGCAAAGTAATTTTTCTTGAATCGTTGTAATAATACGGTTTACCGCCTCTGCGAATACAGGTGTTCGTGTCTTCTACTTCGTGCCAACTCCCGTGAGAATTGTCGTCTATATTACGCGTTCTACATTGCATTCTATCCGTATAATAATAGCAATCGTAAATAATTTTGTTGTTTTCCGTTATCCAAAACTTAGCATTGCTTTCCTGATAACGCAACGAACGGTCATAGGCGTCTACTCTCCCGTCCGTATAAATCGTTAAATCCGCTATATTGTTCATCATAAAACCCGTTAACGGAAAAATAGTAATCGTTCCTGACTTATTTGCGGTAATCGTTGGATCATAGGCAGTATAAACAGAATTATTCGGGACCATCATAACCGTACCTTGTATATAACAATCTGTAATCATTCCGTAATTATCCTTTACAAACAGACTGACGTCATCTAAATAAGCGGTTTTTTCTTCACCCCTTTCGATTTTTAAACGCACTCCGTCGATAATCCCCCTATTTACGCCAAAAAGACTTGGAAGGGTGTAAGCTCCTTGTTTAAGCGTAAGCGTATAGTCTTTTGGATTGATCAAAACACCCGTAAATTCGTGTTCGCACAACGCTTTTGCCAATTCGCCCGAAATTTCCATATTTTCCGTGATTATATAGCTTGCCGTCGGATCAAAATTCACGTCTTCATTTAAATCTTTATCAAAAGGCAGATATTTACTTTCGTCGCTTTCATAAACCGCAACGATAAAATAGAAAGATTCTACGTCTTTATAGTAATAATGATTTTTCCCGATCCTACTCCCATAAAAAGAACGGATTTTAAAATTCAGTTGGTATACGCCCGTTTGCGTAGCGCAAATATATCCTTCCTCGTCGATAAATACGGCGCGAGGATCGGTTTTTTCCGTCAGCGTTTCGTCGTCTAAGCTATCTAAACGTACGACGTTCTTAACGGATTGCTCGTGTACCAGATTATACCCTTGTCTATTCCCAACTGTAGCCTCTATTTTATTGTCTTCATCAAGAGTTTCTAACCAAGAAATTCTTTCTCCTATTTTTATAGAAACGATTTTGTCTATATTGCGATAATCAGAAGAATACTCGTGCCCTTGATAGTCCATAGACTTAAATAGCTTTACACCCGTGATCACGCCCCCGAAAACGGCAATGATCAAGCAGAATAAAACTGTAAAAATCTTGCGTTTTTTATTGATCTTCTTCATTATTTTCTCCTCCCGTTTGTCGTTTGGTTTTTCGAGAATATCCGTAATCGGAATTTAATTTATGCGGTAAAACCGTTATCGATAAAAAGGAAAACACAATCGTCAAAAGTCCGCAAACGAGCGAATAGACGTTAGAGATGCTCCAAGTAATATACGATACTATCGCCGTATTATTTTCAGGCAAATAATGCAAAAAAACGTTATACGTGATCGGGTCCATTGGTAAAGAATAGACGAACATCTCGTTTTCTCCGAACAAACACACGTCCGCCGTATTTTTTGCGACGATAAAGGAAACCAAAAACACTCCCGCCATCAAAAATATCCACAGGATTTTTAACGACCAATGCGCATTGGAAAACAGCGCGTTTTCGATATAAACGATCACGGCATAAAGGATCGCCGCCGACATACCGTTTGCCGCCCCAAACAAAAGATACCACGCGTTTTTGCCTTGCATTGCGAACGTACAAACGCCGTCGAATTTCAAATAAGCGAGATAGTCCGCGCCCTCAAAGAGCGCCATTCGCGCCGTGCCGAGAAGTAAGCTGACCGTCGTATACAATGTGCAAGAAGCGAAAATCAAGAGCAGCCGAATTCCGAACAACGATTCGGGATTTACGCGTACCTGCGCGTACGTTTTCCGATCGGCAAACGTGCGATAGCCGAAGGACAGCACGAGCAAGGCAAAAAATATGTACTGGCAAATTTCCGCTCTCCGATCGAGACCGCGCATCAGTCCGCCCGTCAAAACGGAGCGGTCGAAAAAGCTGAGAAAATCGAACAGCTCCATTAAAAGATAAAATCCGAAAAAGAGTGCGGGAAGGAATAGCGTTCTTTTGAGCTCCAAAATAAATACTTTTCTTTTAATCTTTCCCATTGACTTTCTCCTTGTAAAATTCTCCGACGCTCATTCCCGTGTTTTCTATTACTTCTTCGCAAGAATAATACTCGGAAAGCTTTTTATCTTTTAAAATATAAAAACCGTCGATCAGCCGTTCCACTTCTTTGATTTCGTGCGTCGTTATCATAAACAATCTGTTTTCGTTGATTTCCATAATCAGCGTTTTTGCGACCTTTTCTCTTAAATTCACGTCGAGATTGGAAAACGGCTCGTCAAATAAGCAAACGCTCGCGCCGCTATACGCCGTCGTTAAAAATTTCACGTATTGCCTAAGCCCCGTAGAAAGTGAAAACAAAAAGCTGTTCGGATTGATATTCAACGCGCCGATTTCTCGATAGATTTCTTCCGTTTTTTGATTTTCAAAGAAAGTGCCGTAGAAAGAAACGTAGTCTTTTACGCGCATTTCCAACGGATAGTTTCGTTCGACGGCAAGATAGGCGACGTCCTCGAAATCCGTTTTATGTAATTTCCCTGCAAAATAGCCGTCCAAGCCCGATAAAATCCTGAGTAAGGTCGTTTTTCCCGCGCCGTTGAGGCCAAAAATCCCAACGATTCCGCTCCGCGCGGAAAAGCTTACGTTGTTCAAAACTTCTTTTTTGCCGTAGCTTTTCGATATCTGCTCGCCGCCGAATCGTTTCTTGTTTACTCCTGTTTCGTTAGACATAAAAATTCCTCCTCGTCTACACCGCATTTTTTCAGTTCTTCTTTAAATGCCGCCATTTCCGATTGCAAATATTCCCGTCGTTTCTTTTTTAGAAATTCCTTATTCGGATTGACGAATTTTCCGAGCGTACTGTCCGTATAGATCAATCCTTCCGTTTCTAAAATCGCGTATACTTTGGCAACCGTATTCGGATTCACCGAACAAAACGCCGCAAATTCCCGTATGGGCGGAATTTTCTGCCCCGCCTGATACCGACCGCCGAAAATTTCTTTTTTCATATACGTAACGATTTGCGACGCGATCGTTTCGTTGCTCTTAAATTCCACTTTCGACGACCTCCTTTCTTTTTAGCTTGTATTACTCGAATAATACAAGGCAAGGATAAAAAAACGGGCACTCTTGCACGGTATCCTTATTTATACTATATCATTAAATACGTGTTTTGTCAATAGTTTGCGTGAAATTTTTTTTAATTTTTTTCGGTACGTGAAAAAGCGGGCGCGTTTGCACCCGCTTTCGGTTGATTATTCGCTTAGTCTTTGAAATATCTGTCGAGAAGACCTTTGAAGCCTGCGCCGTGACGAGCTTCGTCCTTCGCCATTTCGTGCACGGTATCGTGAACGGCGTCGTAGCCGAGTTGCTTTGCTTTTACCGCAAGATCGAGTTTGCCCTTGCAAGCGCCCGCTTCCGCCATATAGCGGAGTTCCAAATTCTTCTTCGTGGAAGAAGTGACGACTTCGCCCAAAAGCTCCGCAAATTTCGCTGCGTGTTCCGCTTCTTCGTATGCGTATCTCTTATACGCTTCCGCGATTTCGGGATAGCCTTCGCGCTCCGCAACTCTCGCCATCGCGAGATACATACCTACTTCCGTACATTCGCCCGTGAAGTTTTCGCGAAGTCCTTCGACGATCCCCATATCTTCTACTTGACCGTCGCCGACGTGGTGTTCGCAAGCCCAAGCCGCCTGTTCGGCAGGCACAGCCTCGAATTTCGTAGCGTTACACTGCGGGCACTTGTCCACACCGTCTTCCACGACGCAGCCGCAAATCAAACATCTTTTCATAATAAGTTCCTCCAAAATCGAATTTTGCTTTTGCCTTATTATGATAACATATTTACGTTTTTTTGTCAACGACTGAAAGGACAAAATCTATGAAAATATTTGCCTTTTCTGCCAAGTTTCTATTTTTGCGTGAGCTTCATTTTCAGATTCTTTTTGCCAATCCGCACGAGCACGTTCATTTCTCCGTTTTTCAAGGTGATCTGATGCTTCATTCCCCAAAAACCGCGAACGTTTTTGAGCTTTAAAACGCCCGTTTCCTCATTATAGGAATACTTACATTTTTTCACGACGGTCTTGCCGTTTTTATCTTGGTAGCGAAGGATAAATTGATTTTTCGACGTCAACTCAACGGTAAGGTTCTTGAAGCTCTCCGTTTGGTCTTTTCCGTTGAAATATACCTCTTCGCTCTCGTAGAATCCGAGATAGGGTTTGGTGATATCTTTGAGCGAATCGGAAGGGGCTTCGAGCGTTTGTACGAGTTCGCTCGATACGACTGATTCTGCCGTACAGACGGAAGTTTTCAGCGCAAGGGCGAAAGGCAAAAGCGCGCCGAGGACGAGTGCAAGAGTTACGAATTTTTTAATGGCTCTAAAATTTCTCATAACCGCAGTATGTTCGTAAAAAGGGAAATTATTCCTTTAAATGCGCAGAAAATTGAGCAAAAAATCCAAGGTCACCGCCGTCCATAATCCTGCGTTGACGAGTGCCGCCGTTCTTTTGGGAATACGGGCGAAAAAGCGGAATAGGGGCGACCACAAAAAGGTGGCAAACAGCGTGAATAACAATCCCCACAACAAAGATACGGGCAGACTGATCATGCCCCGATAGTTGAGCGGATAAGAAGAATACCCCCACAGTCTGATCCCCCGACTTTCGAAATACAACCCGACGAACAATTCAAACAGCGTGGCAAACGCCGCGGAAAGAAAAAAGTAGGCGATATACGTCGCCGCGCGTTTCCAGCCTTCTTGCAATTCCCCGTCCGTTTTTATGGTATCGAAAAGTGCGCGCAACCGCCCTGCTTTCGGCGTTCCGATGAGTAGGATCAGAATACAGACGGGTGCGCCGTAGATCGGGCAAAATGGTAGCGATAAAAAACCTCTGTCGCAAAAACGGCGGCTGGAAACAAAGCAAAGCGCCGTTTCGTAGAACCACCCCAAAAAGGACACGGCGAAAAAAGCAAGCGACGCAACGGAAAGGCTGCGCCGCTTATTCAACTCGTACCTGTACGGTACGTTTTTAGTTTTTTCAACTTGTAAGCGACCCTTCATCGCTTTCAGTTTCCGCAATCAAACGTATTTTTATGTACGCTTTTCGCTTACGCTTTACAAGCTTCTTGCACGATTTTTCCCATTTCCTCAAACCGGGCTTCCATTTCCGAAGCGAGTTTGAACTGCGTTCTGCACCGCACGAGGTTATGTCCTTCGTATTTCGTCGCGAAATAGGTGTCGCCCGAAAGATAATCGGCAAGGAATCTCATTCCACATTCCATCGTCATCAAATACGCGCCGTAAGGCAACAGCTTTTTCTCTTCTTCCGTGATACTGCTTTTCACCGCGCCGCAATAGCCGTCCGCATATGCTTTGAAAAGTTCGATATCGAAATGTACTTTTTCAAGGTCCTTTTCATCCTCTGCCGCCGTGGAAGCGCCGAAACGAATGGAATCGCCGAAATCGTAGAGCATCGAGCCGGGCATAATGGTATCCAAATCGATCACCGCGCGGGCTTCTCCCGTTTCCGAGTCCATTAAAATATTGTTGAGTTTTGTATCGTTATGCGTTACGCGCAAGGGTAATTTGCCGCTCTGCAAGCCTTCCACTGCTTTGGAATAAGTATCCGCGCGATCGAGCACGAACTGAATTTCCTTTTCGCAATCTTTTGCTCTGCCGAAAGCGTCCTTTTCAAGCGCGGCTTTGAAATCCGCAAAGCGTTTGGGGGTGTCGTGGAAACGCGCGATCGTTTCGGTGAGCTTAGACGCGTCGAATTCTGCGAGATAATTCTGGAATTCCCCGAAGGATTTTCCCGAATTGAAAAATACCCGAGCGTCGCTAACCGTTTGATACGTGACCGTATTTTCAATGAACGCGTACACGCGATAGCAAGCCTCCCCTTTATAAAAAGGCTTTCCGTCCTTGGTGGGGATCACTTCGAGCGTTTCGATCCCGCGGGCGCGAAGATGCTCGGTGACTCCGCAAATATTCCGCATCAGGCTATCTGGATCGGAGAATACTTTGGTGTTCATTTTTTGCATAATATAACGTTTTTCATTCGTCGTCACGAGCAAGGTTTGGTTGATGTGTCCTTCGCCGTAAGGACGGATATCCTCTACGACGCCTTCAAGCGCAAAAAGTTCGGCAATTTTCTTATTTTCTTTGGTGCAATCCGTCATTTTTTCTTCCTCCGTCGGGCGTTCCCATTTTCTAATTTTATTATAACATATAATTTCGGTTTTGCAACCGAATTTTTAAAAAAACGAAAGATTTTGATATTTTTTTGCGATAATTTATAATTTTCTTTTTTCCGCGGCGGCGTAGTTTTTGATAATTTTTTCGCTATTGAAGATAACGCCCGCAATAAAACAGATCATCAGCATATACAGCCAAAGCAAAAACACGATCAACGCGCTGAGCGCGCCGTACAATCTGGAAAGATTTCCGATTTTTAAATATATCCCGAATCCGATCAACGCTACCGTCCACGCCCCGACCGTGATCAGCGTGCCGGGGAGAAAGCTACGGACGGGCACGCGATAAGGGCATACGTAGATATTTAGCAAAAGCACGAGAAAAAAAGAGAGCGCAAACAGTAAAAGATAGGTAACGAAAATCTGCACGAGCGGTGAGAGCAGTTTGGAAAAGATAAAGCTACCGAATGCAAAAACGAGCATAAAAAGCAGAATACTCGTCATTAAAAGCAACATCAAAAGAAGCGCCCCTATCCGCACCATCCAACCCCTTTGATAGTGGTAATCGTATATGATCTCTCCGCTTCGGCGGATCTGGTAGAATAAATTCGTCGAGGAATAGAGCGTCGTGACGAGCAAAAATACCGAAGCGCCCGTGGTGGCGTTTTCGGCTTCCGTTCGGATATATCGAAGAACGTTTTTCACCGACCCGAACACGGGCAATTCAAGAAGCTCGTCCAGATCGACGGGCAATTTTCCGAACAAAAGGGTAAGCCAGAAGGTCAGCGGCACCAACGACATAATCAGAAAAAAGACGAGCGTACCCGCGATCGTCGTGTATTTTTTTACGCTCAGCAAATCGTATTTCTTTTTTACGAATGCAAAGCTCTCGGTCAATTTCTTCATTTTATTAGTATGGACTATTCGGCGTATTTTTTAAACGCCGTCTTTTTCAACTCGTACCTGCCCTATCCGCTTTCGAAGAAACGCAAAAGGAAAGAGCGGCGAAACCGCCGCTCCCGTTTAGTTTATTGAGAACACGAAGAACAGCCGTTCGACGTGTTGAACGTCGAAGAGCCGTTATTGCAACCGCAATTACAACCGCTACGGTTCCAGTTCCAGTTCGAAGAACAAGAATTACAACCGCTACGGTTCCAGTTCCACCAGTTCCAATTCGAAGAACAGGAATTACAACCGCTACGGTTCCAGTTCCACCCATTCCAGTTCGAAGAACAGGAATTGCAACCGTTATTCCAGTTGGACCAACCGTTGCTGTTCCAAGGAGTCACTCTGTAAAAGACCGAAGTCACGAACGACCCGCCGTAAAACGTGCTGCTGTTACCGTTGTTATTGAAAGCTACGGAAGCCGCGTTACTAAACGTTCCGAACGAAGAAGAATTCGAACAACAATTACACATATAATTTCATAATTTCCTTCTTTGGTATTTGGAGGTTTACTCCATAGTTTATTATATGCATAGCGCGGCGGAAAAGGTAACGAAAAAGAGAGGCAAAACCTCTCTTTTAGCGTTATATTTTTTTCATTATTCCCATTCGATCGTCGCGGGAGCTTTGGGACTCAAATCGTAAAGCACGCGGCATACACCCTGAACTTCCGAAAGAATCCTGTCGGTGATCTTTTTAAGAACCGCCCAGTCAAGTTCGGGAACGGTCGCGCTCATCGCATCTACCGTGTTGACCGCGCGGATAATGACAGGCCAATCAAACACGCGTTTTCCATCGCGTACGCCCGTGGAGCGGAAGTCGGGAACGACGGTAAAGAACTGCCAGATCTTATCGGTCAACCCTGCTTTATCGAACTCTTCGCGAAGGATCGCGTCCGATTCGCGAAGCGCGTGCAGTCTGTCGCGCGTGATCGCGCCCGTACAACGAACGCCGAGCCCGGGGCCGGGGAAGGGTTGTCTGTCAACCATATTGGCGGGTAAACCAAGCGCTTTCCCTACCACTCTCACCTCGTCTTTATAGAGGAATTTAACAGGTTCTACGAGTCCTTCGAAATGGATATCGTCGGGAAGTCCGCCGACGTTATGATGCGCTTTTACGCCCTTACTTTCGATAATGTCGGGATAGATCGTGCCCTGCGCAAGGAAGGAGAGGCCTTCGAGCTTTCTCGCTTCTTCTTCAAATACTCTGACGAATTCGCCGCCGATGATCTTTCTCTTCGTTTCGGGATCGGCAACGCCGACGAGCTTATTGAGGAAACGGTCGGTCGCGTCGATATAAATAAGATTCGCGTCGAGTCCGTTTTTGAAAATTTCGATTACCTGTTCGCTTTCGCCCTTTCTCATTAACCCGTGATTGACGTGTACGCAAACGAGCTGTTTGCCGATCGCCTTGATCAAAAGCGCGGCGACGACCGAACTGTCTACCCCGCCGGAAAGTGCGAGCAAGACCTTCTTATCGCCGACTTGCGCGCGAACTTCTTTCACTTGTTCTTCGATGAACGCTTCCGCCAAAGCGGGAGTCGTGATACGCTCCATACTTTCGGGTCTTTTGTTGTATTCCATATATCTTTCTCCTAAATTAAAAATTTTTCTTGTTTCACGAATACGACACTCGGCGAAAACCGAGTGTCTGATTTATCAATGCTGAGAATAATTAGGCGCTTCCTTGCTGATAGAAATATCGTGAGGGTGGCTTTCGATCAAGCTCGCGTTGGTGATACGTACGAATTCGGAGCTCGTGCGAAGGTCTTCGATCGTCGCTTTTCCGCAATAACCCATACCCGAACGAAGCCCGCCTTTCATCTGATAAATAATGTCGGCAACCGAACCGCGGTAAGGCACTCTGCCTTCAACGCCTTCCGGAACGAATTTTTTCGTACCTTCTTGGAAATATCTGTCGCTGCTGCCCGCCGCCATCGCGCCGAGAGAACCCATACCTCTGTAAATCTTATAGCTTCTGCCTTGATAGAGTTCAACTTCGCCGGGGCTTTCAAGCGTACCCGCCAGAAGCGAACCGACCATAACCGCACTACCGCCTGCCGCGAGCGCTTTGACGATATCGCCGCTGTATTTGATGCCGCCGTCGGCGATAATTCTTTTGCCGAACTTATCCGCCGTTTCCGCACAATCCATAATCGCCGTGAGTTGAGGCACGCCGATACCCGCAACGACGCGAGTCGTACAGATCGAACCGGGACCGATGCCCACTTTCACGACGTCCGCGCCCGCTTTGATAAGCGCTTCCGTCGCGCCTGCGGTGGCAACGTTCCCCGCAACGATCGAAAGTTTGGGGAATTTCGCTCTGATTTCTTCCACTTTTTTGATAACGCCTGCGGAATGACCGTGCGCCGTGTCGATCACGATGATATCCACACGCGCCTCGACGAGCGCTTCGATACGTTCCATCGTGTTCGCCGCAGTACCCACCGCCGCGCCGACTAAAAGTCTGCCGTTGTCGTCTCTTGCGGAGTTGGGATACTGAATGGATTTTTCTATATCTTTTATGGTAATAAGCCCTTTGAGATACCCATTTTCGTCAACGATGGGAAGCTTTTCGATCCTATGCTTACCCAAGATCACCTTCGCCTGTTCAAGGGACGTTCCGACGGGTGCGGTCACGAGTCCTTCCTTAGTCATAATATTCGAAATGGGCTGTTCGTAATTGCTTTCAAAGCGCAAATCGCGGTTGGTCAAAATCCCGACGAGTTTGCCTTCCTTCGTGATGGGAACGCCGCTGATGCGGTATTTTTCCATCAGCGCGACCGCTTCTTTCACGAAGTTATCGGGCGCTAAGAAGAAAGGATCGGTGATGACGCCGTGTTCGCTGCGTTTTACCTTATCCACGTGTAACGCCTGTTCTTCGATCGACATATTCTTGTGGATAATACCCAACCCGCCTTCACGCGCCATCGCGATCGCCATACGGCTTTCCGTGACGGTATCCATCGCCGAGCTGATCAGTGGTAAATTCAACTTGATATTATCGGTAAGTTGGGTTCTTAAATCCACTTCGTGCGGCAACACGCTGGAAGCCTGCGGGATCAACAGTACGTCGTCGAACGTCAAGCCTTCTTTTACAATTCTGCTACTCATAGATTTCTTATCTCCTACGTATTTATATAAACTTTTTTTATTTTTTACGATTGCTATTTTCATTCCGCTCCACCCTCCGCGAGCGCGATCAAAGAATCCAGATATGTTTGCTCCGATTCCGAAAGCGCGGAGCGATCGAAAGCGTTAAGCCGTTCTACTATTGCCGAAACGCAATTTTCGTCTTGCTCGACGAGCGCCGCGACCAAGAGCGAAGCCACGGGATTGTTTTCCGCAAAGCCCGTCCCGTTCAGTTCAAACGCACGCGCGATCGCCTTTTCTACCTTGCCGCGTTGATATTTCGCCACGCAGACTTGCCCGTAGATATATTTTTGATACGAACCCTCCGACTTTCCGATCTTTTCGTCTCTATCCTGACAATATTCCCCGAATTTTTTATCCTTGATCAGCTTTTCGCCGCAGGAATCGATTTCGGCGTAGTCTTCGATCCCGATGGCGACTTCCGTGGCAAACGCCGCGTAATAGACCTCTTCGCTACGCTCGTAAGCGCGGGTCGCAAAATGAATACTCGCGCCGTCCATTCCCAGATCGTAGGTGAATTGCATCATCGTTGAGGGATAAATGATGGCAAGAGCCGAAAACAGGAGAACGAACAGCGCAACGATTGCCGCGAGCGTGCTGAGCACAGCTCTTAAAATCACCTTATCGACGCGCATCGGTTTCTCCTCCGTTTATGTATTTCGTGTATTATTACTTATTTTACCACAAAGAAAATAAAAAATCAAGTGTATGAACGAAAATTATTACGTATGTTTTCAATCTTTTTTTAATATATTATAGTATGAAACAATTCTCTTCGTCTTATTGCTTTCACAAAAGAGTTTTTAAAGCCTTTGCTCTCCTGTTTTTGATCGCGTTTTTAGGCGCCGTTTCGTTTCTCGGTTCGGCGTGCGGAAACAAGATCAACTACTTCGATTACGTTTCCGAGCTCAGAAGCAATATCTTTTTGGCTTCCGACGAAAATTTCGCCCTCCGCGTTTATTCCGTCAAACGGGAAATACCCTATACCGCCGACGGCGTTTGCGGAGAAACAGCGACCCTCACCGAAGTACGGCTTTCGGCGGGTTCGGGAGAAAGCGACTGCAAAATAGAGTTTACCGTAAACGGGAAAAAGTACGGCGGGGACGCTTCTTACGACAACGTGAAATCGGAATATTCTTATTCCTGTTCGCTTGATTCGGCTTCGGCGAGAGAAATTCCCTTTACGATCACTTTCGGCGATACCGTGTACGAGTTGACCGCAAAAACGGTGCTGACGGAAAATACTTTGACGCCTAAAAATATTTTAAACGCCGTAAAAACCTCAGAAGGGACTTTATTTAAAAATATGACGGATAAATACGGCTTTAAAGGGGAAATTTACCTGCGTTTGATCTACGAGGACGCGCCTTATTACTATCTCGGAATCGTAAGCCGTGAAAAAAAGACCGTCGCGTTCCTTTTAAACGCCGAAACGGGGAAAATTTTGGCAAAAAGAGAATCCTAATAACGCGAAAAGACGCCTTTAAAAGGCGTCTTTTGATATCTTGCTCCATCTTTTTGCGATAAATTTGAGTTTAAGCGGCAACGGCACGAGCTTCGTACCTGCGTTCATAACTTTATTCCAGAAGCCCGGAATAAGCTTGCGCTTATTTTTTCGAACGGCTTGCAAACTCTTTTGCGCGACGAATTCGGGAGATTTTGCGGCGAGCCTTCCCCAAAGCCCCTGTCCTTTGATCTGTTCTTTTATATCTTCGCGCGTGGGCATCGCGCCCGGCAACACGGCGGTCACGCGCACACCTTTTCCCTTCGTTTCCTCCCGAAGGGCTTGCGAAAAGGAAGTCAGCGCGCCTTTTAACGCGCTGTAAACGGCAAAATACGGCATCGGATAGATTCCCGAAACGCTCGATACGTTGATAATTTCGAGCTCTTGCCCCTTTCGATCGAGCGCGAAACGGCACAGCGCGAGTACGCTTTCGAAATTTACGCGGCATTGAAAAGAAATTTTCTCCTGCGAATATTCCTCAAAACCTTTTTGGATATCCGCGCCCGCCACGTTGATCAGGCGGCGCAAGACGACTCCTTCCGCGGTCAATTTTTCGATCAACGCGTATCTGCTCCCGTCGTCCGAAAGATCGGCGGGATAAATTTTCACTTCGGTCTGCGCGTAACGGGACTCGATCTCCTCCTTTAACGAAAGAAGCTTTTCCTGCGATCTGCCCGTCAGCAAAAGTTTGTCGCCTTCCGAGGCGCAAAGAAAACAAAACGCCCTGCCCAATCCGCCCGTTGCGCCCGTAATCATCGTATACATACGCACCTCTTATAATGAATAATCGCGCGCGCCGAAAATCGTCGAGCCGACGCGGATCATATTACTGCCGTGTTCCACGCACAAGCGATAATCTCCGCTCATTCCCATTGAAAGATAATCGACGCCCTCCCGTTGCTTTTTCGCTTGATCGAACAGCCCGCGCATTTTATCGGTAAGTTCGGATAACAACACCTCGTCGCGAGAATCGGGAAGCATCGCCATAAACCCGCGAACGCGAAGTCCTTCCGTTTGAGAAAGTCGAGAAAACACCTCCAACGCGTTTTCAAAGGGATATCCGCCTTTGCTTTCTTCGTTGCCGATATTGATTTGGATCAAAATATCCGATACGAGCCCGTTTTTGACCGACAAGCGCGCGATTTCTTTGGCGAGCTCGTCGCGGTCGCAGGAATGATATAAGTCGATCTTGCCGACGAGGTATTTCACCTTATTCGTTTGCAAATGTCCAATGAAATGTTGCGGACAAGCCTTCAAAAGTTCGTGCTTTTCACGAAATTCCTGCACCTTATTTTCCGCCACCGCGTCCACTCCTGCCTCGATCGCAGCGTTGATCGCTTCGGCGGTCTGCATTTTCGTTGCCGCGACGAGAGTTACCCGTTCTCCGAAAGGATTGCCTTTTGCGATCTCCGATTTGATCGCCTGTACGTTTTTGAAAACCGTCTGCACGTCCATATCCGTTCTCCTTGTCCTTTAAGTATACCCCTTCCCGAAAAATTTGTCAACCGTAAAAACAATTTATTCGACGGTTTTAACGAAAAATCGGCGATTTTTACTTGCGTTAAACCCTATAAAGTGATATAATTAATTTAATAAATTTATTTGATAAGGTTAATTTATTTTTTCTATGAATACGGAAGAACTCAAAACTTTTATCTTTTTATCCAAAGTCAAAAATTTCACTCTTGCAGCCGAAAAGCTGTTTATCGCGCAATCGACGGTGACAAACCGCATCAGCGAGCTTGAAAAAGAGGTAGGTAAAAAGCTGTTTTCCCGCGGTTCGAAAACGGTCGCGCTCACCGAAGAAGGCGAAATTTTCTTGAAATACGCGGAGCGCATTTTAGAGCTTCAGGAAACCTCCGTCGCGGAAATGAACGCCGTTTCCGCGCATCAAAGGAAATTTTGTATCGGTGCGATCAACGCTACGTACGAGGTATACGTAAAGCCGCTGATCGACATCTGTATGAACGGAAATTCGGAAACCTCCGTGAAGGTGATGCTCGGTCATTCGCTCGATCTTATCCAGCAACTGCAAGATAACGTGCTCGATATGGTATTCTCCGCCGTGCCTTTGAAAAAACTCGGCTATTCTTGCGAGGTGTACGATTCCGACCGCCTTGCGCTCGTATGCGCCAAGGGTAAAAACGAATATCCCGACGGACTCACGAAAGAACAGTTGTGCCGTATCCCCTACCTTATGTGCGATTTGACGCTCAGCGAAGCGGGCGTGTTTATTCGGTCTATGTTCCCGAAAAACCACGTGTTTAAGCTGGAAGTGGACAACACGTCCAAACTGTACCCTTATTTGGAAAAAGGGCTTGGGTACGCGTTTTTGCCGTATAAATTCGTCAAGCCGCTTTTGGATAGCGGCAAGCTGGAAGAAGTGACTTTGAAGGATTTTGAAACGCCGACGGTGAATACTTATCTGATCTATCGCCAAGGCTACGACGTAAGCAAATTCCTCGAAAATAAATTTTAAGGATCAAAAAAACGCAACCGTTCCCTCTTCGGGAACGGTTTTCGTTTACTTTCTATTCCGTTTTTCTTTCCACACGTTGAGCAGGATATAAACGCCGACGAGCAAAGCGACGGACAACGCGAGGATCGCGTACATCGCGCCTTGCGGAACGCCGTGACCGAAAAAGTAGATATTGCAATCGATGGAATCCTTGATCCCTTTGATCGCCTCGGGCGGGAAGCCGAGCGAGGACATTTCCGCGAACACGCCGTTTAACGCGTGATTCCTCAAAAGAGAAGTACCGTACGTTCCCGGCAAAAACGCCACGGCGTTGCGAAGTCCTGCGCCGAATTGCGATATGGGCATATACGCGCCGCAAATAAACCCGTAGCCCGCCGAAACGATCGTTCCGACCGCCGAGATCTGACCTTGCGAGGTTAAGAAAAAATTGATCACGGACGAAAGCGCCGTACCGAACGCCGACAAGAGGAAAATATCCAATAAAATGAGAAAAATATCCGAAACGCTCAAAGACCAACCCGCGATCGCTATATAAATAAAACACGCGATCGTTGCGACGAGACAAACGAGAAGAGTCGTTAACGTCGTAGATATATAATAGCCGAGCGCGAGCGTGGAATTTTTTACGGACGAAACGGTCAGGTCGTTCCGCGTGCCCGTCACTTTATCCTGCACCATCAGCATATTCGCGCAAAAGGAAACCGTCACGCAACAAACGGCGAGCAGCGAAGAGAACAGCTGTCCACCGACCGTACCTTCAATGAGTTTTTCGGGTACGTTAAAGCCCTCGGGCATTGAAGATGCGAAACTGTCGCGGTAAACGTTCGCGAGGAAGGTCGCGTACAAAACGAGCAAAATGAGCGGTGTGACGAGCGAAGTGAAGAAGATCCCCTTGTCCTTAAAAAACATTTTCGAGTTGCGCTTTATCAACGCGCCCAGCGTTTTTATTTCAACTTTCGAATCCATTATTCCCGTCCTCCCGTCAACTTTTTGCCCGTTACGGCAAGAAATACGTCGTCCATCTTCCCTTTCACGATCTCGTAGTCGGCGAATACTTGCGGATATTTTTGTATAAGCGCGGTCGCCGTCGCTGTGTCGGGCACGGCAACGCGGTACGCTTCGCCGATCTTCTCATACGGAAATCCGAGCGCACTCGCCGTCTCCTCTTCCACGCCGTAGAGGGTAATAAAATCCCCCGTGTAAGCGTTTTTAAGGGCAAGAGGCGAGCCTTCCGCCACGATCTTACCTCCGTCGAGGATCACGACGTAATCCGCGTCCGACGCTTCTTCCATATAATGCGTGGTCAAAAACACCGTCATTTTTTCTTCTTTTCTCAGTCGTTCGATTACTTTCCAAACCGTTTTTCGGGTCTGCGGATCAAGCCCCGTCGTCGGTTCGTCAAGGACGAGTATCTTCGGTTTATGAAGCAGAGCGCGCGCAATATCGATACGGCGTTTCTGCCCACCCGAAAGCTTACCGAAAGGACGGCGCAAAAGATCTTTGAAGTCCAGCATTTCGGTCAGCTCGCCCAAGCGGTTCTCAAACGCGTCGCCCGTGATCTTATAGAGCGCGGCACGGCTTTTTAAATTATCGTATACGGAAAGGGGTTTATCGAGCACGGAGTTTTGAAACACCACCCCGAATTGCGCTTTCAATTCTTCGGGGTTTTCATCGAGATTTTTTCCGTTGATCTCGACCCTGCCCCCGTCTTTTTTCAGTTGACCGCATAAAATCGAGATCGTCGTACTCTTGCCCGCGCCGTTCACGCCCAGAAAAGCGAAAAGCTCCCCTTCCTTGACCTTAAAACTAACGCCTTGCACCGCTTTTACTACTCCAAAGCTCTTTCGTAAGTTTTCTATTTTGATAACGTCCATTTTATTTCCTTGTTAGATATCATTTTGATATCAATATATTAGCATAGAATAAAAAATTTGTCAACTTCAAGCGGGTTCTGTTCCGTTAATACGCTTGACAAACGAAGAAAAGAATGATAAAATGATTTAAATTACATAAATCGTAAAGGTGAGAGTATGGATTTTTTAGAAATCGAGAACAGAAAAATGAAAACGGATTTTGATATGTCCGAGCCGCACAGCCACGATTATTACGAGCTGTATTTTCTTTTGGAAGGGTCGCGGGCAATTTTTTTACAAGATAAAATGTTCGTGTTGCCGCCGAATACTTTTTGCGTGATCCCGCCTTTTTGCTTACATAAAACGGAAGGCGGACCGTATAAGCGCATTAATATCAATATTTCTTCCGATCTTTTGAAAAAAGAAGAAATAAAATTCTTTTCCGATTGCAGTAAACATTTCGCTATGCGGTTAGACGGCGAGTATCTCCCGCTGACCAAAGGGCTTTTGGAAGAGGTTTCCGCTCTCAAAGCGATGAACTCAAAGGACCGAAAAAACTACGAACTGGCGATCGTGAAAACGATTTTTTACTTTTTGCAAAAACAGAATCTCCAACCTCTGCCCGTCGCGAGCGAGTCTCCCATCAAGCAGGAAAGCGACCCGATCGTTTTGAAAATGGTCTTTTACATCAACGAAAATTATCAAAAAGAGATCACCCTCGAAAAGCTTTGTAAGCAATTTTTCCTTTCCAAAGCTACTCTTTGCAAACGCTTTAAAAGCGTGCTGCGCTGTTCGATTATGGAATATCTTTTCCGCGTGAGGCTCAACAAAGCAAAATCCCTTTTGTCTACCACGGGAAAATCTATTGAAGAAATTTCCTTCCTGTGCGGATTTTCTTCGGCAAACTATTTCAGCCTCGTATTCAAAAAAGAAATCGGGCTTTCCCCGCTCAATTACAGAAAAACCCGATAACCGTCCACGTGTTTACGAAACGCCCCGAACAGCCTGTTCGAGGCGTTTTATGTACGCTTACATTTTTTCAAACCGAACGACGTCGGTGACGAACACGATCGCGCCGCCGACGGTAACTTCCGTCATATAAGAAAACGCGGTAGGGATAGGCGAGGCGATCACCGAGGGTACGACTTCCGTACGTTTAGAGCAATTCTTGCGGATCAATTCAAGCGCCGCTTCTACCTTATCGTCGTCCGTGCCGATCAAAAGCGTAGTATTTCCCGAGCGCAAAAATCCTCCCGACGAAGCCATTCTCGTAAACTCAAACCCCGCGTCCGTTAACGCTACGCTGACTTCATTGACGTCCTTCTTGTTGACGATTGCCGTAATCATTTTCATAATTTCCCTCCCTTTCGCCCCAAACGAGGCGATCCTTTTTCTATATATATTCTATCACAAAAATTTGCGTTCGTCAAGTCCTTGGCGAAAATTTTTACAACGCGATCTCTTTATTTATGGTAATATTAAGTTGCACAAAAAATTTTGAGGTTATATGCCTTGAAATACTTGGTGCAACTTGTTTTTTTCTTTGTTTTCTCCGAAGTAGCTTTCATAAGACAAAGAGAAAAACGACTAAGCGCGGAGGGTTATCCCGCGCCCCCTTTGAGGAAGTTTGCATAATGGTATTGCATAAGGTTTAGTCGCCTTATACGCGTAGGCTAATACGTTGGGGGTTCGATTCCCTCACTTCCTATACTTCTATGATACAACGGCGCATAGCCTTTGTAAATAAATATTAAATGGCGAAAAGCCAAAAGGAGCTATTATGGCAGAAGTAAAACTTTTTAAGCAGATCTCACACTACGAGAAAGACGGCGAAACGAAAACCGCAACGAACTTCTTCGTTCAATGCGGCGATACGAACATTCCGATCGAAATCAAGTATTTTGAGAACAAACAAACGGGCAAAGATACTCAATATCTTGGTCGGAAAATGGTACTTTCTTCGTATGCGGAAGAAATCCCCGCAAAAGAGAAAGACGAGAAAGACAAAAAGGACAATCCAAAAACGGATAATAAAGCCTGATTTTGTCTACGGTAATGCCCCTTTTTAGGGGCAAAACCGTTTTAAAAATTGTATTCGAAGCTTTAAAATGTATTAAACGGGAAAAATGGGAAAAATGGGAAAAAATAATTTAAAAAAGGATTGTTTAAAAACTCTATAATTCCTTTATTCTTCTAAGATTTTTCAAATATATTCCCAACGCGACAGGGCTTGTCCAAAGCGTTGGGAAAAATTGGGAAAATGGGAAAAAATAAAATTTGGTTTCGAGGGGTAAAAAAATGAAATCAAATAGCAGTTCAAAAACAAAAACAATTCCAAGCGGTAAAGAATGTGAAGTTATGAATTATGTTCAATATTTCAAAGAACCGCCGATGGATACGATTAAGAGATACAAAACAATAAAAAAATATGCTTTCATTTGTCACGACAAAGATTACGACGAAAAAGGCGTTTTAGAAAGTCCTCATTGGCATATTTATTTGCAATTCGGTCGCGCGACTGTTTCGTTTGATTTGGTTGCAAAGTGGTTTGGATTAGAGCCTCAATATGTAAATAAAGTTAAGCGTACAGGTTCATTGTTAGATTATCTTACACATTCAAACGAATCACAACAATTCAAACATCAATATTCCGTGAATGAAGTGACGGCAAATTTTGATTTTGTAAAAGAAGCTGAGATTGAAAGAACGTTTGGGGATTTCAGTAAATACAGCTACGCAAAACAATTAGCTTACGTACACGATTTGCCTTCCGACAAACAGTTAAAGTATTATAACGAATTAAAAAAACGTTGGGAATTAGAAAAAGAATATCGGAGTTTAAATTCTGACCGTGATATAGACGTAGTTTTTATTTACGGTATGCGTGCGCACGTTATATGCGTATATATACAAAAACGTGTTTTTGCGGTTGGAAATGAAGCATTTACCCTTGAAGGGAACACAGAAAAAACGGCGTAACAGTACGACGATTGCACGAGCCCCACGAGGTACGAGCATAGAAAAACGCCCTGCCGTAATCAACGACAGGACGGAGTTCGGACATTGGGAAATGGATTGCGTAGACGGACCTACGAAAAACAGCTTGCTTGTTTTTACGGAACGTATCACGCACAAGGAAATTATATTCAGTATCCCGAATAAGAAAACAGAAACGATTGTGCATTGTATGAATATACTTGAACGAAGATACGGGAAACTTTTCCGTAAAATTTTTAAGAGTATAACCGTAGATAACGGCAGTGAATTTTCCGACGTGAAAGGAATGGAAAAATCGATATATCGAGGACAACGGACAAAGTTTTTCTATTGTCACCCGTATAGTAGTTGGGAACGCGGTACGAATGAAAGAATGAATCGGGAAATCCGCCGTAAGATTCCTAAGGGGACGGATTTAAGCATTATAACGACTCAAAAAGCGCAAGAAGTCGAAGATTGGATAAACAATTATCCTCGCCCGATCTTGAATTTTGCGACGGCTAATGAGCTGTTTAAGGCTGAAATTCAAAAAATTTCAAAAATTTTTTAACTTTTTTTCGTTTTTGTGCAATTTACTCTTGACATCTACACAACGCGATCTCTTCGCCCGCTTTCACAAGCACGTTCTGCCCGCGCACGCACAGCCAAAGATCTTGCGAAGACGGGTTTTTGATACGCTTTAAGTCTACGCTGAAAATCAAGCTTTCGTAAGCTTTCACATAGTCGTAGATCTCGATATTCGTCGCATACCAAACGTCGTCGCGATTGCCTACCTTTTTGGCAAAATCTTCGATAACTTCCCAATTATTCCTATCGTTAAACTCGTAGCTATGCCCCCAAAGATAGAAAAGACGGGGCTTTTCATACCAATAATGACGGGCGGGCGTAGGATCTAAAAACTGCTCCGCAAGCTCCATTAAGCGGGGATTGTTATGGTGACAGGTCGCAGGCAAGCGAAGCCAGTCGGTGGGGATATCGAACTTTTCCGTAGAAATTACCGTGCGGGAGTAGACGATACCGCAGGTTTTTAAAACCTCCACCACCTCGTCGTTATAGCTTCCGTTTGCGTACGCCATACCGCGCACCGTCGTTTCGTAAGTTTGCTCGTGATCCTTCCTATCGGCAAGCACGTCCCAAGCCGCCGTCGATTTATCCACCTCGCCGAGCGAAAGGTGCTTCACCCCGTGCACGGCGACCTCGTGTCCAGAATTTTTATAGAGCGCGACGGATTGCTCGCGGGTGAGGTGTCTGCCTTCGCCGTAAAAACCCGAATTTAAATTGAACGTGCCTTTTAAGCCGTAGCGATTCATTATTTCAATGAGTTTTTCGTCGTAGATCACGCCGTCGTCGTAGCTGAGCGTGAGGGCTTTGGTTCGAAAGTTCGGAAATCTTAAAAACGAATACATATTTTTTTCTCCTTTTATTCAATTACTTTCGGCATTTGCAGTTTATGCCGAGTCCATTCGTGCAATTTTTTGATCTTTTCCGCGTTTTCCCCGTTTAAGGCTTTGGCGTTGCCGCGGATATATCCGTCGAGCTCTCCGTAGGTAAACCCAAAATTATCCTCGTCCGTTTTCCCCGTCAAGCCGTCGGAAGGCGCTTTCACGACGAATTTTTCGTCGAGCCCCGCCTCGCGGGCAAGATACGAGCCGAGCTCTACCACTTCCGTGCAGGTAAGATGAGCGATCGGGTTGAAATCGCACGCGCCGTCCCCCCATTTCGTGAACCAACCGATAAAGCGTTCGCTCGCGTTGCCCGTGCCGACCACCTGATATCCGAGCGTTTGCGCGATCGCGTAAAGAGTCGTCATTCTGAGCCTCGGTTGCACGTTGGTTTTGGATTTATCGGAAATGTCGATATTTCCGCCGTCCTTGCTTTCGATCGCGGAAAGTAAGCCCTCGTAGGCGTTTGCGATATTCACCACGCGGTAGTTCAACCCGAGCGTTTGCGCGATCGCGAAGGAATCGTCGATATCCTTTTGTTTGCCGTTTGGCATTAAGACGGCGAGAAAATTCTCCCCCCAGACCTCTTTTAAGAGCATCGCGACGGTCGTACTATCCTTCCCACCCGAAAGACCTAGCACAACCCCTTTACAGTTGGTTTGCTCCTTATGCGCTTGTAGCCAAGCGATAATGCGTTCTTTTTCCTGTTTTACGTTCATTTTTACCTCTTCGAAAGCCGTTTATTGAAATTTTTTGCTTTCTTTGAAAATAATTATACAATATTAAAAAAAAAATTGCAAGTATATGGGTAAAAATTATTGACAAATTCGAAAAGAAGTTATATAATAGGTATGCTTTTGGGGTTATGGCTCAGTTGGTAGAGCGCCTCGTTCGCAACGAGGAGGCCAGCGGTTCGAATCCGCTTAGCTCCACCAAAAAAAGAACACACCGCTCGGTGTGTTCTTTTTTTGCGTTGAGTCAACCTTTTTATTTTTCGATCACAAACTGTTCAGACTCTTTTAAATCCACTACTGTGCAATCGTTCATATAAGTACATTCGGGTAAAACGATCAAGGCGGACAATTCGTCTGCGTTTGCGGGCAAAGGCGCTAAATGCCACACGCAAGCGTTCATTTTGATCAACGTGTGCTTCGGCACTAAAAACGCTTTCGTCTGCTCGGTGATCGGCGTGCCTGCGGACGGTTGCGCCACGTGCAGGATCATATCGTCGTTCAACGGCATAATAAGCTCCGAAGTCGTCGTGTGATACTCGATCTGCGTGATCAGCATTTTTTCGGGCTTTTTTACCGTGATCGCGGAAAAGCCAACGTTGCCGGCTTGATACGCCGTTACGCGGTCGGGATAAAAACGATGGATCGCGCCGCATAACGCGTGCCCGTTCGGCTCGTCCATTTTGTAGTATTCGCCGTACGGCGCAAACGTTTCTTTGGATAAATTTTGGATTTTGATGGTTTTCATAAGAACTCCTTTATCGATATAGTATATTTATTATAACAAAAAAAGCCGACGAATGCAATCGTTTCGTTAAATTTTCCGATAAGAAGTTTAAAAACAAGAACACTTTTATTCTCCACTATCTCCTGCTATTTCTATTCCCATAAGAACGCCGAATTTAAAACCTTCCCTATAAAAAATATCTTCACATTCGCAACACATCTCTATAAACGAATCATTTATTTTTTCCAAAATTTGCAATAAATCGGGGTGTTCTTTTAATTTCTCGCGTAATTCTTCTTCCTCTTTTATATTTTCTCGCAACAGTCGAAAATACTCCTCGGTATGAGAAACAAGATCGTGATGCCCTCTTTGTCCGTTAAACATTTGTAAAATAGCAGATTTTTTATTCATACGCTCTCCTTAATCACAATTGTGATTCAATATTTTTCTATATTATATCAATCACATTTGTGATTTGTCAAACATTTTTATTAAAATTATGATAAAATAATAATATGAAAAAATTTTCCGAACGATTAAAAGAATTAAGATTCGAACGAGGACTATCCCAAGCCGAACTTTCAAAAGCAACAGGACTTGGGCAAAGTGCTATTGCTTATTGGGAAACCGAACAACGAGTGCCTAACGCGCAAGCAGTAATTATTTTAGCGCGATATTTTAATGTTACTACTGACTATTTATTAGGAGAACAATAATATAAAACACGCCAAACGGCGTGTTTTTTGGTTTTCGGTCATTGCGAACGAAGTGAAGCAATCCCAAGGACTTTGCGGACTGCGTAAGAAGGGATTGCCGCGCCTTCTGCGAAGGCTCGCAATGACAGGGTGTTGCGAACGTGCACCACTACCCTTTTCTTTTCATATACTGTGAGTATGAGAATACTCGAATATGACAGAGAAGCCGTGGTGGCGTACGCTCGAAAATGGGCGCTTTCAAGGAATCCTAAATATTATAATTTCGACGGGGTGGGCGGCGATTGCACG
The DNA here is from genome assembly GCA_017471945.1 of Clostridia bacterium. Classification (GTDB taxonomy): domain Bacteria; phylum Bacillota; class Clostridia; order Christensenellales; family Borkfalkiaceae; genus Scatosoma. Next base: position 22,466 of record JAFURH010000066.1, on the reverse strand, counting down.
AATTTTGCTTCGCAATGCTTGTTTGCGGGCACGGGCGTTATGAACTATACCCCCGATATCGGTTGGTTTTATTCGTCGGCAAACGATCGCGCGGCGGCGTGGTCGGGCGTGGAATATTTTCACCGATTTTTGATAGAAAACGCCGAAAGAAAAATCGGCGCGGGTACAGGCCCTTTCGCCGAAGAAGTTCCCTTATCGCAAATCGAGGTTGGGGATTTTATTCAGTTCGGCAGGCGCACGGGGGATTTTTACCACACGCCCGTGGTGGTAGGGTTTTCCCGCGGCGTACCCTTGCTTGCCGCGCATACTTTCGACGCGTTCAACCGTCCGCTTACCACCTATCATTTCGAAAAGATCCGATGCTTGCATATCCTCGGTGCGCGAACGCAATAAAAAAGCGCACCCGAAGGCGCGTTAATTTATATTTTTAAAATTTCCCGTGGCTCGTCCACCAAAGTTTTCGCGCCGTGCGCGATTAAAAATTCTTCGTCCTTAAAGCCCCAAGTTACGGAAATACAGGGCAGCCCCGCGTTTTGCGCGGTTTGAAGATCGACTTCGGAATCCCCTATATACACTGCGTTTTTCTTATTCGCGCCGAGCGCGTCGAGGGCTTTTAACACCATATCCGGCGCGGGCTTTTTGGCAATCCCCGCGCTTTCGTTTTCCCCGACGGAAAACGCGATCAGTTCTCCGAAATATTCCTTGGAAAGCTCTTGCACGGCAAAATCCGCTTTGTTGGACACAACGGCGCATTTTTTGCCCCGCTCGTTAAGCTCTTGTAAAAGCTCTAAAACGCCCGCGTAAGGTTTCGTCGCGTCTTTACAATGCGCTTTATAATAACGTTTAAATTCGTCGAAAACGCCCGAAAAATTCGGGTGATTTTTTTCCCCGATCGCCCGTTCGATCAAGTTTTTGATCCCGTTGCCGACGAATGCGCGGACTTCCTGTTTCGTGCGAGGCGACAAGCCGTAAGCTTTAAGCGCGGCGTTGACCGCCGCCGCCAAATCGTCGAGCGTGTCGAGAAGAGTGCCGTCCAGATCAAATAAATAAACTTCGTACATACTCTTGCCCTGTTACAAAACGCCCTTGATCGACGATACCGCTTCCGTACGGTTTTCCGCACCCAATTTAATATAGATACTCGAAATATAATTGCGCGTCGTGCCTTCGGTGAGTTTGAGCGCCGCCGAGATCTGCCTGTTTGTAAAACCCTCGTAGACCATCAACGCGATCTCCACTTCACGGTCGGAAAGAGAAAACGCGCGTTTTAATTTGATCTCGCGATCGGATACGACGTTTTTCGCCGCGTCGGTGATGCGTTTTGCGATCTTCGAAGGCAGGATCGTATCCCCTCTATACGCGTTTTTTACCGCGTCGATCAGCGCCGCACCGCCGATATCTTTGAGCAAATACCCGCTCGCGCCGTTGTTGATCGCGCTTAATATGTAGTCGCTGTCGTCAAAAGTCGTTAAAATGATAACCTTCACGGACGGGTATTCCGTTTTGATTCGCTGCGTCGCGACCACGCCGTTCATATTCGGCATACGGATATCCATCAGTACGACGTCGGGAAGGGTTTCCTGCATTTTTTCGAGCGCGTCGAAGCCGTCGAGCGCAACGCCCACGATTTCGAGGCTTTTATCCGTTTCCAGAACGCTTTTGATGCCTTCTGCCAAAATCACTTGATCGTCCACGATCAGTACTTTAATCGTTTCCTGCATAATTTCCTCCGTTTATTTCTCGCCGCTCGCAGCGTCTGCGGGCAAGCGCAAATGAATTTCAAAGCCCTCTTCTTTTTCGGAAACGAAGCTCGCCTCGCCGCCAAGCCGCGCCGCTTCCCGTTTGAGTCCGCTTAATCCGAATCCCTCTTTGAGCTGTCCAAGCTCCAACCCCGTGCCGTTATCCGACAACAAGAAATTAATATCGCCGTTTTCCGCTTTGAGTTCAAACCAAAACGCCGTCGCCTTGCCGTGGCGCAAACCGTTGGAAATACCTTCTTTTAAGGTGTTGTAAAGTAAGCGGTATTTCTCGTCCGAAACCGTGATATCCTCGATCTCGGAGCGGATAATGATCTCCGTGCCGTCCGTCGATTCGCTGATCGTGCGCAGCAAAGCGCTTTTCAAAGGTTCTTTTTCTTCTACGCCCGAAAGCAGGTGTACGCTGCCCCTAAGCTCTTCGAGGGTATGCTTTGCCTGCAAATTCGCGGCGATAATTTTCGCTTTCGCTTCCGCGGGATTTTCGTCGATAATCAGCTTCGCCGCTTCCGTCTGCATAATCACGGTCGTGATCGAATGTCCCGCCGTGTCGTGGATGTTTTTCGCAATGCGTTGCCGCTCGGCAAGTACGGTGACTTCTTTGAGTTCGGCGTAGGCTTTTTCCAGTTCCGTTTTACGCTCGTCTAGCTCTTTAAGCGCTTTATCCAAGCGCAGGTATTGCCGATAAAAACTCATTGCAAAACGGACGATAAAAAAGTGCAAAGTAAGCGCCATCAACGAGCTGAAAGACTGCGTGATGATCTGCATCGTCGTAAGCTCTGCGCCCAAATAGAAAAAGTTGGCAAGGCCGTAGGTAAGAACGTAGAAAACCAATACCGCCAAAAACGCGCCGAACGAACGGAACGCTTTCTCGATACTGAAATACAGTTCCGTAAGCAAGACGATATAGAGCACGACGAGGTAGTTATTCCCTACGATCCCCACGAGCGTGAATACGCAACAAAAATCCACGACGTAGCAAACGGCTTTGCGTGAGGATTTTTTAACGACGAACAGTTTAACGCCTTCCGCTATACTAAGCCCTACGATCGCGACAAAGAAGAAACAAAACCTAAGCCAACCCTGTTTCACCGCCCAACTACCGAAAAACTGCAAGAGCAGCAGTACTTCGAAGAATAAGACTAATCCGAACAAGATACGTTTCCCGAACGCTACGAGAACGTGTTTTTCACGCAGGTCGTATTTTTCGAAAAAGGGGGAAATTTTTTCGCGAAAGGTCTGTTTTTCGCGCTTTTTTTCTTCCTCGACGGGCTCGGACGAGCCGTCGGGTTTATTTGCGTAGTCTTCGTTCACTCGTCAAATCCTCCGCGCCAGTTCGTTTTTCAGCAATTGATTTACATCGATTATTTGATCGAGGGATTGCAATCTGCCCGTACGGTAGTAACTGAATACGGCAACGGGCGAATAAATGAAATGATCGCAAAGGATCACGTTATGCATACGGCAAAGCTGTCGGCAATGAAAAGTCGTTTCGTCGTCCTTTTTCGAAGGTTCTGCCCGCCCGCTCGGATGGTTATGTACGAGTACGAGCCCTGCGGGCTTATTCACGCCTAACAAAAACGCCAGATCCTGCATTTCGACTTGCACTGACGAGGTACTTTGAGACGTAAAACGGTGATGAAGCAGAATCGTTTGGTCGTTTCTAATCAAATATGCGTCCAACACTTCTTTTTCCAAGTCGGCGTATTCCCGATTCACGAACGAGAGAAAGCTTTCATTTTCGAATTTTTTGGGAAACCTACTTTTGTTGCTATGATTAATGGATTCGAAGATCTGACCGATACAAGAGATCATCGTAGCCGCTTCTTTTCCAATCCCGTCTACAAGTTGAAGCTGTTCCACGGTAGCGAAAAAAACGTTCTTCAAGCTCCCGAATTCAGCCAAAAGCGCGTGCGCTATCCCGTTCGTATCCTTGCGTTTTAGCACAAAAAAGAGCAATACTTCCAAAAGTTCGTGATCAGCCAGAGCTTTCTTGTTGAGTTTTTGTATCATTCGTTGGCGATGGCCTTCGTGTTCATTGGGCATAACGTTACCTCTCGCATAAAATTTTCTTTGTTTATTGTAGCATACTTTGTCGAAAAAGTCAAAGGTTGCCGCGATACGCAAAAAATATATTTTGTCTTTTTTGCGTTTTTTCCTCGTTTTGATTGGCAAAATCTCTAAAATCGTGTATAATAATAGTATCAATCAAAGGACGGATTGGTTTATGGCGCATAATATGGATAAATATTTCGACGACGCGGTTTCCACCGTTTCCGAAATCATTCGCTTCGATTCTTCTTTAAAGCCCGCCGAGGAAGGGTTTCCTTTCGGGAAAGAAACGGCGGACTGTTTGGCGTATTTTTTGAGTCTTGCCGAAAAGATGGGCTTTGAAACGCACAATTACGATAATTATATCGGCGAAGTCGTGTTCGGGCAAGGAAAGGATTTCGCGGTGCTTGCGCATCTCGACGTCGTACCCGCAGGGAACGGCTGGAAATATCCCCCTTTCGCTGGGGTGATCAACGACGATCTCTCGGACGGCGACGTAGCGGGTAAAAAAATTTGGGGAAGAGGCGCGATGGACGACAAAGGACCTGCCGTTTGCTGTCTTTACGCGCTCAAAGCTCTCAAAGACGAAGGGATCACGCCCAACCGCACGATCAAACTGATTGTAGGTTGCAACGAGGAATGCGGTTGGAAATGTATCGAGCATTATAAAAAAGTTACGAAAATGCCCGAAGAAGGATTTACGCCGGATGCGGATTTCCCCGTGATCTACGCAGAAAAAGGGATCTTGCATTTTTCCGCTTCGTTTGCGATCGAGGATTCCCCCTTCACCGCGCTCAACGCGGGCGAACGAGTGAATATGGTGTGCGATCTTGCTACCGCGGTGATCACGAAAAGAGCGGCGGAAAAACTGGTGGGATATCAAAATGAGGTCGCAGGAACGACTTTCTCTTACGATAACACCACGAATATTCTGCGCGTATACGGAAAATCGGCGCACGGTTCTACCCCCCAAGCGGGCGCGAACGCTTTAGAGGCGATGATGAAATTTTTCGCTTCGTTTAACGAAAGCTGCAAAAAAGCGTACGAGCTTTTATTTGCCGACTGCGCGGGTATCACGGCGTTGCGCGACGAAACGGGCTCGCTTACGATCTCGCCCGACGTTGCGAAATTTGCCAACGGAGTTTTAACGATCACGAGCGATATCCGCTTCCCTGCGACGCATTTGAAAGAAGAAGTACTGGAAAAGCTTCAAGGCGCGGGCGCGGAAATCGAAGTCGTGAATTATCAAGCCCCTATCTATAACGCCCTGAACGGAGCGCTGATCTCCACGCTTTCTAAGGTATTTAATCAAAAGATGGGAACGGACGAAAAGCCCGTTGCGATCGGCGGCGGGACTTACGCGAGAGCGCTCAAATGCGGTTGCGCGTTCGGGCCTGAGCTGAAAGGCGACGAACAGACCATTCACCAACCCAACGAATATATTACGTTTGAAAGATTGCGGTTTTTGAACGAAGTCTACTACGACGCTTTAAAAGCGTTATCCGTCGTTCGCTACCGCGTGGGCGTTTTGCGACCCCTTAAAAACTGATACGAAACCAAGCAAAAAACGGGATTTAGTTCCCGTTTTTTTATACGAATTTTTTATACACGGCGTCGGCTACCCTCAGCCCGTCTACTGCAGACGAAGTGATCCCGCCCGCGTAGCCCGCGCCTTCCCCGCAAGGATATAAACCTTTGGTGCTGACGGATTCCAAATTCTCGTCGCGCTCGATTCGAACGGGGGAGCTCGTACGCGATTCTACCGCCGTCAAGATCCCGTCGGGATCGGCAAAGCCTTTTAATCTCTTCTCCATATCTGCGATCGCGAGTTTGAGCGCGTCCGCGACGCCCGTCGGCAACACACAGCGAAGATCTGCAAACGCCGTACCCGCCGCATACGTTGGAAGCACTTCTCCAAAGGACGAGCTTTCTTTGTCTTTGAGAAAATCCCCGATTTTTTGGACGGGCGCGGCGTAGGTTTTTCCGCCCGCAAGATACGCCGCCCGTTCGAGCCGTCGCTGAAATTCCACGCCCGCAAGCGCGCCTTCCCCGAAATCGGCTTGGGTGACCTGCGCGATCAGCGCGCTGTTCGCGTTTTTACCGTCGCGCGCGTAATTGCTCATACCGTTGGTCACGACGCCGCCCTCTTCGCTCGCCGCGGGCATCACGAACCCGCCGGGACACATACAAAAGGTGAACGCCGCGCGGTCGGACGCGTGCGAAACGAGTTTATAATCGGCGGCGGGAAGAAGCGAATAACTTTTCCCGTATTGAGAAAATCCGATTTTATCCTGTAAATGTTCGATACGAACGCCCACGGCAAAATCTTTTTGGCGAAAATATACACCGCGCGATAAAAGCATTTCAAAGGTATCCCTCGCGCTGTGCCCGATCGCAAGAACGAGCGCGGAAACCTCGTAACTTTGCTCGCCTTCACGACTTTTGATCTTTACGCTTTTGATCGAGCCGTTTTGGATTTTCAGATCGATCAAACGAGAATGGAAGCATACCTGTCCCCCGCGATCGATAATATCTTCTCGCATATTTTTGACGATTTTTTTCAGATTATCACTGCCGATATGCGGTTTGTTCAGCCAAAGTATCTCTTTCGGCGCGCCGTAGCGCACGAAAGTTTCGAGCACTTCGCGGATCAAGGGACTGTGCGTTTGCGTATTCAGTTTACCGTCCGAAAAAGTCCCCGCGCCGCCTTCGCCGAATTGAATATTGGAATCGGGATCGAGCGTTTTTTCGCTGAAAAACACAGAAATTTTCTTCTCCCGCTCTTCTACGGGCGCACCGCGGTCAATCACGATAGGCGTGATCCCTCGATCTAACAGCCTAAGCGCTGTAAAAAGCCCCGCAGGGCCGCTCCCCACGATCAAAACGGGTTTTTCAGGCGTTTTTTCCTTGGGAAGCCGTTCAAGCGGTTGGATTTTTTGCGGTTGTTTCTCCGCCGAAAATGCGATCGTATACACGAATCTTACGTTGTTTTTATCCCGTGCGTCCAGCGATTTTTTCAAAATCTCGAAATACTCGGGTTTCCGTTTAAGGGATCTTTCCGCGATCTTCAAAAGCTCGGATTCGCTTTTTTCTACGGGCAATTTTATATTCGAAAGAGTTTTTAAACTCATACCTGCCCCCGTCCTTTGGATTTTTCCAACGAGTTTTTCCCGATCGCCTGCGCGACGGTGCGCGCGGAAGCATAGGCAAAATGAAGGTTGAATCCGCCGCATTCCCCGTCGATATCGAGCGTTTCGCCCGCGAAATATAAGCCCTTGACTTTTTTGCTTTCAAAACGCTCGTTTACTTCCGACAAAGGCACGCCGCCCTTGGTGACCTGCGCGTAATCGAACCCCAGCGAGCCCGTAACTTTCAAAGTAAAATCTTTCGTGACGGCAACGAGATCTTTAAGCCCCGTTCCCGCACGTTTTGCAATCGCCCGCGCGATCTGATTATTGACGATCCCGCATAAAAGCTCCTCTTCGGGGCAGCTTTTTACGTTCTTCCGTTTATTGAGCAAAAACGAAAACAGCCTTTCTTCCGAAACGGTCGGCAAAAAGTCGATCGAAAGCCTTGCGCCCTCTAAAAGCCGTTCGGATACGAACGCCGAAACGCGGAAGATCGCGTCGCCCGAAACGCCGTAGTCCGTAAAAATGATATCGCCCGTAAGCGCGCAAGCTTCCTCTTCGCCGATATACGCCCGAACGAGCGCGTCGTTGACTCGTATTCCTTTCAAGGTCTTGATAAACGCCGTGTCCGTTTTGAGTTGCACGAGAGAGGGATACAAAGCGGTAACGCCGTGGCCTAAGCCTTGCGCGAGCGCAAACGCCGAGCCGTCCGTTCCGAAATTTTTCGCCGCCTTTCCACCCGTGCAAAGAAGCACCGTTTCCGCTGCTATCGTCTTTTCACCGTCCGCCGAATCGTACCCGATCAAAAACACGTCGCCTTTCTTTTTCAAAGAAGTTACGCGGGCGTTGAGCCGAACGTCCACGCCGCGGGAGGAAACTTCCCGCCGAAGCGCGTCCGTCAAAGAAGACGCTTGGCGCGAGGAAGGATAGACCCGCCCGCGCTCGTCCGTTTGCAACAACACGCCGAGATTCTCGAAAAACTCCTTAATACTTTCTACGCCGTAGCGTTTAAGAGCTTTTCCGATCGTCGCGTCGCTCCGATCACCCACGCAAAAATACCGTGCGAGAGAAATTTCCTCGTTGGAAATATTCCCCTGCCCGTTGCCCGTAGCGGAAAGTTTTCGTCCGAGCCGATCGCCGCGTTCGAATAAAATTATCTTTCCGCATCCGTTTGGTAAACTCGCCGCAGCAAAAAGTCCTGCCGCGCCGCCGCCGATAATTGCCGTCCTTACTTTTTCCATAGTATCATTGTACTCCATTCCCGCGCAAAAGTCAATTTTTTTATAAAAAAGCTTGAAATTTTTTTATAACTCTTATTGACTTTTCCGTATTTTTGTATTAAAATATAAGTATTGAATATATATTATACAGAACGCGAAGAAAAAAACGAAGAAATTTTTCTTCCGTTTGATAGAAAAAGGAGTTAGCGTTATGCCCGAATTTATCCAAAAAGCAATCGACTACGCGAAAGAACACCTCGCCCTTACCGCCGTGTTGTTGGCGGTCGCCACCGTTTTGATCGTCGTGATCATCGTACTCATCGTCAAGAGCTCGAAAAACGCGAAAAAGAGAAAAGCCGCGGCGTTAGAGGCCGAAGCAAAGAAAGCGGAAGAAGAACGCCTCGCCAAAGAACAAGCCGAAGCGGAAACCAAAGCGAAGGCAGAAGCGGAAGCCAAAGCGAAGGCAGAAGCGGAAGCCAAGGCAAAGGCCGAAGAAGAAGCGGCTGCCGCGGCGGCTAAAAAAGCCGAAGAAGAACGCTTAGCGCAAGAAAAAGCCGAAGCGGAAAGGCTCGCGGCTGAGCAGGCGAAAGCGGAAGCCGAAGCGAAAGCAAAAGCGGAAAAGGAAGCTGCCGAAAAAGCTAAGGAACAGGCGGCAAAAGAAGCAAAAACGGTGAAAACCGAACCCGCTAAAAAGAAAGCTCCTGCCTCGACAGCCAAAAAAGCGGAAGCAAAACCCGCGGCGGCGAAAGCAAAAAAAGCTCCTGCGAAAACGGAAGCGGTAAAAGAAGCCCCCGCCCCCGTCGCACACGACGACGAGGACGACGAATTAGGCAGCCGTTATACGGGGAAATGGGTGATCTGCCGCGTGATCGTAGCGGAAGGCGACGGAAAAGAAAAAGCCGAAGCGGACGAATCGTATTTCTTCGAGCTTCGCGCTTCCAACGGCGAAAAGCTTTTATCCAGCGAGGAATACACCACCTACAACGGCGTTTTAAACGGCATCAAGACGCATAAAGAAAATATCTTGCGCAATAACTTCAAGATCACCCTTTCCAAGAAAGGCGATTATATCTTCAAGCTTTTGAGCGGAAAGAATATGCTCCTTTGTATGGGCGAGAATTATAAGACCCGCGCCCGTTGCGAGCGCGCGATCGAATCCACGAAGCGTTTCGCGCAGACGGCGGTGATCGACGAAAACGTGCAGGACCAAGTGATCAAACTCCCCGTCGAAGACGATAGCGAACTCCCCGCCGTTTCGGAAAGCAGTAACGGCAAATGGATCATCAGTTCCAACGAAAGCACGGACGGCGAACAGGTGTTCTACTTCGAACTGTTCGCAAACAACGGCGAAAAGCTGTTGTCCAGCGAAGAATACACGACCTATATCGGCGCGGTAAACGGAATCGGGACGCATAAAGCAAACATCGAAAAAGGAAATTTCCGTATCTCCCTCACCAAAAAAGGCGATTATATCTATAAGCTTTTGAGCGGCAACGGTCAGCTCCTTTGCCTTGGCGAACATTACAAGACAAAACGGCTTTGTATGAACGCCGTGGAATCGGTAAAACGGTTCGCTCTCAACTCCCCCGTTCTCACGGAAACGGAGATCGCGCACGAGCATATTTGACCGATCGTAAACGATAAAAAACCTGTCTTTCGAATCACGAAAGACAGGTTTTCTTTTTAATTTTTATATCTTTATAAATCTACCGTAAAGGTCGTGCCTTGATCGAGCTCGCTTTGTACGCCGATCACCCAACCCGAACGTTTACAGATCTTTTTGACCGTTGCAAGACCTAAGCCGAACCCGCCGTGTACGCCGTTATGCGATTTATCGACGGTAAAAAACCGATCGAAAATGCGCTCTAAATTCTCCTCCGCGATCCCGATACCCGTATCGGTAACGACAAACCTCGCGCCTTTTTCCGTCCGTTTCAACGATACTTTCAGTTCGCCGCCTTCTTTGTTATAACGGATCGCGTTACGAATAAGATTGCCGAACACCTCGTTCACTCGCTCGTGACGACTCTTGACGACGATCCCTTCCTCGACCTCCTTTAAAAGGACGATCTCTCTCTTTAAAATATCGGGGGCAAGCACGTCCAAAATTTCCGAAACGAGTTTGGATGCGTCCACCTCGTAGGCGGGAAGATCGTCGTTATCCAGTTCGTTATAGTTGATAATACACGCGATCAGTTTGGAAAGCCTGTCGCTCTGTTGCAACAATATATTCGCCGCTTGCGCCGTCTGTTCCCGATCGAGCGAACCGCTTGCGATCAGCTCCGAATAACCGCGAATCGAGGTCAAAGGCGTATTCATTTCGTGCGTGATGTTCGCGATAAAATCATTTTTCGAGCGTTGCGCCTTTTCAACGAGCTCCTTTTCTTCCGACAATTCGCGGATCTTTTGCGTTACTTCTTTATTCCGCTTATTTAAAATATCCACGACGGGTTTCAGCTCGGGATATTTCGTGTCTACTTTGAGGTTGAGAGCCGCGTCCTTGGCTATTTTTTTTACAGGGCTCAAAATATATTCCGTTTCGAGAAAGGTAAACAGCAAACAAACCAAGAAGTCCAGAATCAAAAACCAGATCAAGGTCGGCAAAATATCCCCGAACGTATCCCAGACGGACGGCGCTTTCGTAGAAACGCGGAAAAGAATTTCCCCGTCAGTCAACGCGAGTTTTTTACAATAATAAAGCGTATCTCTGCCGAGCGTGGCGCTGCTTCTGATCGCCCAGCCCTCTCCCGTGCGCACGGCTTCTTCCACCTCTTCTCGACTCGAATGATCGTCCAAAGAATCTTTTTCGCTGTCGCCGAGGATCTTGCCGTCAACCGCGATCAGCGTGACTCGATTGCCCCCGATACGCTCCGAAAACGCTTTTGCCCCAACGCCATCAATCGTATACTTCTCTTCGTCGAAAACTTGCGTTTGCGCCTTTAAAACGCTTACGGCGGATTCTATCGAGCTATCGTAGAAGATCTGCGTGGAAAAGGTCGCGTAGATCAAAAGCACGACCGCTATAATCAGCTGTGAGATCCATAAAATTTTCCTTCGCATTTTTTACTCCTTTTCCTTTGCGAAAAACGGATAGTCGCATACCTGCCCTATCCGTTTTAAGTTTCTATTACGGTTTCTTGAAACGGTAGCCTACGCCGAACACCGTTTCGAAATTATCCACGCCCAGCTTACGAAGCCGCGCCACGTGATTATCCAGCGTTCGCGTTTCGGTATCCACGTAGCCCCAGATCTCGGTAAGCAAGGTATCGCGCGGAAGTACCATATCCGTATTTTTCATACAGTAGCGCAACAGCTCGAATTCCTTTTTATTGACTTCAAGCGGTTTTCCCCGTAAGGTCACCGACATCGTATCGTTGTTAAGCTCCAAATCGCCGACCTTGATCGTATTATTTCCACTACGCCGACGAAGCGCCGCGTTCACACGCGCCACGAGCTCCATTACTCCGAAAGGTTTCGCGATATAATCGTCCGCGCCGAGGTCGAGCCCGACCACTTTATCGTGCTCGCTACCGAGCGCGCTGAGCATAATGCAACAAACGCTCGGATAACGTTCCTTGATCTCTTTGAGCACTTCCAGTCCGCTTCCGTCGGGCAGCATAATATCAAGGAGCGCGATATCGGGCGCGCCGTACGCCATACCGTCTTTAAAAGCTTTCACCGAAGAAAAGGTGCGGCAGACGATCTGTTCCCGTTCCAGAGAAAATTTAACTAAACCGCTGATGCTTTCGTCGTCTTCGAGGACGTAGATAAGACCTTTCATAGTTTACCGATTATTTAACGGGCGAACCGTCCACGCTGTGCGCGATAAAATTCAAGTGGTCGCCGATACGCTCCAAATTGGAAACGAGGTTGATAAACACCGTGTTGTTTTCGGGGCGGCATTTACCTTGACTGAGGCGTTGAATGTGCTCCGCTACGAGCTCACGGCGCATATTATCCACTTTATCTTCGATTTCGTCGGATTCGGGAAGCGCCGCATAATCGTTTTCAAGCACGACCTTTTTGACAGTATCGTATTGTTGACGGAGCAAATCGTGCATATCGCCGATCTTTTCGTTGATACCTTCCGAGAAGATCAGATTGTCGCGAACCTCTCTTCTCGTATATTTCGTGAGATTGTCGGCAAGTTCCGCTACACGGGCGATATCGCCGACGTTGTTATGCAACGCGCTGACGGTCTTTTCCTCCGAAAGAGAAGTGTTGTTCGCAGAAACTCGCACGAGGCAATCGGAGATCCGTTCGCCAAGCTTAATGATCTGCTCGTTATTTTCCGCTACTTTATTCACCGCGTCAAGATCGCGGTTGATAAACCCGTCGAACGCCACCTGTAAGCTTTCCATTGCCATATCCGCCATACGGAACACTTCCTTCGTGAGCTGACCGATCGCAACGGCAGGCATTGCCAACAATCTGTCGTCAACGTATTTAAGGCTCGCCGTTTCTTTGGTTTGTTGTTTATCTTTGATAACGATTTGCGAGAACTTCACCAACTGCTTTACGAACGGCAACAGCAACAGCGTCGTCGTCACGTTAAAGATAACGTGGAAAACCGACACGCGCATTTGAAGCGCAAGCGCGTCGTTGCCCGGGAACAACGAAACCAAAAGGTTGACGACGGGTTCTTTGAAAATCCAAATGATTACGGTGAACAAGACCGTACCGATCACGTTGAAAGTAAAATGAATCAACGCGACCCGCTTGGAATTCGAGTTTGCGCCGACGGAGGCAAGCAACGCCGTTACGCAAGTACCGATATTTGCGCCAAGCACGATAAACAACGCCATACTAAGAGGCAGAACTCCCGCGCCGACCATCGTGATCACAACGCCCGTTGCCGCCGAAGAGCTTTGGATAAGCGCCGTAAACACGATACCGACGAAGATCAAAAGCAAGGGGAAATCTATCGCCTGAAAGACGTTTATAAACATTCTTTCCACGAGCACGTTCCCAAACGCCTGTTCGCTCGACATTATGTTTAAGCCAACGAAGATCAAGCCTAAGCCACAACACAAGCTTCCCACGATCTTGATCTTTTCTTTTTTAAAAAAGCCCATCATTACGCCTGCAAACGCAAGGAGGTACATTACCATATTGAAATAGTCGTTTTTCAGCGAAACCAACACGCCCGTGATCGTCGTACCGATGTTCGCGCCCATTATGATCGGGGTTGCTTGCATAAGCGTCATTACGCCCGCGTTCACAAGACCGATGACCATAACCGACGTTGCCGACGAGCTTTGAATGATCGCCGTTACACCCGCACCGATCCCAACGCCCGAAAAACGGTTATTGCTGATCTTGCCAAGCAAGTTTTTCATACCGTTACCGGCGCTCTTTTCCAAGGCGTCGCTCATAAAATTCATCCCTACGATGAACACGCCGACGCCTGCGAGCAGCCAGATAAGGCTTTGAATCAACTGCATAACTTCTTCTGCCGTAAACATAAACAAAAACTCCTAAGTATAATTTTCTTCGTTTCGTCACCGATTTTTCAAAAATCTACCCTTTTATTATATAATACTTTTTGAAGAAAGTCACTCGTTAGTTGTAAAAAAATTGTAAAAAGTTGAAAAAAACTCCGAAAAACGAATATTTTTTCATAAAATCAAACCGCTCAGCTCTCAAAATAGCCTTTTTCCGTGTTCATATGCACGCCCGTTAAATAGAAGATCACCCATTCGGCAAGATTGGTTGCGTGGTCGCCGATACGCTCTAAATACTTAGATACCATCATTAAATCGAGCGCGCGTTCTGCAAATCGTTCGTCGGAACGGATACGTTCCACCAAAAGATCTTTTGCACCGAGAAAAAGTTCGTCCACCGCGTCGTCTGCCCTGCAAACCTTTTTTGCGAGATCGATATCCTTTTCCACAAACGATCGCACCGCCTCGTCCACCATTTTGATCACTTCGCCGCACATCTTTTCAATAAAAGGAATACTGTACGAGGTATGCGTTCTGCCGCCTTTGAGCACGATCTCCGCGATATCCGCGGCAAAATCCCCTATCCGTTCCAGATCGGTGATCATTTTCAGCGCAGAGGAAACCATACGCATATCCGAAGCAACGGGCTGTTGCGTGAGCAAAAGCTTTAAACAGAGATTTTCCACCGAACGTTCCATATCGTCGATCTTTACGTCGGCGTTGACGACTTCTTGCGCCATTATCAAATCGTCCTTTTGAAGCGCCTCCACCGTGTTTTTTATGGCTTGCTCAACAAGCTCGCTCATTTCTTCCATTTCTTGCGTGAGTTCTTTCAAATCGTTTAAATAATTCTTTCGCATCTTAACCAAACCGTCCCGTGATATAGTCTTCCGTTTTTTTGTTTTCGGGCATAGAGAAGATCTTGTGCGTATCGCCCATTTCCACCATTTCACCCAAGAGGAAAAACGCCGTTTTATCCGAAATTCTCGTAGCCTGTTGCATATTGTGCGTGACCATAACGATCGTCACGTCTTTTTTAAGCTCGGTACAAAGCTCCTCGATCTTACCCGTGGAAATAGGATCGAGCGCGCTCGTCGGTTCGTCCATTAAAAGGATCTGAGGTTCTACGGCGAGCGCGCGGGCGATACACAGCCGTTGTTGCTGTCCGCCCGAAAGCCCCAAAGCCGATTTATTCAGCCTGTCTTTAAGCTCCTCCCACATCGCCGCGCCTTTTAAGGAACGTTCGACGATCTCGTCGAGATCGGCTTTTTTCTTGATCCCGAAGGTGCGCGGGCCGTAGACGATATTGTCGTATACGCTCATTGCGAAAGGATTGGGGCGCTGAAAGACCATACCCACGTTTTTGCGGAGCATCGAAAGATTCATAGCTTTATCGTAGATATTTTGCCCGCCGATCTGTATCACGCCTTCCACTCTGCAACCCTCCACCAGATCGTTCATTCTGTTCAGCGACTTTAATAGGGTGGATTTTCCGCAACCGGACGGACCGATCATCGCCGTGATCCGATTTTCGGGAATGGTCATATTGATCTTTTTAAGGGCTTGGAAATTGCCGTAGAATAAGTCCATTTCCCGTATTTCCACCGCAATTTTGTTTTCGAATTTGAATTGTTCAATCGTTTTCATTATACGTTTTTCCTTATTTATTTTTCTTCCATTTCTTTTCGCAGAAATAGGCGGCGAGATTGACGAGGAACACGAGCATCAAAAGTACGGTCGCCGTCGCGTAAGCCGCTTCCATATTCGGGTTTTCCGCCGTAAAATTATACATTAACACCGCAAACGTTGACCCGCTGTCAAGCGGCGAGGACGGAACCATCGGGAGCGAACCCGCCGTGAAGATGAGAGCCGCGCTTTCCGAAACGATACGCCCTACCGAAAGAATGATCGCCGTTACGACGCCCGACAACGCCGACGGAAGCACGACCTTGAAAATCGTTCTTACCTTCGTCGCTCCCAGCGCAAGCGAGCCTTCCCGAACGGAGTTTTGCACGGCTAACAGGCTTTCCTCGACCGAGCGGATCACCGTCGGCAAGATCATTAAAGAAAGGGTAAGCGCGCCCGCGAACAACGATTTCCCGCCCGCGCAAAACGCGATCATACCGAACAGTCCGAACACGATCGAAGGAATGCCCGAAAGCGTGTCGATAAACACTCTGATCACTTTGACGAGTTTCGAACCGGGTTTGGTGTACTCGACGAGGAAGATCGCCGCGCCCACGCCGAGCGGGATCGCGATCAAAAGGGAAAGAAGAATGATCCAACCCGTCGAAACGAACGCGCCGAGCAGGGTCGGCGTTTTATACGTGGGTTTGCCGAACAAGAAGTCAAGGCTGATTTCAGGCAAGCCGTTGACGAGAATATACCCGATCAAAATTCCGAGCACAAGCACCACTACCGCCGCGATCAAGCAGGAAACGACCGACAAAATTTTCGAGCCCATTCCGCGCACTTTATAGATATATTCGCCCGCGCCCCCGCCGACCAGCGTTCTGTTCGCTTCGTCTTTTTCTTTTTTCTCGCGTTTAATGAAGGCGAGGAACCCGTTCAAAAGGAAGATAAAGACCAACAGCACGAGTCCCGTGGCAAACAGCGCCTGACGGTGCAAGCCCATAGCATACCCCATTTCGTTGACGATATTGACGGTCAGGGGGCGAATAGGCGAAAAAAGTCCGTCGGGAAACGCCGCCGAGTTCCCACACACGACGAGTACCGCCATCGTTTCTCCGATCGCGCGCCCCGCGCCGAGCGTTAAAGCAGATAAAACGCCCGTTTTTGCCGCGGGAAGATCTATACGGAAGATCGTTTGCTCCCTGCTTGCGCCAAGCGCGAGCGAACCCTCGCTATACGAGCGCGGAACGCTTTCCAGCGCGTTTTTCGTGAGCGAAGTGACGGTCGGCAGGATCATTAAGCCTAAAATCAAAGCGCTTGCCAAAAGCCCGTTGCCGCTTTCCGCGTTAAAAAGGCTCTTTAAGGCGGGCGATAACACGATCATACCGAAAAAGCCGTAAATGATCGAAGGAATTCCCGCGAGCAGTACGATAATCTGATTAAAAAAGCCTTTCAGCTTTTTCGGGCAAAAATACACGACGAAGATCGCCGTGAAGATCCCGAACGCACCGCCGATCAAAAGAGCGGAAACGGTTACGAGCAACGTCGCGACGATCATCGGCAATAAACCGTATTCGTCCTGTTTGGGAAACCATTTACTTCCGAACAGGAATTTGAACGTGCCGATTTCTTGAAGGGCGGGAAACGCCGAAGCGAAAATGAAGAGCACGATCGCAAAGACGGCGACGATCGAGAAACACGCCGCGGTGATAAATACGATCTTAGCCGCCTTTTCGCTTTTATTTTCGGATTTTACCATAATTTTATATCCTTTTTGCTATCAGAGAGTGATATAGCCTTCTTCCGCTACGATCGCCTGCCCTTCTTTGGACAAAATAAAATCGAGGAAGCCTTGCGCCGCGTCGGATAAACTTTTTTCCGTATTGTATAAGATATTGAAAGGACGAGCGAGCTTATACGAACCGTTCTTTACGTTTTCCGCCGTCGCTTCCACGCCTTCGAAGGTAAGCTTTTTTACTTTCTTTTGATCGTACGAACCGAGGGAGATATACCCTAATGCGTTGGCGTTTTGTTCCACGTAGGTCATTGCCGTACCTGTCGAGGAAAACTCCTGCGTAGGCGCACGATTTGATACCGTTTCGAGCTTCGTGCCGTCCGCGCCTTTTACGAGTCCTTCGAACGCGTCGCGCGTGCCCGAACCCGACTCTCTCGTTACGGGCATCGTCACCGCGCCGAGCGCCGTACCCGATACGTAAAGATCGAAAAGCTGAACGCCCGTTACGTCCGTGAGCGCGCTTTGTTTGTTGACGATCACGATAATGCCGTCGTCGCAGACTTTTACCGCCGTGACCCCTGTTTCGGAAACTGCCTTGGACGCCATACCGAAATCTCCTTTGCCTTCTTTTGCATTAGATACGCCGATCGACGAACCGCCGCCTTCGACTTTGATCTGTACGTCGTCGTGCTTTGCCATATACGCGTCCGCAAGCACGCCCATTAAAGGCTGCACGGAAGTCGAACCCGCGATCTCAATCGTTTGGGTATCCCCGCACGCAGAGAAGGTCGCGACCGACCCCATCGCCGTAAGCGCCATTACCATTGCTACAAGTTTTTTCATTTTCATAATTTTTTTCTCCTTTTTGTTTTGTGCCTTTATTTTAACTCCCACTTGTAAAAAATTCCGCACTTTTTTGTAAAAAAACGGTAACAAAACATCCGAATTTGTAAAAAAGCGGTAACAAATTCTTTTTTACTTATTTTGCGAAACTCGGTCGGGTTTTATTTATCTTCTTGCGCCTCTTTTATCTTAAAAATCCCCGCCGTTTGCACGACAGGGATTAACAATGGATTTATTCGGATTTTTGAATTTTTGCAAACGATTTTTCGCTTAAAAAATTTTTTTTAATTTCAGAAAGCCGATTCTCCCACGAGCACGGGAGTAAACTTTTCCTTGTTGACGACGAGATAACAATAGCTCCCTCCTTCTCCCACGGCGCGTTTCAGACTGCCGGGATTAACGAGCGTCACACCGTCGAGTTCGGTGATCAAAGCAGTATGCGTATGACCGTATAACGCGATCTGACAATCCCGTCTCTTCGCTTCCCGCGCAAGCCCCCAAAGCCCGCTCTTTACGCCGTAGGTATGCCCGTGACAATAAAAGATACGTATCCGTTCTACTTCTAAAACGCCTTCTTCGGGATACGCGGAGAAAAAATCGCAATTCCCCCTGCAAACGTACGCTTTTTCCGGGAAATTCGCCGTAAAAGTCCGCAGATCCGACCCACCGTCGCCAAGATGTACGACCAAATCGTTTTCTGCCATAAGTGGGGCAAGTTTTTCTATTCCGCCGAGGTTACCGTGCGTGTCAGAGATCACGACGATCTTCTTCATACCCTTTCCCCCGCCTCTTTCAGCTTACTCAATAACTTTTGTAACGCGCGGAAACGGTGGGATACGGAGTTTTTCTCCTGCGCCGTCGCTACGCCGAAGGATTTTTCAAGATCGCGGCTTTGAAAGATAGGATCGTAGCCGAACCCGCCGTCGCCAACTTCTTCCGTTAAAATTTCGCCGTACGTTTTGCCTTCGGCAACCAGTTCTTTCCCGCTTGGAAACACGAGCGCGACGGCACATTCAAAGCGCGCCCGTCTGTCTTTTACGCCTTGCATATTTTTCAGCAATAATTCGCGGTTTTTCTTGTCGTTTCCGTGTTCGCCCGCATAGCGCGCGCTGTAAATTCCCGGCTCGCCGCAAAGCGCGTCCACGCAAAGTCCGCTGTCGTCGGCAAGGGCAACACAGCCGAGTGCGTTGGAAGCCGCCCGCGCTTTGATCAGCGCGTTTTCGGAAAAAGTAAGCCCCGTTTCTTCCACGTCTTTGCAAAAGCCCATCTGCTTTTGCGATACGACCTCGAACTGCGTGAATATCTCCGCGATCTCTTTGAGTTTATGCGCGTTTCCCGTCGCCACCACGAGTTTGATTTTTTCTTTCATAACTTTTCCTTCTTTTATTCTTTGATCTTGCTTCTCATTCTAAGAGAGTTCAAAACCGCAAGAAGCATTACGCCCACGTCCGCGAACACCGCGAGCCAAAGGGGCAGAACGCCAGCGAGACCGAGCGCCATAAACGCCACCTTCATAAATATAGAAAACACGATATTCTGCTTGACGATCGAACGGGTCTTGCGCGCGATTTTGATACATTTCGGGATCGCGCCTAAATTATCGGAAATAAGCACGAAATCGGAAGCCTCCACAGCCGCCGCGCTACCGAGCGAACCCATCGACGCGGAACAGTCCGCCGCCGTCATTACAGGCGCGTCGTTCACACCGTCGCCAACGTAGAACAGCACGTTTTGCTTTTTGATCTCCTCGGCTTTTTTCAGCTTCTCATCGGGCAAAAGCGAAGCGTTCACCTCGTACACGCCTACCTCGTTTGCAATTTTCGTCGCTCTCGCGGGGTTGTCGCCCGTGAGCATTATCAAACGCTCTATACCGAGTTTTTTGAGTTTTTCAACCGCCGTTTTTGCCTCGGCTCGGAGTGCGTCGCCGATTTCGATCGCACCTAAGTATCTTCCGTTTTTCGCTACGCAAACGAGGGTATACAGACTTTCGCAAGGCGTGACTTCAACGCCGTTTTCTTTCAACAATTCTGCGTTGCCTACGAGCGTCGTTTCGCCGCTGACAAGCCCTTTCAGACCTTTTCCCGCGATCTCCTCCACGCGTTCGCCGTCCCCGCTTTCGATTGACGAAAACGCCTTTGCTATCGGATGCGAAGAACTTTTTTCAAGGGTTGCCGCCACCGATAACAGCTCGGCTTCCGCTACGTCCGCTTCGGGACGTACGCCGCAGATCTTAAAATCCCCTTCCGTGAGCGTACCCGTTTTATCGAACGCGATCGCGCTCACTTTTGCCGCAAGATCAAGATACGTCGAACCTTTGACCAAGATCCCGTTTTTCGCACACGCGCCGATACCCGAAAAATAAGTAAGCGGCACGGAAATGACGAGCGCGCAAGGGCAGGAAATGACGAGGAAGGTAAGCGCCGTTTGCGCGTATCTTGCAACGTTCGCCTCGCCGATGATCAGATAGGATAAAAGCGGCGCAATAGCAAAAATCGCGATTGCCAGAAGGCATACGACGGGCGTATAAATGCGTGCAAATTTCGTGATAAATTTTTCGGGCGAAGCCTTCTTCGCCGCCGAATTCTCTACGAGGTCGAGAATTTTTCCAACCGCGCTATCCTCGTACGGACGGGTGACTTTCATAGTAAACACCTTGCCCGCGTTGATACAGCCCGAAAGAAGCTCGTCGCCCGGTTTTAAAACTTTCAGCGGCGCTTCCCCCGTAAGAGATTTGGTGTCCAGCTCGGCGGTTTCGTCTAATAAAACGCCGTCTACGGGTACTTTTTCGCCTGCTTTTACCTGTAAAACGTCTCCGACCCTTACTCGTTCGGGCGGGATATGCTCGTGTTCGCCGTTTTCCGTGATCCGCGTGGCAAATTCGCTTTTAAGATCCATCAGCTCCGCAATGGAGTTTCGCGACGATCCGACGGCGATCCCCTGCAATAATTCACCCGTCTGATATAAGAGCATAACCAACACGCTTTCGTGTATTTCGCCTAAAAACAGCGCGCCGACTGAAGCGACCGTCATTAAGAAATTTTCGTCGAAAATTTTCCCCTTCGCTATGTTTTTCCCCGTCGCGATCAAAACGGAATATCCCGCGGTCAGATACGCGGCGACGTACGCAATATAGCGAAAAACCGTTAAAACGACGTTATCTCCCAATCTTTCGAACAAAAAGCCGAGAGCAAAAAGCACCGCCGCGATCGCGATCTGCCAGATCTCTTTTTTATGATTTTCGCCGCGCTCGTGACCGTGGTCGTGATCGTGGCCGTGGCCGTGTTCGTGCGCTCCGCTTTCCACCACGCGTACTTCTTCGAAATGATTCGCCTTATCTATTATCTTTTGAAGCGTTTTGAGGGAATCGAACTCCACCGTGAGTTTTTGATTGACAAAAGTAATCGACGCAAAGCTTACCCCTTCGATCGCTGCGATCTCCCTTTCAAGTTCTCCGGCGCAAACGGGGCAATCCAAGCCTTCGAGTTGTAAAGTCTTTTTCATTTTTCGTTTCTCCTCATTCTTTTTTACAGCAAAGATGCTCCTCTCCGATACGCACCATCTCTCCCACGTGCTCGTCGGCAAGCGAATATAAAATATTCTGCCCTTCCCTTCTGCTCTTGACGATTTTATTATCTTTCAGTACGCGTAGCTGATGGCTGACCGCGCTCTGTTGTCCTCCGCACGCTTCCACGATATGATACACGCAGAGTTCGCCTTCTAACAGCGCGCGCACGATCTTCATTCTCGACGGCTCGCCGAGCATACGGAAGGTGTTGCAGATCTCTTCCAATCCTTCGAGCGAAAGCACGCGCTCTTTCGCTCGCGTTGCCGCCGCTTCGTGCTCCGCACCGTGCGTACATTCCTCTTTATTCATACTCTTCCTCCTTTATTTATTGATTTATGAATATGTATTCATATTATAATAAATATTTCCCCTTTCGTCAAGCATTTGAGCGGGATTTTGGGAAATTATGCAAAAAAATATCCCCCGAACAGACTGTTCGGAGGATAAAGAGTGTTTTTAGACGGCAGTTATTCGGATCATTCGGCGTCGAACGCGGAATAAAACGTTTTTCCGTCGATCGCGGGCAGCTCGGGAACGGTAAGCCGCAAGCTTTTAGCCACGAGACATTGACGACTCTTATTATATTTTTTATTTACTTGGGTATTTCCGTATTTCATATCCCCCAAAACGGGATTGCCGATATGCGCAAGATGAGCGCGGATCTGGTGCGTTTTGCCCGTATGCAACGTGATCTCCACCTTAGAGACTTCCTTTTCAAACGACAGGACTTTATATTCCGTTACGATCGTTTCCGCACCCGAACGAGGCGTATCAAACACCTTCACGCTCGCGCGGGTTTCGTCTTTTTGAAGATAGGCGGTGATCGTATCGCATTCTTTTCGAAGCTCGCCTACGCACAGGGCGTGATAGATCTTTTCCGCGCGTTTTTCCTTAAAGGCGTTGAGAAGCGATTTTTCGGCGTTTGCCGTTTTTGCAAAGATCATAAGCCCCCGCGTATTTCTATCCAGCCTGTGGATAAAATAAATTTCTTTTTCCCGCGAAAGCGCAGCGAACACCGCCTCCGAATTCACGCCGCTCTCTTTATCGGCAACGAGCACGCTTTCGTCCTCGTACAGAACGGAAAAAGCGGCTT